>JBDQJC010000008.1:0-68315 GCA_040264055.1 Planctomycetota bacterium
CCTAGCAGGCCTCAAACTCATCACCCAGCTCCGCTAATCCCCACCAACCCTGGCCGGTAAAAAGGATCGCAGAACGAGGCCCGAGCCCTGTGGCCGGAGCCGCTGCGCGCAAAGTGAGCGCATCTGCGGGCGAAGCCCGCAGCCTAAGCGAACGTCGCGCAGCGGCTCCGGCCACAGGGCTCGGGCCTCGTTCTGCGATCCTTTTTACCGGCCAGGGTTGGTGGGGATTAGCGGAGCTGGGTGATGAGTTTGAGGCCTGCTAGGACGGCCAGGATGCCGAGGGCGTTATTGAGGAGGAGGTTGAGGCCCAGGGTGGTGTAATCGCCGCTGCGGAGGGCCTGCCCGTTGTCGAAGGCAAAGGTCGAGAAGGTAGTGAAAGCGCCGAGGAAGCCAATGCAGAGAATGCGACGGGTTTCGGGGCTGAGAAGTTGGGCATCTTCGGCGGCTGCCCAGATGCAGCCAAACAGGAAGCTGCCGAGGAGGTTGGCCGCAAGGGTGCCGATGGGGAAGCTCCACCCGGTGTAATTCGTCAGGCCATGGCTGAGTCCGACGCGTGCCCAAGTGCCCGCGGCACCGGCCACGCCGAGAAGAAGGAAGGAGTTGCCCACGGCCGTATCCTATTGGACTTGCTCGTGCGTCTCCCCTCGCTTGTTTTGGCGTCAGCCGGCCTGCTCGGAATCACGCTTGCCGCGTGTTCGCGCCCACCCGATGGACTCCAGGATCTTCCTGCCGTCCAGGCTTTCCAACTGGACTCGTCGCAAGGTCGTACCTTCACCGAAGCTGAGCTCGACGGTCAGATTTGGGTGGTCAACTTCTTCTTCACGCGTTGCCCGACCATTTGCCCGATGCTCATGGATAGGGTCCACGAGGTCTATCAGCGGTGGGCCGACGAAGAGGATGTGCACTTCTTGTCGATCACTGTCGACGGCGGCTTTGACACGCCCGAGGTGCTGCGTGCCTACCGCGAAGCGCGCGGGCTGCCCACGGATCGTTGGGTACTCGCGACCGGCGAGCGCGAGACGATTGTCGAACTCTCGGAACAGAGTTTTCTAGAAGCCGTCGCAGCGCAGATGGATGAAAGTGGCGACATCTTACATAGCTCGCGCGTGCTCGTGCTGGATCGGAAGCGCGGCCTGCGGGGTTGGTTTGATGTCTTTGACGAAGACGATCACCCTCGACTGGATGCCGTCGTGGATTACCTGCTGAAAGAGGACCGTTGATGGACCTACCTTTTCTCCCGACCCTGAATGCCTGCCTCAATGGCTTTGCATTTGTGCTGCTTGTGACCGGCTTGATCAAGATCAAACAAGGTCGGGAAGACGCGCACAAGAAGCTCATGATCGGAGCATTGGTGGTTTCGACCTTGTTTCTGATCAGCTATGTCACGCACCACGCAACGGTCGGCTTGACGGTCAAATACGCCGGCGCAGAGTGGGGTAAGACGCCTTACCTCGCCATGCTCTTGGTGCATACCGTTCTTGCTGCGGCAGTGCCTTTCTTGGCGATCCGCACCGCCTACCTAGGGTTTCAAGACCGACGCGAGTCGCATCGCAAGTGGGCCAAGATCACCGCACCGATTTGGCTTTTTGTCAGCGTTAGCGGAGTCTTGATCTACTTCATCCTCTACGTCTGGACCGATTCCTACGCGCAGGCCGTCGCGACCAAGCCGTCATGAAGCTCCACCCACGCGATCGAGGCGGACTTGCCGCAACCGGCGCCGCAACCTTCCTTGGCCTCGCCTTGATGGTCAGTGGAAGTTCGGTCGCACCCGCCGATGGGCCGGCTCTCAGCGCCCGCACGCGTGCGCTGGATCTTTCCGAGATGACGCAAGAGTTGCTGGTCGCGACTCTTGAACATGAGTTCGGGCCGCACGCCGAGCCGAAGCTGCCGGAGAGTTGGCAAGACCTCTACGCCGATGACTGGGACCGCAGCGATCCCGCTCAGGCGCAGCTCGCGGTCGAAATCGAAGCGCTTAACCTGGCCGAGCGGCTTACCGCGGGCCGTCGCTCTTACGCGGAGAACTGTCAGCATTGCCATGGGGTGCGTGGCGACGCCGAAACCCAAACCGCGAAGATCTTGTTGCCGCGGCCTCGCGACTTCAGCCTCGGCTTCACCAAGTTCAAGAGTACGCCTGGCAACGCCGCGCCACTGCGTGCCGATCTGCATCGCGTCTTGGAACAGGGCATTGCTTCCACTGCGATGGCTTCCTTCGCCCAGCTCGATCCCATCGAGCGCGTGCAGTTAAACGATTATGTTCAGTACCTCCTGATGCGCGGCGCCGTGGAAACACGGGTTGGCAGTGCACTTGCGGCTTTGCCCTCCGACGAGAGCGCCGCAGAAACCGAAGTTGAGTTTCGCATTTTGCAGGCCAGCCAGGTCGCAAGTGACGCGGTCGCTGCGGATTGGCGCAACGCGGGTAGCTTGGCCTTGAAGGCCGCCCCCGAAAGCGAGACCGTCGAAGCAATTGCACGAGGCAATGCCCTTTATTCCAGCGCTCGGGCGGGTTGCAGCCTGTGCCATGGCGAGGACGGCAAGGGCCGCGGCCTCGGCGCCTGGGACCCGGAACTTGGTTGGCTCTTGCGCGACGTTTGGGGCAACCCGGTTCGCCCCGCCGATTTCAGTTACGGATCTTTCCACGGCGGTGCTTCGCCGGAAGAGGTCTACCGCAGCATTGCTCTCGGGGTCGCGGGCACGCCCATGGCCGGCTACCAGAACACCCTGCAGCCGAGCGAAATCTCCGATCTGACCCATTACCTGAGGTCCTTGTCGCGATGAGCACTTCGCTTCCATCCGTCGCGCTGCATCGTTGGGCGCTCGCGACGCTGATCATGACGGTCCTGCTCACCGTGGGAATCGGCGGCGTCGTGACCAGCACGGAAACGGGCATGGCTTACCCGACCTGGCCCAACATCAACGGCCAGAGTCTGTTCAACTTCTTCTACGGGAGTTTGGCCCAGGATTACGGTGCAGGCTCGGCACTTGAACACACGCACCGCCAAGCCGGAGCCTTGGTCGGCCTCCTTTCCATCGTTTGTGTGCTGGTTGCAGCCCGCAAGCGCAAAGACCTGGTCAAGCTGACGAGTTTGGTGCTGGCTCTGATCATTGTGCAAGGTGTGCTGGGCGCCTTCCGCGTTCTGGGCAATACCCAAGGTGGCGCGATCATCCACGCGATGGGCGCGCAAGTCGTGATCGTTGCGATCGTGGTGTTGGTGAAACGCAGCAATCCAAGCTGGACAGGGTTTGCAGATCCCCGCCCGAGCGATTCCGCCGAGGCACGCCTGCGCCTTTGGTCGACACTTGGCGTCGTTTTGCTGTTTCTCAACCTGTTGGCTGCGGCGAGCCTGCGCCACAAAGCCGGTGCGTTCTCGGGTCACCTTGTGCTTGCGCTGACAGCCAGTGCTGTGCTGCTGACCGGCGTCTTTCGTGCGATGCGCGATTTCCGGGATGCGCCGCAGCTGCTCAAGGCCGCCAAGATGGTCGCTCACACAGTCGGCTTACAACTCGGGCTTGGCCTTGCGACTTGGGCCTTCTTGTTCGGCCCGCTGATGACCGAACTCAGCGATGAGCGCAGTCGCTTCTTGGTGCAAACACTTCTGGCGACGGGACACCTTGTGCTGGGCGTCGTTCTCATGGCCGCAGCGACCAACCTCGCCCTGGAGGCTCGGCGCGCTCGATGAGCCAGGCCCAAGCGAGTTTCGGCGATTGGGTCGCGCTCTCCAAGGCGCGCATTCAATTCATTTCGCTGACCGGCGCCTTGTTGTGTGCTTGGATGGCCTCGGCGCGCACCCTGTCCATTGAGCAGGCGATTCACTTGATCATCGGCCTGACCGCGATGAGTTCGGCAAGTGCGGCGATCAATCAGATCCTCGAAGTCGACATCGACGCGCGCATGGAGCGCACCCGCAATCGACCGCTACCGACTGGGCGCATCAGCATGCGCCAAGCCAAGTGGTTCTCGGCCATCACCGGCGTGGGCGGTGCGATCTGGCTGGCGGCATTCCTGAATCCGCTGACGGCTTGGTTGGGCGTGATCATGTTGATGAGCTATTGCTTCATCTACACGCCTCTTAAGCGGGTCACCAATCTGAACACCGTGGTTGGCGCAGTGCCAGGAGCGATGCCCCTCTTGATCGGCTGGGCGGCGGCCGGCCAGGGCTTGAACCGGATGGCCGGCATCCTGTTCGCGATCTTGTTCCTTTGGCAATTTCCGCACTTCCTTGCGATCGCTTGGATGTTCAAAGAGGACTACCAACGCGGTGGGCTCAAAATGCTGCCGGGAGATAGTCGTCAAGGAGCGACGGCTCGGCAATCGATTCATTACGCGATCGCGCTGTTCATCGTCTCCCTTGCGCCGGTGGTGTTCGGCTTTGCCGGTACGGTCTATCTGTATGGTGCGATCACTCTCGGGCTTGGCTTTCTGGTCTACGTGATTCAGTTCAGCCTTGGTCATACGCAGCGCCGCGCTCGCGGCGTTCTGATTTCGTCGATTGTTTACCTGCCCCTGTTGCTTGCGCTGCTGACCTGGGACTACAGTCAACTGCGCACCTAAGCCGATGGCCGACCGCTCCCGCTCCGTTCTTGGCCTCGTCTTCCTGACGGTCTTCCTCGACATCGTCGGATTCTCGATCATCTTCCCGCTCTTTCCGGGGATGCTCGATTACTACTTCACGGCGGAAGGAGCCGACAGCTTGATCGGCAAGCTCGTCAGCGGCTTGCAAGAGTTCGCCGGCGAAGACCGCAACGCGGTGCAAACTCTGTTTGGAGGCCTGCTCGGTTCGGTCTATGGCTTGCTGCAGTTCGTCTTCGCGACTTTCTGGGGCGGCCTTTCCGACCGCATTGGCAGGCGCCCGGTGCTTTTGTTTACGCTCAGCGGAACGGTGCTGGCTTATGTGCTCTGGTCGCTCGCTGCAAGCTTCTGGGTGCTTGTCATCGCACGCGTGCTCGGCGGCGCCATGGCCGGAAACATCTCAACGGCCTCGGCTGCGGTCGCCGACACAACCAGCGATCGGGATCGTGCCAAAGGCATGGGCATCGTTGGCATGGCGATCGGACTCGGATTCATCCTTGGGCCGGCACTTGGCGCCATCTTCGTGAGCCTCTCATTTTCTGGAGACCCGACTCAAGCCGCGCTGGCTCGCGAATCTGCAGGCAGCTTCGGATGGAACCCGTTCAGCGGTGCAGCGATCGCGAGTTGTGCGCTCGCGATTCTGAACTTGCTGCTGGTTGCGACGCGATTCCCCGAGACCCTGCCGACGGAAAAACGCGGCCAAGTCAGCAGCGCACGCAGCCTCAACCCCTTTGGCCGCTTGCGCTCGCTCGCTTTCCCCGGCGTCGTGCGCACCAACCTGGTCTATTTTCTCTACCTGACGGCGTTCGCTGCGATCGAGTTCACCTTGACCTTCCTGGCCGCCGGCCGACTTGGCTATGGCCACAAGGAACTCGCGTGGATGTTCGTTTTCGTTGGCTTCGTCATCGCCTTTGTCCAGGGCGGCCTGGTGCGACGCATGGCACCGAAGTACGGCGAAGCACGACTTGCTCGATTCGGCCTCGCCTTGACGCTGCCCGGCTTCGTCTTGATCGGCCTCGCCCAATCAAGCGGCATGCTCTACGCCGGGCTCGGCTGCATGGCCGTCGGCAGCGCCTTCGTTATGCCGTGCTTGTCCGCATTGGTTTCGCGTTATTGCCCATCTGATCGGCAAGGCTTGGCACTTGGAACCTTCCGTTCGATGGGCAGCCTGAGTCGCGCGGTCGGCCCGATTCTCGGCAGCTTGCTGTACTGGCGCTTCGGAAGCGCCTCGCCCTATTGGATCGGCGCCGCCTTCTTGTTGCTGCCACTGGGGCTGGCACTCTCGCTGCCACCGGTACCACGCACCGAAGAAGCAAGCGCCTAAGTTCGATTGACTGCGCGACCTATTCCGCGAGCAGGTAGCCGCTGAAGGAATAGCCAATGTCATCCATCACCGTCGAGGTGATCACCCGGTTGACGAACACCACTTGGCTGCCGGGCCGGAAGGTCATGCCGCTATCGGAATGGTAGCCGGACTCGCGCTTGACGAAGTAGCGCTCGCGTTTGGTCGTCAAGGTCTCAAACATGAGTTCGGCTATCGCAATCTCGCCGTTACCCGTGACCGAAGTGTCAAAGTCGGTGATCACCAACCACTTGTTGGTCGGCACCGTGTAGATCGAGCGCCAAGTTCCTGCGACCAAATCGTTGACTTGGTTGTCAATATGAACCCGGTCGCTGGCTGGGATCTGCGCGCTGCCTCCTGCTGGCGGAGCAAAGGCCGATCCGTTCGCGCGTGAACAGGAAATGACGCCCCAAAGGAGTGCGCAGGAAATGAGAAAGAGGACTTGGGCGCGAGAGAAAGCCATACTGCACATTAGCCGATGAACTCGGCTGCGGGTTTCCCCCATGTCAAGCGACAGTCAAATCCTCGCCATACTTCATCAAGCTGCGCAAGAAGTCGGCTTGGAAGTGCGTGCGACCGAAGCCGTGGAGGTTCTTCCTAGTGAAGTGCGTACGCGCGTGCGGCAATGGATGGCCGAAGGTCGGGCCGGGCAGATGGACTACCTCTCGGGAGTGACTCCTTTGTTGGAAGATCCGCGCGCTTGGAAGGACTGGGCGCAAAGTATGGTCTTGGTTGCCCTTCCTTATGCCCGCGAGGCGGGCGGCTTTCGTGATGGCGGACGCGTCGCGCGCTACGCGCTCGGGCGCGATTACCACAACCTGATCGGCAAGCGCCTCGAGCGATTGGGCAAGCGAATGCGCGCGGCCGGCATCGTCAGTCGTTTTCGCGCCTGCACCGATGCTGCACCGGTATTGGAGCGCGAATGGGCCTTGCGCGGCAAGGTCGGGTGGCGCGGCAAGAACACCCTGGTACTTGATCCCGAGTTTGGGCCCTGGGTCTTGTTGGGTGAACTGCTGGTTGATGTTCCTTTGCCTCGCTATCGCAAGACCGCACGCCGCTGGGCGACTTGCGGAACTTGCACACGTTGCCTCGATGTTTGCCCGACCGGCGCACTCGACGCAGCTTGGTCGATGGACGCGCGTCTCTGTCTTTCGTATCTGACGATCGAACTGCGGGAGTCGATCCCGCTTGAGCTCCGCCCGGCACTGAGCGACTGGGTTTTCGGTTGCGACCTCTGCCTAGAGGTCTGCCCCTTTGGCGATCACGCGGGCGATCATGCCGCGGAATGGGGGGAGCATCCTGCCCTCGCGAAGTTCAGCCTTGAGGACCTACTCGGATTGAGCGAGGCGCAGTTTGAACAGGACTTTTTGGGCAGCCCCTTGAAGCGCCCCGGTCGGGCTGGGCTGGCTCGCAATGCCTGTGTCGTGCTGGGCAATTTGGGTCGCGGCGAGGGCGCTTTGCGCCGGGCTGTTCAAGGCGATTCGTCGGCGATGGTCCGGGGTCATGCCGCTTGGGCTTTGGGGAAACTGGGCGATTTGTCCGGACTTCGCCTCGCGCTGACTCTCGAGTCCGATCCGGAAGTCTGCCGCGAAATTGACATCGCGATCCAGTCAAGTTAGGCGCGAAAACAAGTCTGGGGTATCGTTCGCAGCATGCCTTACAAGTAAATAGGCCAGTTCACTGGCCCCTGTGGGTCCGATTCGCGCACCCCAATTCCCTTTGCGTGTTCCTAAAAAACTCTTGGCCTCGACAGGATTTTCAGAGGAGATTTAGCAACGCAACCCCTGTTCCCGCCATATGTTTCTTGCAGGGGGTTTCTCGCCCCCAGCTCTTTCGGCCCTCATTTGGTCCAGAACATGAACCCGAGCGTCAACTACTACAACTCTAAGAAGTACTGCCCGAGCTGTCGGGAGTATGTCCGGTTTCTGCAAAGCATCGACGAGTCTTTCTGCGTCGCATGCGGTTCGAAGGTCCGTCTGTTCAGCACCGCTGATAAGCAGGCATTCCTCGATGGATTGAAAGCAGACAAAGAAACTCGCAAGAACAAGCGGGTATCCTAAGAGAGTCTCGCCTGCCAGAACCGGCAGGCGTCCGAATCTGGGAAGCGGCCCTCGGCTGCTCCTGGATTGCGCTCCGCCTCAGGCGGCAGCGCTTTTTTTTGGCCTTGCGATCACCCCAAGCTATCGCGATACGCTGCCCGATAAACTAGGCGCATGCATCTTCCGACCCTGCGTCAGCTCGAATACTTCACTGGCATCGTGGATCACGGCAGCTTCCGCGCAGCGGCCGAGGCTTGTTTCGTGACCCAACCGGCTCTGAGCAGTCAGATTCAGCAGCTTGAGAAGACGCTCGGTGTGCGCCTCTTCGAACGCGACGGACGCAAAGTGCGACTGTCGCTTGCCGGCAGCCGATTGCTACCGCGAGCGCGGCTGACTCTGGAGACCGCAACTGATCTTGTCACCGAAGCGCATGCCCAAGGCGAACCACTCGCTGGCCCCCTGCGCCTCGGCGTGATTCCGACCGTCGCCCCCTATCTGCTGCCAGCACTCGCGCCCGAAGCTCATCGACGTTACCCGGAACTGCGCCTCCTTTTGCACGAAGGGCAGACGCATGATCTCGTCGAACAGCTCCATGATCACCAGCTGGATCTCTTGCTGCTTGCCCTCGATGTTGAGCTTGATGGAGCCGAAGAACACTTCCTGTTCGAAGATCCTTTCGTGCTCGCGGTTCCGCAAGGCCACCCT
Organism: Planctomycetota bacterium; assembly: GCA_040264055.1. Taxonomy (GTDB): domain Bacteria; phylum Planctomycetota; class UBA1135; order UBA1135; family UBA1135. The sequence continues at coordinate 8,654 of JBDQJC010000008.1, forward strand.
CTCGCCAAGCGAAAGACCGTCCACCGTTCCGACCTCGACGGCCTCGACTTGCTCTTGCTCGAAGACGGCCACTGTCTGCGCGAGCATGCCTTCGCGGCGTGCAGCATCGAACCGAGTCAGGAGATCGATGATTTCCGCGCGACCAGCATGAATACGCTGGTGCATATGGTCGCAAGCGGCATTGGCGCGACCCTGCTGCCGCAAATGGCTGTGCAGAACCAACGCGGCGAGTTTCCCGGCATCATGATGATCCCGTTTGAAGAACCACAGCCCGCGCGCCGCATCGGCTTAGTGTGGCGTCAGAGCAGCCCAAGAAAAGAGGAGTTCCACCTGATGGCAGAACTCCTGATGCGTGTTTTTCAACCGCACGCGATGGCGAGCTAGGTTCGCACGGTAGCTTTACTGAATCACGGTCGAGTACCAGTTGCTGGACTCGCCGAACTCAGCCGCCTGCACCCATACGGTCAGGCCTGCGGCGCCAGGCGGAATCGGCCGACTGATGTTGGCGGCTCCTCCTGCATTGGCAATCGCCGACTTGATCAGCGTTGGATTCTTCACCGAGAGCGTGATGCTGAGCGCCGGAACTTCGGTGAGCTCCGTGCCGTCCGTGCTGTACACAAAGAACACGCGTGCGCCGGGCGTCGCGCCGGTCACGCTGAGCGTATGCGTCGTGCCCGCAGTGATCGGATCTTCTGCGAGCAACAATCCTTCGGGGCGCATGTCGTAACGAGCCACCCAAGTCCGCCACGAGCCGGTCGAGCCATTGGTGAACTCATGGTGACCCCAGAACACACCATCGGTGGTCGGATCTGCTTGAGTTCCGCTGTAATCACCCCAACGTCCGCTGGTATGGGCGTTGTTCGAAACCTGCACCACCTGCGCCGGGCGCATGGTGTTGAGCGGATCGCTGGCCGAGCGCGTGACGCGCCCCATCGAGATGTACTCATTGGGCGCGGAACGAGCAAAGGTGATCGCTGCGTTGTCCTGACCATCGACGTGAATCGACGGGAAGTAAGTGTGAATGTCGCCACCCAGGTTGATGTTGCCGAACTGACGCACGCTCGGTGCGACGGCGCTGCTTGGCCAACCATTCAGCTCAAACTCGTACCAACGCACGCGCGCACGCGTGTTGTTGATGTGATGCACCGCCCAGACCTTGCCATTGCGCTGCGCCACGCTCCAGAAGCGTGGCTCAAACAGGAAGGGGCGTGAAGACGAACCCTTCTGCGGCGGTTGGTTCGGATAGCTGTAGTTTTGCACCGTGACCGACTCGGTTTGCCGGTTGTACGAAGTGAACGGATCGGTAATCGCGTGGAAGATCACCCGTGTGTTCGAACTGTTCTCCGTTGACTGCAGCACGTAAAGAGTGTCCGTGTTGTCATACACGACCGGGATGCCCATCGATTGCTGGCTCGTCCCGGTGATGTATTCGTGCGCGGTGACGGGTGCACCACCCGAGTAAATCGAGTTCTTATCGATGATGTACAGCAGGTAGCCGTCCGGACCGAAGAAGTCGGCAGTCAACAGGACATAGCCCTGGCTCACCGAAAGGTTCGGCGAATCAATATCGTTGTCCGAAATGCTCGTGACGTTCAGGCGATACTTATGCCAATCGTTCGCGTTGTCCGGAGTTGCGTCTTTGGAAACCGCAAGCAAGAACTCGCTGGTGCCGCTTGACGAACGTTCACAGGCCATCGCAACAAAGCGATCGTTGTGTGGGTCCCAGCAGATCTCGGGGTCGAAGACGAAGCCGGTGGCGCCTTGCGCGCCCCAGAAGCCAAAGCTGCTTTCGATTTCGTCTCGCCACTGCTCGACACCATTCTTATCAAAGATGGCAATGCGGCCGTTGGTCATGACGCCGATGCGATCCGGGCCGACCGCCATCTCGGGGTCTGGCGGCGTCCATCCGGTGCCGGGCACGGCTTCGAATCCAAAGTCGCCGGCAGCGGCATTCGGGAAGATCAATCGATCTTGCGGCACCCAGTTCGGATCCCAGATCGGCGGAATGGCGATTTGCGATGCGGCGGCGACATCGAACAGCGCCGGCTCGGCCTGCGTGCTAGCAAGCGCGAGTGCCTCCGCGGGCGGCAACGGCGCGCCTTCTGCATTCAGCAAGGAAAGATGCGCAGCGGAAGCATCGCCGAGCCCAGCGTCGCCATCCCAAGCCAGAACGACGCGATCGGCGCTCGTCCACACCGCGCGTTGGACTCCTGCGCCTGCAGTCATCGCTTGACGCCCAAGTTGCGCTTGGCTGCCCAGGCTCTCGCCTAAGAACGCGCCGTCGGCCGCGAAATGTTGACGGATCAAGGTTTCGCCCTGCTCTGCGCCCAGATCGCGGTTGAATGCCACCACATGCCGGCCGTCGTCGGCGCAAGCAATCGCGGCGCCCGAGAGCCATCCACCATCGGGGGTCGCAAGCGTGCGAAGCTTGCCACGCGCTGCGCCCTGCGCATCGAAGCGTTGGCTTTGTACCGAATAACCGTTCGGGTGTGGCGCCATCCACGCAACCACGAAACTGCCATCGGCAGCGCTGCCGATGCTCGGCTCGATCGCGTCCTGGACATCCCCGGCGCGGACTGCATCGCCGAGTGCGACACCGGTTTGACCCAATCGACGGTAATAGACACCGGCCTGATCTCCATCGTGACGACGCGTCCAAGCGATGACGAAGCCATCGCCGCTGGCAGCCAGGCTCGGCAGTTCATCGCTGCAATTCATCGCGGAAGCGACGACTTGCTCGGGAGCATTCGCGATGTCCAAGCGTCGGGCTCGCAGCTCAAAGCGGGTGCCGCTTGCCGCGCCGCCCTGCGTCTGCGAAGTGTAGACCGCAAGAACTGGGCCGTCCGGATGAGCCGCCAGAACCGCTTGGGCTTGATCGCCGTCACGCACTTGGTTCACTGCGATCTCGTCACCCGCCGGCATGAGTTCGCCCGTTGCTGTGCGCTGGAACTGGCGCGCGACAACGGCTGCGCCCTCGCCATCCTGGCCATGCGATTCCCATGCAAACCAAGCCGTGCCATCCGCGGCGGCAGCCACGGAAGGCCGTTGCTGCATATTGCTTACCGTTTGGTTGATCCGGACCTCATCCGAAAGCGCCCAACCATCGGCGTCAAACACGCGTGCATAGACGCCATAAGTGCCCGCTTCTTGGCGGCGGCTATCCCAAACCGCAATCAGGGTGCCATCCGCGGCTGCATCGACCGCTGTGCGCGATTGAGTCGATTGCGAAAAGACGCTCGCACGCAGATCCGTTGCGGAACTCAAACCCGACGGAGCAAGCGTCGTGGTATCTCCTTCTGTCGGAGCCTCTTCGCCACCGCAGGCGGTCAGCGCGCCAAGTAAAGGCAGCGCAAGGATGGGAGGAAATCGCATCCATCCATCATCACTGGATCTCACAATTCGTCAATCACCCGCGGAGGATTCCTCACTCGATTCCGGCTTCGAGGCCCCGGCCAGTCGATTCAGCAACTCCTGAGCACGCACTTCCGCGGTTTCGCGCGGTCCGATCAGCCACAAGCCTTCGGCTTTCAGCTGCGGCCCGCCTTCGAGAATCATCAGATCCAAATCGGCAATCCTCACCACAAACTCTTTGCCCGCCAAGAACGAAACGTAAGTCTGCCAATCCGCATGTTCGACCTCGGCGAAACGATAACCGAGCAAGGACTGTGTGCCCATCAGGTCGACACGCACCCACTCCGTCTCCCAGCTACGAGCGGTTCCCACCCGCACTGTACGCCCATCGATCGTAATCTTTTGCTTGCCGTTTTCCAGCACCGGGATGGTCCAGAGCGTCGGCCCGACCGGGCGCTCCACCTGGTCCTCCGATTCGGACTTCCCGCATGCAGGCAAGAGCAAGACGCAGGCAAGACCAAGGCTCGCAAGGAGCCATGTCAATCGAGGGAAGCGCGACGAATTCACAGCACGCCCATGCTAGTCTCCTCGCAATCGCCTGCCATGTCGCGTCCTCCCTTCCAACTCTGCTTGCTGCTCACCCGGTCCCTCTGCAAGAACGATCCACTGCAAGTGGTGCGTGATGCCGTCGCGGGTGGAGTGGACTGCGTGCAAATGCGCGAAAAGGAAATGAGCACCGCGGCGCGGCACGCTTGGGGCTTGCAGCTGCTCGACACTTGCTTAGAGCTGCGCGTGCCCTTGATCATCAACGATGATGTCGAGGTTGCTGCAACGATTGGCGCAACGGGAGTGCACCTGGGTCAGGAAGACTTGCCCGTTCATGAAGCGCGCAAACTACTTCGCCCCGAGCAGTGGATCGGCTTGTCGACGCATAGTTTGGAGCAAATGGAAGCCGCCGCGGATCAAGGCGTGAATTACGCCGGTTATGGCCCGATCTACCCAACGGGAACCAAGGGGTACGCGCAAGGCCTGGGCCCCGAATCCTTGCTCAATGTGATCATTCACGCGCGCGTACCGATTATTGCCATCGGCGGGATCACTCCGGCAAACGCCGAGCGCATCCCGGAACAGGCTGGCATTGCGGTTTCCTCCGTCATCTGTGCAGCCGACCGACCCCGCGAAGTCGCGATTGCCCTGCGAACACGCGGGCCGGTCGACATTCCGCGCTACTAGTTACTCGACCGCTTCGGCACGAATGCTCGCGCCGACTTCTTCCCCGTTCGGTAGGCGCACCGAGCCGCGCCAAGCGGGCGGGTCGATTGGCCGCACGCCGGTTCGCGTGACCGGACCCACTTTCACCTCGTTGAGTTCCGCCGGCACCAAGGTGAATCCTTCGCGCAAGGAGTCGTCCAAGATCCCTGCGGTCCCTCCGTCGACCTCGGAATACTCACCGCTTGCATCGACGTCGAGGAACAGCCTGCCGTAGAGCATGCTGGGTCGTTGTTCGGCGGGAAGCGTCGGGTCGATGACCAACCAGATTTCGGCAGACAAGGACCGTGCCGAGCGCTCGGTGTTCCAGGTGTAGCTCTCATCGCGCAGTTCGATGCGGAAGCCTTGGCCTGCGTAGATCTCACGCACTTTGCCGGCACCGGCGTTCTCGGCTGCCTCATTGCCGCAACGGGCAAAGAGGCCAATCACGATCGTCATCGTGAGCAAGCGAATCGTCAAGCAGCGACCCATCAAACGCTGCGCACGCAGTGCTCGTGCAAGACTTGCGCGACACACGCCGTCAGCTTCTTTCCGGTCGGCAGGTGCAAGAACTCGTTTGGGCCGTGCGCATTCGAAGCTGGGCCGAGCACGCCGGTGATCAAGAACTGAGCCGCCGGGAACTTCTCGCCCAACATGCCCATGAACGGAATCGATCCGCCTTCGCCCATGTAGGCAGGCGCATTGCCGAAGTGCGCTTCGGACGCGCGTGCGACGGCATCGCGCAACCAATCGGCCAAAGGCGGGGCATTCCAACCGTTGGCGCCCTTCTCGGCATGGAAGCTCACGGTCGCCCCCGACGGCGGGTTGCTCTCGATCACATCCTTCGCAGCGGCGGTACAGACTTTGTGATCCGCGGTCGGTGGTAAGCGGAAGGAAAGCTTGAATGCACTAAACGGCCGCAGCACATTGCCGGCGTCTTGCAGCGCAGGGAATCCACCCGCGCCGGTGTACGAGATGGTCGGCCGCCAAGTGCGGTTCAAGACCAGCTCGGTGAGGTCTTCGTGCATCGGCTGCGTTACGCCGGCGAAGGGGTATTGCGTAGCGACCGTTTCGCCCAGAGTCTCGGCACATACCGCAGCTTGCTCGCGGCGTTGCTCGGGAATCTCGACATGGAAGGAGTCGATCAGCACCTTGCCACTGGCAGCATCTTCGATGCGTTCGAGAATCTGGCGAATGATGCGCATGCTCGACGGCACGATCCCCGAGGCGTCGCCCGAGTGCACGCCTTCACGCAAGACTTCGACGCGCAAGTCGCCGGCGATCATGCCGCGCAGACTCGTCGTCGACCACAGTCGCTCATAGTCGCCCGCGCCCGAATCCAAGCAGACCACCAGGCTGACTTCGCCGATGCGCTCGGCGAGGTGGTCGATGTAGAAAGGTAGGTCAGGCGAGCCACTCTCTTCACAGGCTTCGATCAAGACCACGCAGCGCTGGTGACGGCCACCGTGTTTCTGCAAAGCCTCAATCGCGGTCAGCGAAGCGTAGGCCGAATAGCCGTCATCGGCGCCACCGCGGCCATACAACTTGTCGCCCTCGATCTTCGGCTCCCATGGGCCCAAGTCTTCGCGCCAGCCAGTCATCTCGGGCTGCTTATCGAGGTGGCCGTACAAGAGCACCGTGTCGTCCGATTCGCCCGGGATTTCCATCAAGATCACGGGTGTGCGGCCAGGCAAGCGCACGACCTCGACCGTCAAGCCTTCAATCTGGCGCTGCTTGCACCACCCGGCGATGTGCTCGACCGCCTTGTCCATGTGGCCGTTGGCCTCCCAGTCAGGGTCGAACAAGGGCGACTTGTTCGGAATGCGGATGTACTCAACCAGCTCGGAGATGATTTCCTCATCCCATACACGGTTGACGTAGGAGCCGAGTGCAGCGGAATCAATGGATGCGACCGAAGTGCCCATGCGCACCAGGATAACTCTGCGTCCAGCGAGCTCACCCCCACCGCGCGGCGGCGATGCTAGGGTTTTCCCCTCATGGCCGCCGCCCCGTCACCCTCTGAGTCAGACACCAAACCGGAACCGTTCCTTCAGGCGATTACATCCTTTAGCAGCATCTATTGGATCGCCAACTGGATGGAGCTGGTCGAGCGCTTCGCCTACTACGGCGTGCGCGTCGTGCTCCCGGTCTTCATGGTCGAAGCGATCAGCGCTGGCGGCCCCGAGTTCGACCATGTGCAGAAGGGCACAGTTTACGCGATTTGGGCGCTTGTTCAGAGCTTCGTACCGATCTTCACCGGCGGATTCGCAGATCAGTACGGCTACAAGCTGAGCATCGCCATTTCGACGGTGCTGAAGATCGTCGGCTACATGCTGATGGGCTTCTGTATCCAGATCAGCGACTGGATTACTGGCATACCGCTCGCCGAAGCGCGTGCGGCTGGAACAGATTGGGCCTACGAGGCCTTTTTTGCCGGCGCGATGTTCCTCGCTGCAGGAACCGCGATTTTTAAACCCGGCTTGCAAGGATTGATCGCCAATCAAATGCCAAAGCGCAACGCAGCGCTGGGTTGGGGCCTGTTCTATCAGATGGTCAACATCGGCGGGTTCATCGGCCCGCTGCTCGCTGGCTACCTGCGCATCCTTGAATGGGAGTACGTCTTCCTGGCTTGCGCGATTGGCATTGCGCTGAACTTCATCCCGCTGTTCTTCTTCAAAGAGCCGGGCCACCATGGAGAAAAGGAATCGCGATCGATCGCACGCGTGCTTTGGGATGCCGTCTGCGGTTTGCTTGAGCCGCGCTTGTTCTTCTTTACGATCGCCTTCGCAGGCTTCTGGTTGATGTTCTATCAGCTGTTCGACATCCTGCCGAACTTCATCGACGACTGGGTCGATTCGCGCGGTGCGGCCAACTTCTTAAAGGGACTCGTAGGCGAAGGCGCGGTTCCAGTCGGCGAGGCTGCGAATGCTGGCAACCTCACGCAAGAGTGGATCATCAACTTCAATGCATTGCTGATTAGCGTGTTTGCGTTTGCAATGGGCTACATCACCGGCAAGGTGCGATCCCTCACAGCGATCATTGTCGGCATCGGCATTTCGGCGGTCGCGATCTACATGCTCGGCATGTCGATGGACGGCTGGTGGACCTTGTTCGCCGTTGGCATCTTCTCGCTTGGCGAGATGAGCGCTTCCCCTACCAAGATGCGCTACCTCGCGGCGATTGCACCGGCAGGCAAAGAAGGCCTGTACATGGGCTACGTCAACTTCACGGTTGGCATCGGTTGGTCGATTGGATCGATCGTCGCCGGCGAGCTCTATCAGAAGAATGGCGACAAGGTGGAACTGGCGCGCCAGTACATGGTCGAGAACGAAATCATGACGGCCGACGCCGCTGCAGCCATCGACCGCGGCGAAGTTCTCAATGTGTTTACCCAATCGGTTGAAGGCAACCCCGACCCCTGGCAAACCCGCCAGATCCTTTGGGACAACTACGACCCGGAAGGCATGTGGCTACTCTTCACCGTGATTGGCCTCGCTTCGATGGTGCTGATTTTCCTTTACGACCGTCTCACGAAAGCAGCGGATCGCGACCCGAATCACTCTTTCAACACCAAGGGCCAGATCTGGGTACGCGCCTCATTGGTCCCGATCATTCTCGCCTTCCTTTACGCTTGGCTGATCGGCGACGCGGATTCTCTCGCGATTAAGGTGCAAGTCGTCATGTTCAGCCTGCTGTTTGTGGCCTCCTTCATCCACACACCAGAGATTCACATTCCGTACAACCCGGATCCGCAGCCGGAAGAAGATTCGCCCTTGGCATGAGTTGCTAAAGGGACTAACCGACCTTGAGGAAGTTCACCATGAAATTCACGCACATTCTTCTTACGACTGACTTGTCCGATGAGTCGCTGCGGGCCTTCGCGCCGACAGCTGATTTGGCGCGCACGCACGGCGCCAAACTCACGCTGCTCCATGTGGTCCAGGATGTCCCGGTTGCTCCGCACGGTGCTCCTTTGGCTCCACCGGTTTCGGCGCCGGATGTGGGCAACCTCATCGATGCCGCGCGCATGCGCTTGAAGGAACAGGCCTCGCTCGTCAGCAGCGACCTTGAGGTCGAATGCGCCGTCTCGGCTTCCGCCGATATCGCCGAGCGCGTCGCAAGCTACGCGCATGAGAACGGCTGCGATCTGATCACACTCTCGACGCATGGACGCACCGGCTTCCGCCGCTTTGTCTTGGGCAGCGTCGCCGAAGCGATCCTTCGTCACGCGCACGTTCCGGTCATGTGCTTCCCGCGCCCCGAGTAGGCGCTTGTGCACCAACTCGGCGCGATCACGCGCCTCTCTCTAGCCGCTGAGCCGCACGCTTGGCGGCTAGTTCTCGTCTTCCCCGTCCCACACGGCCGCGCCCGTCGCAACCGGGGGCACGCTTGGAACTTCCGGTCGACTTGCCGGCTTCGAAACTTCAAAGGGCGGAAGATGGGTGGCCGGCGGGCCGCTTGACGCGGGCACGCGGTCTTTGCGAAAACCGTCGATCGACAACTTGCCGCCGCCGGTCAACAACAAGCTCAAGAAGGCTGCGAGATACAGCGCGGCCATTTCCCATCCGCCACTGAATGGGTCATTCAAGTGGACCTTCCAAATCGCGACGACCATGGTGCCGGCGCATGCGAGCGCAGCTGCGCGGGTCAGAAAACCCAAGGCAATCATGACCCCACCGATGAGTTCGGTGATTTTGGCGAGATAGGCCCAAGCCTCGGGTGCGGGCCAACCCCAAGCCTCGATCGACTTCGCCATGCCTTCCATGGCCCCTTCCATCACGAACAGCGCTTGATAGCCATGCACGGCAAAGCCAAGCCCAAAGACAAGGCGGAGAATGAGGAAGGCGAGGGAGTGCATGGTGGAGGAAGTCTATGGAGGCGGTGCTCGATGCGAAGCTTGTTGTGCAGTCTATTCGCCGACCAAGGCGCGGAGACCATGACTGAGCGCCCAACCGCCTGGTTGCGCAGAATCCATCACGGCCGCTTGCAGGTAGAACTCTTTGCCGACCAAGGCCGCCGAGTTCGGCAAGTTCACCGAAACTGAACCGACGCCGAAAGCGCTGGTTCGGAAGCCGAGCTGATAAATCATCGTCTGTAAGTCGACAAAAACAAGCCCGCCCAAATCGGCAAGCTCGGCTTGCGCCGCGCAAACTGCCAGGAAGCCGTTCGCTTGTGCTGGCCCGCCGCTGATCGAGAAGTTCACGGTCGATGCGATCAGGGGCTGGGAATCGGCGCGCAGCTGCAAGTGATTCGGTTCGCCGCGAAGCTCGCCATAAGGGAAGAAACCGGGCGTGCCCGGCGAGTAGTCCCAGACGCCGCGGCCGTAGGTGCCAAAGCGAATCACGTTGCGCGAGGGCACGGTCTCGACAGACCAATAGGTCGTGATTGGACCTTGCGCACCCAAAATGTCATTCCATTGCTTGGCGACCGGATCCCATTCCCAAGCTCCGTTCTCGGTGCCCAGGAACATGCTGCCACTTCCGTCCGGGCCTTCGACCAAACAGTAAGCCAAAGTTCGCGGCAAATTCGCCGCACGCGTGCGCCAGCTCACACCGCCGTCATCGGAAAAGCGCACGATCGGGCTCGAATACCCCGAGCCCGCAATCCAAACTTCGTCGATGTTGCGCTCGCTCGCGACCAGGCTGGTCCCGTAGAAGTAATGCGAGCCGGGGCCAGTATCCGCGGACTGGGTCCAATTGACCGCTCCATCAGTCGAGTAGAAGATCCGTCCATCCGTCGTACAAGCCCAGGCGCGGTGCGGATCCAGCGGCGAAAACTCCAAACAACTCAAAGTGCCCGAGAAGTCATAGTTGCTGTGTTGCACGGGCGTCCAAGCGCGCGCGCCCGTTCGCGTGTAGCGCCAAATCTTCTTCCCCAAAAGGTAGAAGGACTTCTTCTCGGTCGGATCGGCCACCATGAAGGGCAGCCATTGACCATCGAAAGAACCCGGGAAGTCGACCGTGATCAAGCTCGGGTTCACTTCGCCTTCTTGCACAAGAACGAAGCCCGGGTAATCGCTGTAGACCAAATCGTGGCTGCCATCCGAGCTACTGATGTGACCGTAGTCGCCCGAAATCAGCTGATCGAAGTCGGCGTAGGGTCCAGCCTGACCGCTCGGCGGCGGCGTCACCCCCCATTGATAACCCTGGTCCTGCGCCCCTGCGGCAATCACATTCGGATCACGCCGACTGGTCCAAGTCGAGTAGTACTGGCTGACGCCGAGAGTCTCGAGCGACAAATTGCGCACCGTGCGCAAACGGTCAGTGCTTTCCCAGCTGCCGCCGTGGCAGTTGATGTACCAACGCTCGCCGTAGGACAAACTGCTTTCCGGTACCGCAGTGATCGACATGATGTCGGCGTGTAGCTTGCCGTCCGGGTCGCCGTAATACTCTGACCAGCTATTCACTGTCTGGAAACTCTGACCCGAGTCGCGTGAGTAGTACATGTCGACCCCGCCATAGGCGATCAACTTGGTGGACTGCGTGCCCGTGCAAAATGCCGACCACATGCCAGGCAAATCGGACGGGTGTGTCCAAGTTGCTCCGGCGTCTTCGGTGCGCCAAAGTTGCCAGCCATTGCCATGGATCGGTTGCAGCGCAACGCTGAAGACTTGGCCAGGCCCACCGGCTTCGTGCCCGCCCAACAAGACCTGCGAGGCACTGGTCGGAATCTTGGCACCAAAACTCGTGAAGCTCAAGCCGCCGTTGCTCGAACGCCAAAGCCGATCTTTGTCGCACAGGTAGACATCGCCGAGTTGATCGCGCGGGGTCCACAGATCGGGGGTGTAACCGCTCAGGTCGCGGACTTCTGTCCACGAAGCCCCGGCATCCGTCGAGCGCAGCAGGCGCCAGCCGGTGCGCTTGGCGAGCAAGAGCAGAGTGTGAGAAGCATCGTCGAGCATCAAGAGACGACGGCTGTCGCTCAAGTTCTGCACGCCACTCGGCGTCTCCCAGCTAATGCCATCGTCCACGCTGCGCAGCAATTTGCCTCCTGCGCAACGCACCAGCACCGGTGTTCCGCCGGTCGGCACGGCGACCAAGTGCGCGACTCCGCCTTCCACCTGATCGCTGATCGCGGTCCAATCATTGCCCGCAGCCGGGCTCTTCCAAACTCCGCCGCGAGCGGAGCCCGCATAGAGAGTCGAGCGGTCTTCGGTGCGCGTAAGTGTCAGCACATTGCCGGCCTGGTTCCGACTGCCCACTTCGGCCCAACTTCCCGCGCTGAAGCTGCGACTTTGCCGAGCGGCATCCTTGCGAGCTTCGGCATCGAGCGCGTTCTGGCGCTCGAGCGCGCGCCAATCGACCCCGGGTGCGGCGCGATGGCGCTCTTCCATCCACTCACGACGCCGTTCTTGATTCCCGTCTTCATCCTGGCCAGCGGCAAGCTCGGGATCGCTCCCTTGCGCAGGCGGAAACAAGCCCGGCACGGAGCTCGCTCGCGAAGAATGCTGACAACCCAGCACTCCCGCCGCCCAGCATGCGCCGAGCATCGAGAAACTCAACTTCTTGAATTTGTTCATGGCGAAAAATGCGATCCTTTGCCGCAGCATTCGGACTGGGCGAAAGTCTATCCGGTTCCAACAGTTAGGGAACCGCTTGGAAGCCAACTGAGTCCTCCTCTGTGCGCGCTATCCGACTATCGGCAGCACATGAATCCAGCCTGTGGAATCAAGCCAGCAGCATTAGAGTGCCGATGTCTCACTGGCGTGTCTCCGCGCCCAGATACTACACGACCATGCGTACACACAAGATCCTCGCGCTGATCCTTGCGCCTTCTCTAGCACTGGCCTCCTGTGGCGGCGGAACTTCGTCGACCGGGGCTTCCGGCGGTGCTTCAGGCAGCGGCAGCTGGGGCGGCCCCGGCTCAGGAAGCGGCGGCGGTAACAACGGCGGCGGCGGCGGCGGTGGCAGCACCGCGACCCTCACTTTCGAGGGCCCACGCGATGCCGCGCCAACCGCAATCGAGACCGTTGCGGTCAGCTGGGACCCAGCAATCCTGACTGCATCCACTGGCGATGACGTTCTTTATGACGTCTTCCGCGCTGACAATTCGGCCATGACGGGCGAACTCCTGCTCGGAACGACCGCCGTCGGGGTCAGCTCCTATGTGGACGCCGGCCTTACTCAAGGTCAGACCTACTTCTACCGAGTGGCCGCTCGGACCACCGAGTCCGGCTTGCTTGAAGAGCCGGATGTCGTGGTGTCGGCCAACCTTCCCTTGCAACCAACCGGCACGCCGATTGACTACGCCACCACGGTTGCCCCGCTCTGGTCGCGCTTGGGCAGCGATGGTGTCACCACCTGTCTCGACTGCCATGACGGCGTGATCGCCAAGCCCGATTTGCAGACCTGGGAAGGCCTGATGATCGGCATGGGTACGCCCGCCGCTCCGGATAGCTTCGTCACCCCAGGCCTTGGGGAAGCGAGCTGGAAAGACCTGGTCAGCCGTGTCTTGAGCCACCCCGGTGCACTGAATAGCCACAAGATGTGGGCCTCCCAGGTTCCTGACCTGCAAGCAGGATTGGTGCCATGGATCGACGAGGGTGCTACCGAGACTCCGGATACGACCATCCCGGAATTCAACGCAGCCGACTTGGCCGATCCCGCCAAGTACACCGTCGAAGGCACGACCGGCATTCGAGTCGCGGTGCGCTTCCCGCACGCAATCGACCCAGAGAGCACGCCTTACGGCCCGCAGAGCTTTGACCACTTGCGCTACTCGATCTTCGCTGGCGAAACCAGCAACACGATCGATTGGGACAAGCAGTTCCGCGGCGTGCCCCGCAACAGCTTCCCCACTTCGGACGAGAGATACGTGCTGTTGTTCGACTGGGCTCCGAACACCGGTGTGTTTGTGGTGCGCGCAGCCGACTGGTTCACCAACACCACGGTCTCGGAAGTGGAATTGCACTTCGAGCGCGCCGCGGTGAACTAGAGCGCATGCGCGTTCCACAACGAGGCCCGTCTTCTTCGGAAGGCGGGCCTCGCTTCGTTCTGTCACAAATCCAGAACGCCGCCTGAATTTCTGAGAAATCGCGGGCAGCCGAGAGAACCGGAGACGATAGTAGCCCTTGTGCCGTCTGGCATAGAGAACGCAAGAATGCGACGCTTCGACCCTCTCGTGCTCGCCGTGTTGGGGCTGACCCTGGCCCTGAGCGGTTGCAAGAACCGCTCTGGCTCCGGATCCGGTTCGACCGGTGGCGGAGCAAGCGGCGGCGGTGGCGATGGTTCGGTCACGTTGAGTTTCGCCGGCCCGATCGACGCCGCTCCAAGTGCCGACGACAGCATCTCGCTGAGTTGGTCGATCGCGAGCAACTCAATTGGCGACCCCGCCTCGTCGATGCGTTACTCGGTCTACCGCGGTACGCAGCGTGACATGGCAGATGAAGCGCTGGTGCTCGCAACCACCGCGCAAACCTCGATGATTGACAGCGGTCTGCTTGATGATGTCACCTACTTCTATCGCGTCGTCGCCCAGGACTCGGCCGGCAATCAGTCGGACAATGCCGACCTCGTCTCGGCCCATCTGCCCGCGATTCCGCCGTCGCCGATTGAGTACATCGTCGAGGTCGAACCGCTTTGGTCCACGGTCACGGCGCGCGATGGCAAGTCGGTCTGCACCGATTGCCACCATGACGGCATGCCTTACGGTTTTCTTTCGCTCGAGAGTTGGGAACGCTTGATGATTGGCATCGGCACGCCAGCTAAGCCGAATAGTTTCATCATTGAAGGCAAGAGTAAAGCAACCGGTGCCGCCTTCGTCGAAGCCTACTTCGACCCGGACAATCCAGTACCCGAGCACAACGCCTGGCGATTCAAACGCGAGTTCTTCTTGCCCGAAGTCCAGATGTGGATCGACGAGGGCGCGCACCGCGCTCCCGACATGACGCGACCGGTGTTTGACTTCATGGACTTGCGCAATCAAGCCCGCTACTCCGCTACCGAGAACGGCGACGGCACTGTTTGGGTTAACTTCCCGCACGCCAGCGATCCCGACAGCGAACCTTACCGAGGCACGGTCAATGATCACCTCGAGTACCACGTGTACGGTGGCGTCGATTCCCTTTCGATCGACTGGCGCAACCCGGTGGCGACCGTCAAGCGGTACAACTTCAAGAAGACCGAAAACAGTTACGGCGTGCGTTTCCCTTGGGCCTTCGAGACCGGTGTTTTCGTGGTGCGCGCTTACGACTACACGCGCAATGCTTCGCTCAACGAACGCGAAGTCAGCTTGGCTGACTAGCGCGCGATTCGTCGACGACGCGCCAAAGCGTCCACGCGGCCTGGGTGCGGAACGGCGCCCAGGCCGTTGCGCGTTCTTCCAACTGCTTTGCGGTTGGGCGATCATTTGCCTGGTCCAGAATCCGCAAGCCTTCTTGCACGCCTAAGTCGGCGCTTGGCATGACATCCGGTCGGCCCAGTTTGAACATCAAGAAGATCTGCGCGGTCCAAACTCCGATGCCGCGCACTTGCACGAGGCGCTCGATGACCAGTTCGTCGGCAAGGCGGCCGAGTCCGCGCAGCGCGAGGCGTCCGTCCTGTACGTGTTCGGCAAGGTCGCGTATCGATGCCAACTTGTTGCGCGACAGCCCCGAACCTCGCATTTGTTCTTCCGGCAAGGTCAGAACTTCCTCTGCCGAAGGTGCGCGACGGCCGGGCGTGAGTGCCGAGTAGCGACCCCAAATCGTTGCCGCAGCCGCCGTTGCCAGCTGCTGAAAAACAATCGATCGACTCAGATAAACGAAGTGCGATTGACGTGCAAGCGGGCCATTCGGCATGCTCGGCAATGCTTCTAAGCGACGGACGGCGTCGGCTAAGAGCGGCTCACAGCGCCGAAAGTGTGCCAAGGCACGGCGCCGTGAAGCCGCAAGCTCACTTGGCATCTTTGTCGTCACCAGCTACGGCAGCTGCCGGAGCGGGTTCTTCCTTCGGCCAGAGCACGCCTTCCCACCAACCGGTCATCGCGGCACCGCGACCCGTTTCGATGTGCAAGCTCGGCGGATCGACGACGCGTTCGGTGAACTTCTCGGAGAAGGTCGCCATGATTTCGCGTAGACGTTCTTCGCCCGCTTGGTGTGCAAGCACCACGATGACTGAACCATCGCCAGCGCCACTCAAGCGGCCGCCAAACAAACCAGCATCGCGGCCGGCCTTTTGGATCTCGCCGAGTACGAAGTCGATCGCATCGTCCTGAATGCTGCACTTATCTCGCAGCGATCGATGCGATGAGCCAAGCACCTTGCCGGCTTCCGACAGGTGGTCCTCGCGCTTGGTGCGCGCGTATTCAGCCAGTTGCTCGACAAAGCGATGCACCCGACCGGACTCGCGCATTTGGTGCTCGGACAGAGCGCGTTCGCGATACGGACGCGACTCGTCGACGAGCTCGGCGACTTCCGGCTCAAGCTTGGCAAAGCCCGCGACGAAATCTGCGCCGCTTTCGCGCGCCGGCACGAAACTGCGCAGGCCGCCTTCGAATTCCTTCGGTGTGACCTGTCCCCAGCCGCCGTATTGCGGCTCCTTCTGCTTGCGGCGTTCCTTGTTCAGGTGCGCCATGCCCATCGCGGCGCCGACAGCGGCCGCGCGGCGGTCTTCCTCTTCGGTGACCGGGTCCATGCCCAAATCAATCGCGCCAAGGAAGGTGTGATCCGGAATCGGCGCCCACTGCATGGTCGGATCCGCTCCGTGTTCAATGAACATGCCGGTTTGGCGCTCGGCCAGTGCGCAAGTAATCGCATCGCCAAGCGGAATCCGCTCGCCCATGATTTCCTTGGCGCCTTGCACGATCGCACGCGCTAGGCGAATGCCATCGACGCGCTTCTTATCCAGACCGGTCGAGGCCTTAAAGGCCATCGCGGTCGAGGTCATCATCGCGACATCGCCACCGAAGCCGTTCAGCACCGGCAAGCGCGACCAAACGATCAGGCTGAAGCCAAATTTCGGGGTGTTCAGCTGGTGCGTGCGGCGCAGGCCGATCATCGTGGCCATCATTCGCTTCATCCAACCGGAGTCGGTTTCTTCGAACAATGCCTCCAGCACGGCCATGCTGCGCGGCGGGCCTTTCTTGGTGTAGATATCGGAGATTTTCCCCGACCAATCCAAGTTGCCGCCGTCATCCGCCCCGCCAAGGATGCGGATGTGAATCCCGTCGTCCTCGCGGTTCTGGATCGCGCTGTAGACCGCCCGCGAACTGGCGACGTGAAGGGTGGCGCCGCCGGTTTGCTCACCGGGACCACCAATCACTTGGTACACCGCAGGAGCTCGGGTGAGCCACAGCGGAACTTCGAGCTGCAGCAGATCGCCGGCGTTCCCTGGGAGGAGGAGCGAGAACGGCAGCAGCGAGGGGTTGAGAGCGGGTTGCGGCACGACGCAACGGTGCCGCGAGAAAAACCTCAACGGCGAGCACTCTTTATGCCCTCGCGGTGCCAAAAACGCAAGCCTGGAACAGGACTTGCGGGAACTAGCCGTCGCCATCTGCGCCCGATTCGGGCGCTTTGGCATCGCTTTCCGGCGCCTTGTCGCTGTAACCCAGACGTTCCAGCACCTCACGCTCGGCTTCGGTTTGCTTCACTTCGCGCATGACCGCGCGCTTGCTGATGCCCTGAGCTGCCCAGGCACGCAAAGCCCCTCGCAATCTGGCGTGAATATCGCCGGCCCGATTGGCTGAAATAGGATTCTGCTCAAGGGGATCCTGGGCAATATCGAAGAGCTGCAATTGCCCGTCTTGATCAAGGATCATGCGCCAATCCCCCTGGTTCACCGCCCATGCATCCAAGGGTTTGAACTTGTTTTTCCGCCGGTGCGCATACAGCATCCGGCCTTCTAACTCGGCCGCATGCGGTGCCGTCAGCAGGGGCGCCAAGCTTTGTCCAGAAGTCTCGACCGGTGGCGCAAGTTGTAGCCAATCCAGCAGGGTCGGCAGTACATCGTGCAAGCCAACCGGAGTCGCGCGTCGTCCGGCTTGGACTCCCGGGCCGCGCGCCATGAGCACAACTCGGTTGAGTTCCGCGTGCATATGGAAGGGGTGCCCGATTCCACCGTGCTCACCGAACTCCTCGCCGTGGTCCGAAACGACAAGGACAAGCGTGTTGTCATCCCAGGCCCAGCTCTTTTCGAGCGCCGCAAGATGCTCGTCGAGAAAACGCAACTCGCTGCGATAAGCCTCGGCGGCTTCTTCGGCCTCGCTGCGAGGCTGGCCCGCACCCGGCTCGCTGCCATCCCCCGCCGCATCGGCCTGGTACCACGGCGCGCGCCGGTTGTACGGCTTGTGCGTGTCCATGTAATGGAGGTACAGGAAATACGGTTGCTCGCTCTGGGTGAGATCTTCGCGCCAGGCGTCGACCCACTCGCTGACTTGATCGGCCGTTCCTTCCGGCTCGGCAACGAACTTCTCGAAGCCCCGATCGAAACCGATCTCAGGGCCGATGTTCGGATTGGTCGCCAAGCCAAAGCAGCGGTAGCCAAACTCGCGCAGATACTGCGGCAGCAGCACCATGTCGGGCGCAAAAGTATTGATCAAAGTGCCCTGCGGCGTGAGCTCGGCGACACCCTTCTCCTTTTGCCGACTCTCGCGGCGCACATTTGCCATGAAGCCTTCGACGATGCCGTGTTCGGGAGGGTAGAGCCCGCTAAACAAGGAAGCGCAAGCGGGAGCCGTCCAAGTCGAAGTGCTCCAGCAGCGGTCGAAGACGGCGGCTTGCTTGGCGAAGTTCGCCATCCATGGCGAAGTCGGGCGGCTTGCGCCGTAAGCCTGGGTGTAGTCCGGTCGAAGCGCGTCGAGCATCAGCACGACCACATTGGGCTGCTTGCCGCCAGCGCGCGGTGCCCATCCGCGCAGCGCTTGCGTCGCCCGGGCTCGCGAAGCCGCCGCCCAAGCCGTTGCACCTACAAGGGCGCTCTTCGACAGGAACTCGCGACGCGTCGACGGGCTCATGCTTCCACAGTTGCTTGGCCGGCTTGCTCACGCTTCCATGCCTGCACTTCTTCGTAGAGCGCGTTGACCATTTCCGATTCGGGAACGATCCGCACCTGTTCGCCATTGCGGTAGAGGATGCCTTTACCGCCACCGCCAGCAATGCCGATGTCGGCCTCGCTTGCCTCACCTGGACCGTTGACGACACAACCAAGTACAGCAATCTTGACCGGAGCATTCTCGCCTTCGAGTCGCGCCTCGAGTTCATTCATGAGCTGTTCCAAATCGATCTCGATCCGCCCGCAGGTCGGACAGGAAATCAACTCGGGGCTGGTCACGCGTGCGCCGGTCGCCTTGAGAATGTCGAAGGCTACCGGAATCTCGAGCACAGGGTCCGAAGTCAACGAGACTCGGATCGTGTCGCCAATGCCTTCGAAGAGCAAGGGCGCAAGGCCCGCGGCCGACTTCACGCTGCCGTAGCCCGGACGGCCGGCTTCGGTCACGCCGAGGTGCAGCGGGATATCCGAGAGTTCAGCGAACTTGCGGTTGGCCGCAAGCACCGTGCGAGTGTCCGTCGACTTCAGCGAGACCACTAGGTTGTGGAATCCCATCTCTTCGACCAGCGCGCAATGACGCAAGGCCGATTCCACCATCGCATCGGGCGAGGGGTAGCCGTACTTCTCGAGCAAATCCTTTTCGACCGAACCTGAATTGACCCCGATCCGCATCGCGATGCCCGCTTGCAGGGCTTCTTTTACGACCTCGCGCACGCGTTCCACGCTGCCAATATTGCCGGGGTTCAGGCGAACTTTGTCGACCCCCGCTTCGATTGCACGCAAAGCCATGCGGTGCGTGAAGTGGATGTCGGCGACTAGCGGAATCGGGCAGTTCGCGCGAATCTCGGGCAGTGCATCGGCCGCTTTGTCGTGGTTCACCGTGACGCGCACGATCTCGCAGCCAGCTTCGACCAAACGCTCGATCTGTTCGATCGTCGCTTTGGCGTCAGCCGTTTCGGTGCAAGTCATGGACTGCACTCGAATGGGGTGATCAGAACCGAGCTTGAGGTCGCCGATGGTGACCTCGCGGGTGGCGCGGCGGGACATACCTCGATTGTAGGTCAATCGACACTAGACTGCAGACCGATCATGTTGATCCGCTGCTCCCTGCTTGTGCTGATGTCGGCTTCCTGCTCGCTCTTGCCTTCGGATTCGGGACAGCCCGGGCGGCTGCGCTTGGCTTTGGTCGCGGACTGCCAATACGCCGATGCCGAGGACCGCGGCCAGCGTCTTTACCGCCGCTCACCTGCCAAGTTGCAGGAGGCGGTCGACACGCTTGCGGCTCTCGAACCCGACGCCGTCCTGCACCTCGGCGATTTCATCGACCGCGACTGGGGGTCCTTTGCGACGGTCGTTCCCATCTTGGCTTCGATGCCCTGCCCGGTACACCACGTGTTGGGCAATCATGACTTTGATGTCGCCGACGAGCGCAAGCTCGACGTCCCTGGTCAGCTCGGTCGCGAACAACGCTGGGCTGCAGTCGAAGTGCAAGGCTGGCGCATCTTGATCCTCGATGGCAACGACTTCAGCTATTCGGCTTGGCCCGAACAGCACCCGCGCGCCGAGGCTTCCCGACGATTCCATGCCGAGGTCGCACCGGACTCGCCGACTTGGAATGGCGGCATTGGACCGGAACAAATGAGCTGGTTAAGCGCGGAACTCGCGCGCGCGGATCGTGAAGGCACACCACTCCTGGTCGCCTGCCACTTCCCGCTTTGGCCGGACGATGTACATAACCTTTGGAACGCGGAGGAAGTGCGCGAGCTTCTCTGCGCGCATACCAGCGTGAAAATCTATCTGAATGGCCACAACCACGCCGGCAACTACGCCGAGCGCGAGGCTCTACCCTTCGTCACGCTGGAAGGCATGCTCGACACCGAAGAGAACGCTTTCGCTCTGCTCGAGATTGATGGTGACCAAGCTGAAATCACGGCTTGGGGTCGAGCCACTCCGCGCACGCTTCGACTGCGTGGCGACTAGAGTCCCTTCTTCGTGATGGGCAGCGCTTGCGCGCCCGACGAAGCCCAATCTAGTTCAGGAAGTCTGCGAAGTCGGCAAGGTCGCCCTGACTTGCTTCGGTCAAGCGGTCTTCGGCTTTCGTTCCCGTCTTCTCGACGAGGGGCTTTCGCTTTTCCGCCCAGCGCGCAGCAGACTCTTTCTCTTCCAGGAAGAGCTCCAAGAACTGCGCAAGCGTGGCATCGCTCAAAGCGTTTCCGGTAAGCGCCAGCCATGCATTCCCTACGTCTTGCTCGCATTCCCGGAATGCGCGAGCGCGCCCATGGTGGTAGCTCATGTGCGCCTGACAATGTGCTAGTTCACGTACGGAAACCATGCGCAGGTTCTTGCGGCGCAAGAGCCAAACTCGGGTCACGATCGTGATCGTGAAGCCAGCCAAGGCCAGCGCAACCGCGGCGAAGACTGTCAGCGTGGTCGGCTCTTCGACGCCCACTGCATTACGGCGAACCACTCCATACGAAAGGCTCAACGAGACGCCAACAAAGGCGGCGATCGCCAATTCAACGGCGAGCTTGATTTGTGCCATCACCGCGGTGCCAAAAGCCAGCTTATGCAGTTGATCATGGAACACTTGCTCGGCACCCTGCTCGGCAAGGTCAAGCTTCTCGTCTGCTTCGCGCAGTTCGTGAAAAAGCTCTTCGGCCGCGGCGCGCAACTTCAGCAAGTAGTCCGCTCGCCGTTCATCCAAAGTGACGCGACGTTCCACCCGGCGATCGAACTCGTCCACCAACTTGCGGCTACTCTCAACCAGCATGGCGTCGCCCGCATGCCGCCGAATTCGACGCATCGCCCGCCCCAAGCGCACCGCCCAAGATGGATCGAGGTATTCGAGGTCTTCCGTCATCGAGATGTCGCCGAGAGCACGCTGTGGCTACTTCGCGGCGAGCTTGCCGAGTTGAGCCATCAAGCCATCGTAAGCCATGACGCGCTCAATGAGGTCAAGCGTGCGCGGACGATCTTCTTGCACCGCGGTGTGTTCAAAGAAGAACGGCCAGAACGGGAACTCGCCCGCCTCGACCGCAGATTGAACCGAAGCTGGCGGAAGAACCAAGACGAGGCGGCTCGCCACACAAATGTCGGCCGCGCTCAGTGCGTCGCCGACAATCCAATCGCGGTCCGCTAAGTGCTCTTCGATCTTGATCGTGTCTTCGGTCAACATCGCGCGCGCCGCATCTAAAGCCGTCTGATCGAAGTCTTGCCGGCCAAAAGCCATGCCAAAGACGCCACCCAAACCACGGATCGACTCATTGCGCGCCCAGCGCTCCCACTGCTCTACCTCGCGAAGCGCATCCGCATCGGTCGGCAAGTAACGCGGCCCCGGATAGTTCAAATCCAAGTAGCGCAAGATCGCGTGCGAATCGTAAAGCCGAAAGCCCTCGCCGGTGATCCCTGGTGTCAGCGGAATCCCGTAATCCTCGACCGCTTGGGTCCGGTCCTGGCCATTCACCAACCGACTTTCGTAATCGATGCCCTTGAAACCCAAAGCAATACGCACTTTGGTGCAGTTGGGAGACGGCGGAAGTTCGTGCAGGACCAGTTTGCTCATGACTCGACTTCGCCACACGGCGAGCTTGTGACAGCTTAAGTGCGCAGAGCTTCGTCGAAATAAATCTGATCGAGAAGATAGTCTTCGCGGTAAGCCGTCGCGAGAAAGCGCAATAAGCGCGCGGGCAGCGCCAGCGTCGCCTCGCCCTTGCGATAGGTCTCGATCGCTTCGCGCAACTCAAGCTTCTCGGCCGGGCGCAACGGATGCTTGAAGAAGCCCGCCATGTGATCCAGCACATTCTGATGCTTGCCGCGAGTCGGCCGCCTCGCGATGCAGCGCAAGTAAGCGTCTTGATATTGACTCGCGAAATCCTCGGCCGCGAGGTCTCCGATCGTCCCGACTAAGCGGCCCAACTCGCGGTAGATCTCGGTGCTGTGCGACAGCAAGAAAAACTTCTCGCGACTATGAAACTCGACGACGTCGTTGCGCGACCAAGTGCCATGCTCAAACAGCAAACGCAGGCGTCGAACAGCACGCACGCGCCCAAAAAAGTGTGCGCTGAGGTGCGGGTCGTTGAGTCGGCCATCTTCTTCCAAGGGCAACCAGGGCAATCGCGCCTTGAGCGCAGCCGCGAAGAAACCGTCACGCGCACGGTGACTTGGACCGCCATCCTTGTAGACCTTGATGCGCTCCATCCCGCAGCTGGGCGAACCCTTCGCCAAGACGAAGCCATGCAAGTTCTCGCCCGCGATCTCTTCTGCCTTGGCTTCCGACCAAGCGATCATGGCTTCGGTGTGATCCTTTCCGCTCGTCGTCTCGACCAAACGGTCGCCTTCTTCACTCGCAATGATCCGCACGCTCGGCCGCGGGCGCCCCATGCCGATGCCCATTTCCGGACAGGCAGCAACGAAGTCAACGCGTTCCTGCATTTGACGCGTGATCACGCGACACTCTTTCCCGGAGCCGTCATACCGCACCGGGGCTCCGAGTAGGCACATGGAAGTGCCGAGCCGAAGCGGGCGCTCCTGGCTCGTAGGGAGAGGCCAAACCATGGTCGGCTATGCTCCCGCCGCGTCAAATTCTTGCAAGCCGTATTCCGTTTGCAGCCAAAGTTCAAACTCGGCCAGCGTCGGCAAGTAGACGACATCACGCACGCCCCGCCGGGCGCGACGCGCGCCACGACCGCCAATCAAGAGCGCCGTCTTCGGGTGCAACTCACGGCGCAAGGCCGAAATCGAACGATCGGTTGCCGGCCCACCCGTTGAGGTCGAAACACTGACCGCCACCGGCGAGCGCGGCACTTCATTCGATACCCGTGCGATCTCATCGATCGGCAGATCGACGCCGAGCAGGATCGGTTCACGGCCGTACAAAGCGACGATCAGCGCGACGAGCTGAAGGCCAAGACCATGTCGCTCGCCTGTCAGAGTCGTCAGGATGATGCGATCAGCTTCGGCAAAAGTTCGCTCACTCCCCATGACCTGTCCGCGGAATCCGCGCAGCAGGTCCTGCAGCACTTCGGTGAGTTGGTGTTCCTGGGCGATCGACATGCGGCCCTCTTGCCAGGCTCGACCGACCTCGAAGATCAGCGGCACAATCGCGTCGAAGATCGTGATGCGAGCGCCTCGATTGCGCCAGCAGCGGATCAGCTCGTCAGCGAGCGCGGCGCTGTCGCTCGCGTAGACCAGGTCCATCAGCTGCCGGACCATGGGCTCCAAGTCCGCGCCCGGTTGCTGGGCGCCCAGAGAATCAAGCTCCTCGTCCGAGAGCTTGAGCACCTTGCCCGGGCGGTGGCCATTCGCCAGCGCCTCGGCGACCCGACGCATCCAAACCACTTGCTCCTGGCTGTAACGGCGGTGCCCAGAAGGCAGCCGCGTGGCTTGCGGTCGACCGTAGCGCCGTTCCCAGACGCGGATGGTGTGGGGCGACAGACCCGTCGCCTCACCTACCTCTCCAATCGAGAGGAGCGGCTCTTGATCAAAGTTCGCACCTGGATTCGTCATTTGTTGAGATTATAAGATAGACGGATGGCCATTTCGCGTGATCTTCGCAGCCGAGTGCTGAATTCTGCCCCGGCTCGCCTGGAGGGGCGGTTTGTGCTCTATTGGATGACGGCGACCCGCCGTCTGGAAGACAACTTCGCCTTGGATCGAGCTCTGGCATGGTCAGCCGAGTTGGGCAAACCGCTGCTGATCTTCGAGGCTTTGCGTGCGGACTATCGCTGGGCCAGCCCGCGCCATCATCGGGTCATTCTCGATGCGATGGCAGAACATCAAGCCGTGCTGGCCAAGCAGTCGGTCCGCTATTTCCCTTACGTCGAGCGCGCAGCGGGTGATTCCAAAGGCTTGCTCGCCGCTCTCGAAGCGGAGGCCTGCGTCACGATTACCGATCGTCACCCTGGCTTCTTTTTTCCGCGCATGCTGGAGGCCGCGCGCAAGCTTTGTACCGGCCGTTTGGAAGCGGTGGACAGCGTGGGTTTGCTGCCGCTGGATGCGGCACCCGGGCCGCTTCCCAGTGCCTATGTGCTGCGCCGCCGCCTACAGAAGAACCTGCCGACCTACCTTGCCACGCCTGCTTCTGCTCAACCACTCGCGCAGTACAAGGCAGGAGCCGCGTCGATTCCGCGCAAGACCTTGGAGCGCTGGGCTCCGGCAACCGCGACCGAACTCGCTCCAAGCTTTGCACTGGAATCAAAGATTCCACTCGCACACAAGGTCCCGATCGCAAGTTGGCAAGGTGGCAGTTTGCCCGCGAAAGCTCGCCTCGCCGAGTTCCTGAACTCATCGCTCGGCCGTTACGACGAGATTCGCATGCAAGGAAGTCCAGCAAGCGGACTCTCGATGGCTCTGCACTATGGCTTCCTTTCGCCTCAGCGAGTCTTGGAAGATCTGCTGCTTTCGGAAGGCACGGAGCTTCGCACGCTGCTGCCGCAACTCGAGCAGAATGCGGTGCGGCCGAACGGCAAACGCGAAGGCTGGTGGGGAGTCAGCCCCGCGGCGGAGACCTTCCTTGATCAGTTCGTGACCTGGCGTGAGTTGGGCCATCGCTTTCAGGATCAGAATCCGGACTGTGAGGAGTATGGAAGCCAACCAGATTGGGCCCTGAAGACGACCGAGGCACATCGCTCGGATGTGCGTGAGTTCGCCTATCGCGCGGAACAGTTTGAGAACGCATGCACGCACGACCCGCTGTGGAATGCGGCGCAGCGCTGCCTGGTTCGAGAAGGCTGGATGCCCAACTACTTGCGCATGCTGTGGGCCAAGCTCCTGCTTTGGTGGAGCCAAGATCCGGCCGAAGCTTGGGAGCTGCTTTTCCACCTAAACAACCTCTATGCCTTGGATGGACGCGATCCGAACAGCATGGCGGGCATCACTTGGTGCTTCGGGCGGTTCGACCGAGCCTTTGGCCCGGAACGCCCCGTCATCGGCAAGCTCCGCCCGATGACCGCAGCGAATACACGGCGCAAGATGCAGTTGGGGGACTTTCTCGAACGCTATGGTGCCTCCGAACGCCTGTTTGTCTAAGTTTTCTATTGCACAAAACAGAGGCCTAGCCTAGTTTCTGGGCATGAAGATCCAGGGCCCGGCAGTAGGCGAAGTGGCGTTGACCATGCCGTGGCACCAGTTCCTTTGGGCGGGCCCCACGCTTGCCTTGGTGTTCATCCTGCTTTGGGCGGCGCTTGGCCGTGCCGGGCGAAGCGGCTGGGCCGATTTCGCCTGGGCCGCCGCGATCGCTGTCGCGGGTGTCGGCTTTGCTGCGCTTGCCGAGGGTTGGGCGCCACGACGCCTCGCGGTCGCCGCACTCGCACTGATCTGGGGCGGGCGTCTCGCCGCCCACCTCGGCAAGCGCCTTTCTCACGAAGGGGAAGATGGCCGCTACATCGCAATGGCCGAATCGCTGGGCACGAGCTACCGTTCGTTTATGTTCGGCTTCTTCTTGCTGCAGGCCTTCATGGCCTGGCTTTTCAGCTTGCCCTTCTTTGTCTTGTCCCAATCGAGCCTCGAAGCCTTCACGATGTGGGAGATCCTCGGCATTGCCATCTGGCTGCTGAGCCTGGCCGGCAACAACCTTGCGGACCGACAGCTCGCTGCCTGGAAATCAAACCCCAGCAACGCCGGCAAGACTTGTCGCAACGGTTTGTGGGCTTGGTCGCGCCACCCGAACTACTTCTTCGAGTGGTTGATCTGGTGCGCCTACCCGGTCATGGCGATCGGGACTGCCGCTCTGCCTTGGACAATCGGTGTGGCCGCCTTCATGTTCGTGATGGTGCGTTTCATCTCGGGCGTTCCCTACACCGAGAAGCAAGCCGTGCGCAGTCGCGGCGATGACTACCGCCGCTACCAAGCAAGCGTCTCCCCCTTCTTTCCGCTTCCGCCCAAGTCTGTTTGATGAGTACTGCCATTCACCTTGCCGAGCGCGGCCTGGTTCCTGAGTTCGCAATTCGTTGGGGCATTCGACGCCTCCTGCGCGAGCGCATTCAAGAGGAAGAGCAGCGCATGGCCTCGGGCCGTGACCTTGCCCTGCAAAACTGGGTGGCCGAAATGCGCGACAGCAAAGTCGCGCTGCACACCGATGCCGCCAACGAACAGCACTATGAAGTGCCGCCGGTGTTCTTCCAAAAATGCTTGGGCAAGCATCTGAAGTACAGCTCGTGTTACTACCCGACTGGGCGCGAGACCCTCGATGAAGCCGAAGCCGCGATGTTGGCGTTGACCAGTGAGCGCGCCCAACTTACCGATGGCCAAGATGTCCTGGAGTTGGGCTGTGGCTGGGGTTCGCTTTCTTTATGGATGGCGGAGCACTATCCAAACAGCCGCATCACATCCGTCTCGAATTCGGCACCGCAGCGCCGCTACATCGAGCAGCAAGCCACCGAACGAGGGCTCTCGAACCTGAAGGTGGTCACTGCGGATGCCAATGTCTTCCGACCCGACGGCGACTTTGATCGCGCCGTATCGGTTGAGATGTTCGAGCATATGCGCAACTGGGAAGAGCTATTGACGCGCGCACACGGCTGGTTGCGCGACGGCGGCAAGATGTTCTTGCACGTCTTTTCGCACAAGAGCTACTGTTACCCATTCGAGACGGAAGGCGATGACAATTGGATGGGCCGGTCTTTCTTTACCGGCGGCATGATGCCTAGCCACGACCTGCTCGAGCATTTGCAGATCCCCTTCCAGCTCGAAGAGCGCTGGGAAGTCAACGGCCGGCATTACGCGCTCACTTCAGAGCACTGGTTGGACAACCTCGTGCGCCATCGCGAGGAACTCATGCCGGTTCTGGCAGATACCTACGGCGCCGAAAACGCAACCCAGTGGTTTCACCGCTGGCGCATGTTCTACCTCGCCTGCGCCGAGCTATTTGCCTACGACAAGGGCGAAGCTTGGCAAGTCACCCATCACTTGCTCAAGAAGTGAAACGCTTCGGCTTAGCCTTCGTGCGTTGGTTCGACTCTTGGGCCGGCGTCGACGAAAGCGACGACCAGGTCCATGGCGTCGATTGGGCGCGCGTGTTGCCCTTCCTTGGCATGCACCTCGCGTGCTTGGCGATCTTGTGGGTTGGCGTGAGCCCGGTCGCAGTGGGTGTCGCGGTGGGTGGTTACTTCCTACGCATGTTTGCGATCACGGCTTTCTACCACCGCTACTTCAGTCACCGCACCTTTCGCACTTCACGTGTTGTGCAGTTCCTTGGCGGTTTTCTTGGCGCTGCGTCGACGCAGCGCGGGCCGCTTTGGTGGGCTGCGCATCATCGCCTGCACCATCGGCATTCGGACGAAGCGCCCGATGTGCATTCGCCGGTGCAGCATTCCTTCTTGACCAGCCACATGGGCTGGTTCCTCGACACCGCGAACTTCCGGACGCGCACCGAACAGATCCCTGATCTGATGAAGTTCCCCGAGTTGCGTTTGCTCGATCGTTTCGATGTGCTCGCTCCGATCGCCTACGCCGTGGCCTGCCTGCTGCTTGGCATGGGCCTCGAGGCTTGGGCGCCTCAGCTCGGAACAAGTGGTCCGCAGATGTTGGTCTGGGGCTTCTTCGTATCGACGGTTGCGCTTTATCACGGCACCTTCACGATCAACTCTTTGGCGCATCGCTGGGGTTCGCGTCGTTACGACACCTCCGACGACAGTCGCAACAACCTCTTCCTTTCGCTCATCACCATGGGCGAAGGCTGGCACAACAATCACCATTTTCATCCTGGAAGTGCGCGGCAAGGATTCCGCTGGTATGAGTTCGATCCGAGCTACTACCTTCTGAAGCTTATGGAAGGCTTGCGCTTGGTCCACGATGTGCGCGGCGTGCCCGAGCGCGTGGTCCGATCCGGAGATCGCTAGTGCGCATTGCGGTCATCGGAAGCGGGGTCTCCGGATTGGTCGCGGCGTGGCTGCTTGCTCGCAAGCACGAGGTTGTGCTGTACGAATCGGCCGACCGCCTCGGGGGTCATGCGCATACCACCGAAGTCGACCTTGGCCAGGGGCCGATCGCAGTCGACACTGGCTTCATCGTCTTCAATCATCGCACTTACCCGCTCTTTCGGCGGGTACTCCAGGAACTCGGGGTCGCCGAAGCGAATTCCGATATGAGTTTCAGCGCGTCGATTCCGGCGCGCAGGATCGAATACAACGGCACCAACCTGAATACATTGTTCGCGCAGCGCCGCAACCTGTTGCGGCCGTCGTTCTGGCGCATGGTGCGTGGAATCCTGCGCTTTTACAAGCAAGCTCGCGAGTTGTTAGAGCCGGGCGCTGAAGAAATCACGCTCGGTGATTACCTCGCCAAGCGGGCTTACTCCAAGGAGTTTGTCGACGACCATCTGGTGCCGATGGCGGCCGCCGTTTGGTCAACCGATCGCGTGCGCATGATGGATTTTCCAGCGCGCTTCCTGGTTCGCTTCTTTGATCATCATGGCTTCATGGAAGTCGACAATCGGCCGCCATGGTTCACGGTGGCCGGCGGCTCGCGCGAGTATGTCCGCGCCATCGCGCGCGAACTCGGCCCAAGCGTTCGCTTGAACGACGCCGTGCTCCGAGTGCGCCGCGATACAACGAGTCATTCCAGCCCCGCGCAAAGCGTGCACGTGCATTCGAAACAGGGCGAGGAATCTTATGACCAAGTCGTGCTCGCGACCCACAGCGATACCGCGCTCCAACTCCTTGCCGATCCAAGCGACGCCGAGCGCGAAGTTCTTGGCGCGCTCCCATACCAAGAGAATGTGGCTCAGTTGCATTCGGACGCGCGAGTTATGCCGCGCAAGCGCAAGGCTTGGGCAAGCTGGAACTATCACGTTGGTTCGGACCAAAGTGCGCCGCCCACCATCACCTATTGGATGAATCTGCTGCAAGGGATCGAATCCACCGAGCCTCTCTTTGTCTCGCTCAATCGTGAAGCAGAAATCGATCCGACTAAGGTGCATGGCCGCTGGATCTACCATCACCCGCTCTACACCGCGGCAACAGTTGCGGCCCAGGCGCGCCGACCCGAGATTCAGGGGGTCGATCGCGTTTGGTACGCCGGTGCATATTGGGGTTACGGTTTCCATGAAGACGGCGCACGCTCGGGTGTCGAGGTCGCGCGCCGACTTGGAGTTCCCTTTGCGGAGGATCTGGCCGAACGAGAGATTGATCGCTTGCTGATCGCCGGTGCACAGGAGCTCCCCGCATGAGCCGCATCGACGCAAGAGCAAGTGTTCCCGGTTGCTCCATCTATCGGGGGGTCGTGCGCCACAAGCGCAGCGCACCGGTGCGTCATGACTTCCGCTACCGCGTCTTCCTGTTTGGGCTCGACCTTGCGCACATCGAAGAAGCCATGGCGTGCAGTCGATTGCTTGGCTACGAACGCGCCGCTCATTCGAGCTATCGACGCGCGGACTACTTCGGAGATCCAAGCATCCCGCTCGACCAAGCGGTGCGCGATCGCGTCGAAACTGAGACCGGAACGCGCCCGACGGGCCCGATCGAGTTGGTTTCGCAACTGCGGACCTTTGGCTACTCCTTCAATCCGGTCAGCTTTTACTACTGCTGGACGCCGGACCGAAGTGCGCTGCAAGCAGTCCTCGCCGAGATCACCAACACGCCGTGGAGCGAGCGGCATGCCTATGTGCTGGCTTGGCCAGAGCGAAAGCCGAACGCAGCTGCGCAGCAGAAGCCGCGCCGCAGCCAGCGCTGGCAGTTCCGCAAGAGTTTTCACATTTCTCCGTTCAGCCCGATGGAAATCGAGCATGACTGGCGCTTTGCACAGCCTGGGAAACGCCTCGGTGTGCACATGATCAATCGCGCGCCCGAACGAGGTGCCGAGTTTGAAGCAACTTTGTTGATGGAGCGCCGCGACTTCAACGCGCGCGAGGTGCGGCGCGCGATCCTGCGCCATCCTTGCCTGCCAACCAAGACGCTACTCGGCATCTACTGGCAAGCCCTAAAGTTGTGGATCAAGCGCGCACCCTTCCACACCCATCCCGCAAAACGCGCAACCGCGCCAACCAAACCGTCATGAGCCAAAGCCGTACTGCTACTCCTTCGCGTTCTGCCACAAGTTCGAGCGCGCCCCGCGATGTGACCGCGACCCGCCCCGGTTGGCTGACGCGCGTGGCCGGAAAATCGCTGGCGAAGATCGGCAGGAAAGGGCTGATGTCAGCTCTTGGGAAGCTGCAGTTTGGGCTCTTGACTTTGGAGGAGAATGGCCAGGTGCATGAGTTCGGCCAAGCAACGGCCGATGGCCTAGCCGCGAAAGTCACGGTGCACGATCCTCGCTTTTGGACGGAGCTGCTTGCGCACGGAACGATTGGCGCGGGCGAGTCTTTTCGTCAAGGCTGGTGGACGACCGACAATCTAACGATGGTGGTGCGCATTCTGGTCCGCAACCGCAGCGTCATGCAAGGCATGGAAGGCGGCCTGGCGGCCCTGGCGGCACCGATTCGCAAGGCCGCACACTGGTCGAATCGCAACACGGTGGATGGAAGCCGCAAGAACATTGAGGCGCACTACGACCTTTCGAATGACTTCTTTGCCCAGTTCCTGGACCCAACGATGACTTACTCGTGCGGGATCTACGCCAAAGAAGACTCCACGCTCGAAGAGGCCTCGATCGAAAAGATCGACCGACTGTGTCGCAAGCTCGATTTGCAGCCTGGCGATCGTTTGCTGGAAATCGGCACGGGCTGGGGCGCCTTCGCACTGCATGCCGCCGGCGAGTACGGTGCCCAGGTATCGACGACCACGATCTCGACGCGTCAGGCCGAATGGGCTGCGCGCCGCTTTCAAGAAGAAGGGCTGACGGATCGCATCACTCTGTTGCAGCAGGACTACCGCAAGCTTGAGGGTAAGTTCGACAAGATTGTTTCAGTCGAGATGATTGAAGCAATTGGTTGGAAGTATTTCGACTCGTATTTCCGAGTGCTCGGTGAGCGCCTGGAAGATCATGGCCTTGCCGCGATCCAAGCGATCACGATTGCCGACCAACATTACGAGGAAGCACGCGACTCCGTCGACTTCATCCAGAAGTACATCTTCCCGGGATGCTGCATTCCATCGGTAAGTGCCTTGCTCGCTGCGGCGACCAAGTCGAGTGACCTCAAGCTGGTGCATCTTGAAGACATCACGCCGCACTACACCCGTACGCTTGCGACCTGGCGCGAGAACATGTTCGCCAACGAGGAAAAGGTGCAAGCTCTCGGTCTCGACGAGAAGTTTCTCCGCACCTGGGACTACTACTTCAGCTACTGCGAAGGCGGCTTTGCCGAGCAGCACATTGGCGACGTGCAGTTGCTGTTTGCGAAGCCAGGTTTCCGCGGGCAGGCTCCGCTGCCCGATCTCGCGCCTCGGGCCTCGGCATGATGTTGCTTCTACTCTTCGTGCTCTTCCAAAGCGCATGGTTCGCCTGCGTATGGGGTGGCGCTCAAGGCCAAGCTTGGCCGGGCGTCCTGGCGACCGCAGCGCTACTTGCCTACCTTGGCTGGAAGACGCGACCCGCTGATGTACTGCGCCGCGCCGCGGTCGGTGCTGGCCTGGGTGGCATACTCGATGGCGGCCTGCTCTATGCCGACATGACCGCTTTCCCGCAACATGCGGGTGCCCTACTCCCCATCTGGATGCTCGCGTTGTGGGCTGGGTTCGCTGGAGTCCTTCCGCACATGGTCCCTTGGCTGGCCGGGCGACGCCTCCTCGCAATCGCCTTTGGCGCGGTCGGCGGACCGCTCGCCTACTACTCGGCGCAAGCACTCGGCGCGATCGAAGTCGCTGGCTTGCCCGGATTCGCCGCCGTCGCCGCTGCCTGGGCGCTGGCCATGGCCATGCTTCCACTCGAAGACTTTGCGCGGCCGCAAAAGCCCGCCCTTGGCAGTTCGTCATCCGGGGGCTAAGTCCGCCATGTGCCGATACCACTTCAGCAGGGCGTGCTTTATGGCCCCGTCGCATCACGGCGGTATGGCCGCAGCCTAGGGGTCAACCCGCTCTCGGGTACCCGCAAGCTGTGCTCGCTCGATTGTGCGTACTGTCAATACGGGGCAACAGCGCAAAAGGAATCGACCGCTTGCACCTCCAGCTCGAGCACCGAGCTGCCGCGCACTGCCGAGTTAATCGAGGCATTCGAAGTCGGCTTTGCCAAGCTAGCTCAGAAAGACCAGGTGCCCGACCGCATCACGATAGCCGGAAACGGCGAGCCAACGATGCACCCCGGCTTCCATGTTTGGATGTATGCGCTGGCCGACGCCCGCGATCGGCACTTTGGCAAGCGCGTCCCGATTGGCTTGCTCTCGAACGGGCTGCATCTGCAGCGAGCCACCGTGCGCGAAGCCATCGTCGATTGTGTCGACGAAGCCGCCTTCAAACTTGAAGTCGGCACAATCGAGACCTTCGAGGCCATGTATCGCACTCCTGGTGGCGCCTTCTTGCGCACACTTGATGGCCTGCGCCAGCTCGACAACTTCGTCGTGCAAGCGCTGTTTGTGCGGGGACCTCAGGTCGACAACGCGCGAGAAGAAGAAGTCAGCGCGTGGCTGGAACGCCTCGATGAGTTAAAGCCGCGGATTGACAGCATCGAGATCTTCACGATTTCCCGCGAGCCCGATCCTGCAGCGCAGCTGCGCCCCATCGATGCGGATGAGCTGCAGTGGATCGCCACGCGCGCTCGCGCTGCCGGGCACAAGGTCGATTTGATTCGCTAACGCCGCTGCTTTTCGTGCAAAGCGCAGATTTAGGATCTGGGCATGCCCTTGCCCCGCCACCTGGTCCTGCTCAGTCTCGCAATCACTAGCCTGCTTGCCCCTACCGCAGCATCGCAAGAATCCGATCAAGAAACTGAGCGCATCCGGCAAACATGGAACAGGGTTTTTCAGCGCACCGCGGAACGCGGCGAGAAATGGGAAGCCAACGAGTTCCTAGCGAAAGCAATTGCGGGGCGACATCCTGGAAAGGCTCTCGATATCGGTATGGGCCAAGGTCGCAATGCTCTGTTCCTAGCAGAGAGCGGCTGGGACGCCACCGGCTTCGACATCTCGGACGAAGCCGTCGCACAATGTAAGGCCCAAGCCAAAGCAGCTGGACTTGAACTTCATGCCCTGCAGGCTGACATCAATTCCTTTGACTACGGGGTCGAGCAATGGGATTTGGTGACAGGGATGTACATGCATTCTCTGCTGACCGGACAAGCCGAATCCATTATGCGCGCCTTGAAGCCAGGCGGAATCTTGGTCATCGAGGGATTTCATCGCGACTTAAACAGCGAGAGTGTGCAAGGGGGTTACTTCGGGTTTTCGAGCAATGAGTTGCGCCGCGTGTTTGGAGATTTGCGCGTTCTGCACTACGAAGACCTCACGGCGCAGGCCGACTGGGGCGGTCGTTGGCGAAGCGGCAGCCCGATTGTGCGTTTCCTCGCTCGCAAGCCGCGCGAGGTCATCGCTGGTTTGCGCGGGCCAGCACTTGGACAACAGCCGCCGACCGATGTCCCGACTCGATTTGCGCCAGGAATTGTCAGCACCGAGGCAATCGAACTGAATGGAGTCTTC
The DNA here is from genome assembly GCA_040264055.1 of Planctomycetota bacterium. Lineage (GTDB taxonomy): Bacteria > Planctomycetota > UBA1135 > UBA1135 > UBA1135. The sequence continues at coordinate 42,716 of JBDQJC010000008.1, forward strand.
ACCGATAACGGTCGCGAATTCTTGTTTACGCGCCGGGTCCATGATGAGTTTCGTATGCATCGCATGGTGCTTGAAGATGGTGAATGGACGCGACCGCAGCCACTCGACCTGCTTCCTGGGTCCCCTTCGGCTCTGTCCGTTGACATGACGATCAGCGCCAATGGTCAACAGTTGGTCTGGGTCGGTCCCGGCGAGAAGCTGGACTTGTGGTCGAGTCAACGCATCGGTCTCGAGTGGTCGACCGCAAGCAAGCTAGGTGCGCCAATTTCCACCGATGCACAAGAGATCTACCCTTGCTTCGTCAGCGATGGAAGTCTGTACTTCGCATCGAATCGCGATGGCGGCCAGGGAGGCTCGGACCTTTGGCGAGCTCAACGCAAGCCCGACGGAAGTTTTGCCACGCCGGTAAACCTTGGACCTTCGATCAACACCGAACACAATGAAGGCGATGCGTGGATCTCCGCAGATGAATCGATGCTCGTTGTGGCAAGCGACCGGCCAGGAGGACTCGGCCTCTATGACCTCTACATTTCATTTCGACAACCTGATGACTCATGGAGCAAGCCCAGGAACATGGGGCCGAAGTTCAATACAGAATGGATAGTTTATTGCCCCATGGGATCGCTCGGTGGCCAGTCGTTCCTATTCTCAAGACGAAATGGAAAGACCTGGGCCGAAATGACCGAAGGCGACATCTATTGGGTCGACGCTTCAGCACTGGAGACTTTCCGTGACTAAGAACTCAAGCCTCTCTGCCTCCAAGTTTCGAGCACTATTCTTTGAGCTGCTCGTCGTGTTCATTGGCTTGCTTGCGGCACTTCAGGTGGATCAATGGCAAGATCGACGCGCTTTCGCCAAAGCCGAGGTCCGATACCTTGAGCGCCTCGACTCGGAGTTGACGGAATTCCTGCAGACTATGGATTGGATGCAAGGGTTCGTTCAACGCAACCTCGACGGCGTCACGGCGGTTCATGAGGCCTTGGCCGCCGGAGTACTTGACCCCGAGCGCGCTGCGGCGTTTGAGGTCGGCCTGCTCCGCGTCGCCCACCTTCCATCTATTTCGGTGCCTCGCTCGACGTATGATGAGATGGTTGCATCGGGAAGTCTTGCCCGGTTGAAGTCGGAAGAGCTGAAGAAAGGGCTCTCTGAGTTCTACACGCTCGACACCATGACCAAGGAGAACTTCAACTGGTGGCGCGCAGGAGCCATGCAAACCGCGCGTGAACTTTCCAATCATGTGAGCTACCACATAGTCGAAAAATCCGAAGACGAAAATGGCCGGACCCGCTACACGCAGGGTGTGGAGTTCGATTTTGATGCACTCCAAGAAAACCTCGTGATTCGCAACGGCTTTTTTTGGGCCGTCGACACCCACGATGACTGGAAGCGATTTTTGACTGAGTTAGTCGAACTCGCAGAAAAATCCCGTGCGTCGATTCGCGCCGAACTCAACTAAGCTCCATCCCTGACCATGTTGCTGCGCCTGCTCCTATCGATTCCCGCTCTCTTCATCGTTTCACCCTTACTCGGCCAAGAAGCCGAGGATGCCGCTGAGAAACCTGCACCAGAATGGGTCTCGATTAAGGCGGGTCATTCGATTCAGCTTGAAGGGCGTGAACTGAAGTACACCAGCATCGCCGAGACGATTCATCTGAACGACCAAGCCGGCGCGCCCGAGGCGGAGTTCTTTAGCTTCTCGTACTTCGCGGAAACGGACGCCGCCCAGTCCACGCGCCCCGTGGTCTTCGCTTTCAATGGCGGACCTGGCTCCGCGTCGATTTGGCTGCACATGGGGGTGCTTGGTCCCAAACGAGTGGTGGTACCCAGCGATGCGCACGCTGCCGGCGCGCCGCCCTACCCAGTGGTCGACAACCCGCACACTCTGCTCGCGGTTGCTGATTTGGTCATGATTGACCCGATAGGCACAGGCTTTAGCCGGGTCGTCAACGAGGGCGAAAACGGTGACCATTGGGGCGTCGACGAAGACGCGGAATCGGTTGCGCGCTTCATTCGCACCTGGTTGACTCGCCATCAACGCTGGGCTTCGCCGAAGTACATCTTGGGCGAAAGCTACGGCGGCATTCGCGGCCCGCTGCTGGTCCGCGAGTTGCAAAGTGGATTTAACGCAGTCGCCTTGAACGGCTTGATCTTGATCTCGCCGGCGCTCGACATGGAAATGGTCGATGGTCAAGACAACGACGCGGCCTATGCGACGGTCATTCCCACCTATGCTGCGACCGCTTGGTATCACAACGCGCTCCCCGAGCGCCCCGCCAAGCTCGAGCCATTTCTTGACGAAGTGCGCGCTTTCGTGCGCGAGGAATACGTGCCCGCGCTGTTTGCCGGGCGCGACCTACCCAAGGCGCAATACGACGCCGTGGTCGCCAAGTTGCAGCGCTACACCGGCCTGTCTGAAGACTACTGGCGGCGCGCCAACTTGAAAGTCTCGACGAACCGCTTCCGTCGCGAACTGCTGCGCGATCGCGGCACGGTAGTCGGACGACTCGATACCCGCTATACCGGCACTGAAGCCGACGCCGTCGGTGAGCTTCCAAGCGGCGATCCCTTTGGCTCGGGAATCAGCGGCGCCTACGTTTCCGGCTTCCGGCACTACTTGCAGACGGAACTTGGCGTGAACGACTTTGACCGCCTCTATGAAGTCATGAACGGCGAAGCGAGTGGCGAATGGAAGCGTCCGGAAGAACTCGAAACAGCCTTCGCTGGCTACCTCGATGTGGCTCCCGCGCTTGCCCGCGGCATGGCAAGCAACCCCGACCTACGGCTGTTCGTCGGCAACGGCTATTACGACATCGCCACGAGCTTCTTTGCGGCTGAGCACAACATCGCACGCAGCACGATGCCCCTCGATCGCATCACGTTGCGCAACTACCCCGCAGGTCACATGATGTACGTGCACGAGCCGAGCTTTGAGGCACTCGCCAAAGACCTCGCCGACTTCATTCGTGCCGGTCAGCGCTAAGCCTTGCGCCGAGAAGCCGAAAGCACTGGCACCGGTCGACGGTTCTCGTCGACGGCGACGTAGGTAACTTCGGCTTCGGTCACCTGCATCTCTTCGCCGTCCGAATCGTCTTTGCGCTGCACACAGACGACCACTTTGACTTGCACCGAGGTGCGGCCGACATGGCAAACTTGCGCGTAAAACGAGACGAGATCGCCGACAAAGACCGGCTCGTGAAACACGATCTCGTTCATCGCAACGGTGACGAAGCGGCGCGCTGGATTGAGCTTGCGCACCGGAACGACACCCGCCAAGTCAATGTGGGCCAGGATCACGCCGCCGAAGATCGTGCCCTGCGCATTGGTATCGCGCGGCAGCAGGATCGTGCGTAGCGCGAGTTCCTTCGGATAGGCACAATCGTCGCCACAGAGCTCGGGGCCTTCGGTCGTTTTAGACATCGTTTGCTTGCTTCCAGCGCACGGCTTAGTTCAGCTCGCGCAAACGGAGGTTGCGGTATTCAACGGGCGCGCCTTCGGACTCGAGGGCCAAGTAGCCGGTGGAAGGCGAGCATTCGCTGCCTTGATTCACCAACTCGCCATTCACCCATAAGGTGACTTCGCCATCAACGGCTCGAATCGCGTAGCGATTCCATTCGCCGGCCGGGCGCACCAAGCGCGCGGTTGGGAAACTGCGTTGACTATCCGGGCCGCCTACTGTGTAGGTCGTGCCGTCGGCTTTGGAATAGTCGATTTGCGGGGTGGCGGCCTTCATGCTGGCTTGGCCAACCGGGAAGACATCGCCATGCGAAGTGAACCAATTGGAAGGCTCGCCTTTCGACTTCTCCCAGTTCTCTTCGTATCCAAGATCGAGCACCTGCACTTCAATGCCGGTGCGAGGCAAGGTGCCGGGGGGCAAATCGGTGAAAGCAGATTCCGGGCACCAAAGGAAGACGCCCGCATTGCCAGCGTGGGTCTGGTGCTTCCATTCGAGCGTCAACTCGAAGTTGGTGTACTGCTTGAGCGAGCGCGCGCCGCCGTTCGGTACACCCGAGCACAGGATCGTGTCGCCGACTTGCTTCCAGGTTTCGTCGGTGCCATTCACGTTGACGAAGTCGTCGAGGCTCAGCTTCACCCAACCCTTGCTGGTCTGAAACTCGGCCGGCATGTCCGAGTGAGGAGCGGTCGCGCAGCAACTGAAGAGAGTCGCGACGCCAAGCAAAAGCGTAGGAAGCAGGAGGGCCTTCAACATGGCAGCAGAGTCTACCGGAGCCGCACGGCTACTTGGCCAACCATGCTTCCAGCTGCCGCGCGGTCCAGCCGCTGACCTCATCGAGCTTGCCGGGGAAGAAATGCGTCGCGCCTTCGACCACATGCAGCAATCCGCCCTGCTTTTCGACTCGGTTCATCGCCGCAAGGTTGACGTAGTCATCGGCCGAGCCGACCAGGAAGCTCGCCCGCGCGGGCCAGCCCTCGCCGTGCGGCCAAGCGTAGAAGTTGGTTGGCCAAGCAACGCCCATGTACCCAGCGGGTGGATTGCCGGCCGCAACCTCGCGGATCGAGTACTCCAAGCCAACCCGTGAACCGAAAGAGAAGCCCCAAACGAAGATCGGCACCCCGGGGACTTCACGGGCAAGCCACGCGACCGCAGCCGCGGCGTCGTCGACCTCGCCGTCTCCTTCGTCGTACTTGCCCTCGGATTGGCCAACACCGCGAAAATCAATGCGCAGGGCCGCGCAGCCGGCCGCCAGCGAGCCAAGCGCGCCATGCCTCACCACATTGTTCTGTCGCGTGCCGCCGTGCAAAGGGTGTGGGTGCAGGTGCAGCACGACCGCACGAGGCTCGGCGGTTGGCCGTTCGAATGTGGCGTGCAGTCGGCCCGCCGGTCCGTCGAGGAACAGCCGTCGCGGCGGAATGGTGTCGAGATCGCGGACCATTTCCTGCTAGTGTCGCATACGCCGTGGAACTTGTCGCGACCCTGTTGACCGATGTACCGCTCGATGCCGCGAGCTTTCGCGGAGTGTTAATGGACATGAGCCGATCGAGCTTGGCCGGTGCGATTGTGCCGGATGAACTCACGGCGATTCACTCCTACGGAAACGCCGAGTACGACGACAGCGTGCGCGATGTGCGCGTGCGCGCGCGGCCAGCGAATACCGCCCCGCGCGCCGCCGTGGTCGAGCTAGCCAAGGTCGGCTTTCGGCCCGTCACCGCTATCTCGATCGAGACCTGGGGCGACGATTTGAGTCGCGACGACGCCTGGATCCTGTGTTCGCTTTACGCGGCGGAACTCCAAGGCTGGGTGCTGACCAGCTACTTGGACTACGACACCGCGCTCGCCTATCAAGGCGGCGAGGAATACGGACTTTTGCACGTGCCAATCGGCGGCCGCCGCCGCAGCGTGCTCATTGCCGCTTCAACGATGCGCGAACTCGCGGGATCGCGTTAATACATGCCCGAAATCTTCTTCGACTTGTAGTCGGGGAAGAAATCTTTGGGCACTTTGAAGTCGAAGGTGCCAGCGAGTACCGAATGGAAGACGTCGCGGAAGTCGGTCGTGACTTGTAGGTCGCGGCCTTCGTAAAGGCGCTCGGGCTTCAAGCCCTGCCAGTCGCCATAGACCTTGCCGCCCTTGACGCCGCCGCCAATCACGAACATGCCGCCGCCGTGACCGTGGTCGGTGCCGCCGTTGCCGTTCTCGCGCACGGTGCGACCAAACTCGGTCATGACCACAATCGTGGTCGAATCCATCTTCGGCCCCATGTCGCGACAGAAAGCGGCCAAAGAATCAGCGACGTCCTTCAGGCGCGTTGCCTGACGGCCTTCCGCGGCGCCTTGGTTGGCGTGGTCATCCCAACCGCCGTAGTCGAGGCCGGCAACTTCCAAACCTTCGCCCGCCTTCAGCACCTTGGCCATCGCCGCCAAGCGCTGCGAGAAGCGACCGCTGGGGTACTTCACTTCGGTCTTGCCCTTGGCCAGAATCTCTTGGTAACGACGCAGCGTTTCGATCGTCACTTTGCCACTCTTCACGATGCCGGCCGCATCTTCGGGTCGTTCCATTTCGCCCGGCATTTCGCCTGCAGGCATCTCGCCCGCTCCCCCGCCATAGAACTCTTCGAAGCGATTCAGAGTCTTGGCACCCTTGGCCTTGTCCATGCCACTCGGCACAGCCAACACCGGGTATTCGCCGCGCAGGGAGCGCGGAAGCAGCTCTTGCATCGCCATCGCGCGGAACTGCGAAGAGTCCTTGTCTTGCGATTCGGCGAGGTATCGGTTCAACCAACCCGAACGCACCGTGCGGTTGCCCGGCGCGGCAAACTCCATGAAGTCCTGCGCATCAAAGTGACTGCGCGTGGTGTGCGGCGAACCAACCGCAACAATCGGCGCGAGCATCTTCTCTGCCCAGAGCGGTTCCAGTGAACGCATCGCCGGGTGCAGGCCCCAGTCCGCATCGAGCTCGACCAGGCCGTCGGCCTTCTCAAGCGCCAGCGTCGGACGCACCTCGGCGTAATCTTTGTCCTTGTACGGTGCGATGATGTTCAACCAGTCAGCGCCGCCGCGCAAATAGATGCAGACGATCGATTGTCCACTCTGCGGCGCGCCAGTGCGCATCGCTGCCTGCAGCATGGACTCGAACGGCGTCGTAGCAGTCACCAGACCAAGGGCTGATGCCTTCTTCAAAAAATCGCGACGGGAGGAGTTGCTCATGGAATCTATTGCTGTTGGAACTCGGGTGAACCGAGAAGAAGGCCGACGAGAGTGGGACCAAGTTCACGCGAGTCAGGCACCCGCGCCTTGGTGAGGTACTCGTCCGTCACCGTCGAAAGCGCATTCCGGGTGCGCTGCCCGGCGCCGCCCGGGAGCAAGCGCTTGGTGAGATGGTGCTGCCACAGGCGCGGCACATCTTGCGGAAGGTCGTCAAAGAACTCGACCGGGATTTCGACGCCTTTGACTTTGCCGGTTGCCAGATCCAGGGCGAAGCTCCAGCGCGTCGCCATGACACCTGGGTCGAGCCAGGATTCGGCTGTGTCGTAATAACCGGTCGGGTCATCGCAATGCAGAATGGGCTGACCCATATCACGCAAGGCGCCCAGACACCGATTGGCGTCGAACACTTCGGCGTTGACCGCGCGCAAGGCCGCGCACAAGAACTCAAACGGCGTGCGGAACTTGGAGCGCACAGCTTCGGGCGACCAGAAATCCTCGTGCGCAACAATGGCGCGCACCATGTCGGGGATTGATCCGTCCTTCTTGCGGTAAACGCTGGCCACCGCTTTGACAATCGACTCGGAAGGTCGATCGCTGACAAAGAAGCGTGCAAGTTTGGTTGCGATAAATTCCGCCGTGCCTTTGTGCTCGGCAAGCATCGCGACGATCTCTTCGCCTTCGCCGACGCCACCGTTGTCATTGTCTTCCCGAATCTTGCGACCCAGTACACGCTTATCCCCTTTGACGTGCATCTCGGGGCGGAAGCGGAAGCCCCATCCGCCCTCGCGACTACTATCAAATGTCCAGCCTGTCAGCGCCTCGGCAACCGCGATCACGTCTTTTTGTTTATAGACGTTGTCGACGCCGAGCGTATGCAGTTCGAGTAGTTCGCGTGCGTAGTTTTCATTCAGCCCGCGCTGCGCGGCGATCTGCGCCGCTTCTTCGCCGCGCTCGCGCGAATCCGTGCGCCGACGCGTGCGTCGCTCGATCTCGGCGAGTTCTTGCTTCGACGGAGGCCGTCGCGACAAGTGGTTGTCGAGATAGTGCAGCATGGCCGGATGCTTAGCCGAAGCCATCAGCATCTCCGGAAAACTGCCGAGTGCGTGCCGGCGCACGACTTCGCGGTCGTACTCGGTAATCAGAAAGTCTGCCGGGCCGCCCTTGGTGTACGAAACATTGAAGTGATTGCGCCAGAAGTCGGAAAGCACCGCCTCGAGCTGTCGGCTACTCATGACCGAACGCGCAAAGACCGCGCGTTGCATTTCGCCTCGAGGGATGCGCCGGCGCTTTTGCAGCTCGGTGCGCTCAGCCGCCGACAGTTCGCTGTCGCTGCGGCCGTCAAAGGGCTCGCGCAGCCAGTCGTACATACGAGCCGTCGAGAAATCGAGCGTTTGGAACTCGGGCATCAGCGCGAGCAGTCGCTCGTCTTGTTCCGTGCCCGGCGCAAGCTGCTCTTCGAGCCAAGCTTCTTCGCCCATCTCAAGCACACGCACAACTTCAGCCTCGGTGGGTCCGAAACTCAGTCTCGACAACAGGTGGACAGCGCGATCCCGCATAGCTCCCATGCTAACGGACGAACCCGAGCCTGGCGGGCTGGTTCCGACGGGGCTACTCAGACCAATCGTAGAAGCCCTGGCCGGACTTCTTGCCGAGCTTGCCGGCGGCGACCATGTCGCGCAGCAGTTGCGGCGGCTCAAAGCGCGGGCCGAGCGTCGCAGCGAGGTATTCGCTGATGCCGAGACGCACGTCGAGGCCGACCAGATCGGTCAGCTTGAGTGGGCCCATCGGGAAACCGTAGCCGCGCATCATCGCGGTATCGATGTCGGCAGCGCTCGCGACACCTTCTTCGACCATGCGCATCGCCTCGAGGCCAATTGCCAAGCCCAGGCGCGAGCTCGCAAAACCCGGTGCATCTTTGACGACGATGCCATCCTTGCGCAAGCGCGTGGCGAGGCCGCGCGCGCAATCCAGCGCCTGTTCGGAAGTCTGCGCACCGACGACGATTTCGAGTAGCTTCATAATCGGCACCGGATTGAAAAAGTGCAGACCCAAGAAGCGCTCGGGTCGGTGTAGACAAGCAGCAATCTTGTCGATCGATAAGCTTGAAGTGTTGCTCGCGAGAATCGCTCCTTCCGGCGCAGCTGCCTCGACAGCTGTGAAAACCGATTGCTTTAGTTCGATCTTCTCGGGAACCGCTTCGATCACTAAATCACACCCGGCGACGGCTGCCGCTAAGTCGGTTGAGCCGCTGACACGGCCGCGCACCGCATCGGCGTCGGCTTGCTCCATCTTGCCGCGCGCAACTCCTTTGGCGAGCATCGATTCAATGTTCGCCAGACCTTTTTGCAGCGGTGCCTCGGCAATGTCGAACAGCACCACCTGCATGCCTGCTTGCGCACAAACCTGCGCGATTCCGTTGCCCATCGTGCCGGCACCCAGCACCGCAGCCTTGTTGAGGTCATTCGCGTCCATCACGCGCAACAGGATAGCCGCGCCCACGGCCTAGGCTCCGACCTGCAAGTCGGCCTTTGCCTATTCTTCGAGTTCGATCTCGCAGAAGCCAATCGAAGTCTTGCCCAGTTCGGCGCCGTGGACTTCGAGCACGTGCACTTCGACTTGCTTGATGCGTACCTTCTTGCCCAGGTCGAGGCGTGCCTTCTCGAGCGGATCAGAAGGTACTTCAATCTCGTAGACGTCCTTCTTGTTCACGATCACGCGCAGTTTGCTCGGGCGCACCGCGCCCATTTGCACCGATCGATTGGTATTTGGCACAAACCGCAGCGTCTTGGCTCGCACGCCTTTCGGGATCTCAAACAGAACCCAGGGGTCTAGATCGTCTGCCGCACACTTCCAGCCTTCGGAGTACGAAGCATCCGCCAGGTTTTCGGGCTTCAAGCCATCATTGAGCTGACTGGACGCGCGCCAACTCAAACCCTCGGCTTTCAGCAGTAGGTTGCGTTCCGAGGCGGTCGCCGCAGCCATCAGTTCATCGGAAACCACCAAGCGCACCTGAACCGGCAGCTTTGGACTGGTCAGAAGGCCGCCCGGAGTTTCCAGCCGACACCAAATCTCCCAGCGCCCCGAGCGCGGAAGCTGCGTACGCAAGGTCCAGCGGCCTTGCACCATTTCACCGCCCCCCAAATTCAGCTCGAGCGTCTCGCCGACGCGCGAGGCGAAGAAGTCGGCGGTTGTGCCCTCGACCCGACTATCGGCGACCCAAATCGTCATCGGCGTATCGCCCGAGGCGCGCAAAACGACATCGGCTTCTTCGGACGTGCTGAGCGCTTTCGGAGTTCCGCGACCATCTTCGGAAGTGACCGCGAGCGAGGTTGCTCGCTTGAGGAAAAGCAAACCCATGCTGGTGTCGCGCTCTTTATCGTTGTCGCCCGCGTTCTTCGGCCAAGTGCCCTGGTCCGATTGGTTGTCGACGAGAAAGCGCGCTCCTTCGAGGTACCAAGGGTGTTCGCCAAACACTTCACGCTTCAACAGGCTGCCGACGCGCTCCAGTCCGTACAGATGGAAATAGAGCCAACTTCGATTCGGAGGATTGCTCGAGACAGACCAGTTATTGCCCAGCCAAGCTGCGCCCAATTCGATCGCTCGCTCGGCGGCTTTGCGATCTCGCGCGCCAATCTTGTTGCCCGCGTTTGCCAAGGCAAGTGCCAGCACGGTCATCCCTGCGCTGGTCATCGACCCCGAAGCCTCGCCCGGGGCGCGATAGGTGAATCCGCGCTGGTAATCGGTGCCACCTTCGGCGAGCTCCTCTGCCGTCTGCAAAGACATCGTGCCCTCGAGTGCTTCGACCCAAAACTCGGGGTCGACCTTGATTTCGAAGACCCGCGCCGCGGCACTGATACCCAGGGCTGCAACGACATGATTGGAGAGGTCATCAGAACCGGGATAGCCATAAACCCCGCTGGCCGGCAGCGCTTGAATGAGCCACTCCATGACCTCCTCGACGCGGTCGCGGTGACTCTCGCCACCGTCGGCCGCCATCGCAAGCAAGTAAAAGCCCGCGCTGTAGGTCTTGTTCATGGGAACGCGGCGCAATGCCAAAAAGCCGCGTGAGACCGCAGGGTGATGCGGCGACAGCCCGCACTTCAGCAAGGCATACAAGACCACCGGAGTGATCCCGCCTGGGTAGTTGGCATGGGCGCCCCAACTGCCATCGATCATTTGCCGATCGAGCAGGTAGGAAACCCCTCGATCGATTGACTTGTCGATGCTGCCTTGCATCTCGGCGAGCTCTTTCTGCCATCGGAAGGAGTTGCGCAAACCAAACGCAAAGCCGCGTTCATCCCCAGCGACTTTAATCAGAAGATGGTTCTTCCCTTCGCGAGCCGCCAAGTCGAGCTCGGTGGTACTGCCCACCAACAACACCGCATCCAAGGACTCCGCAATAACCTTGCCGTTCAGCCAAACGCGATACGCACCCGCTGCGCTGAGTTCGACCGGTACCCTGCCGGCACTTTCGACTTCGAAGGAACGGTAGAGGTAGCCGACCGCATTCCCGCGACTCGCGAAGGCCCGCGCGAGGTTGACGGGATACCCGCCGATTGCATCTTGCCAACTGACTCGCGGCCCATCTTCACGCGAATAACTACCGCGTGGGTCGGGATCGCCGCCTCGTTGAATCCGCGCCAGAATGTCTTCGGGCGGAAGCTCCATCGCCAAACCTTCAGCAGGAGTTGGGGAAGTCCAAGGCCCCACCGCTTTCCAGTCGTCCCAAACCGGCTCGCTTTGGAGGAGGAGCGCGCAAAGTGCGCCGAGCAGCATTGCCCCAGGATACCGAATCCTAGTCGAGTGCCACCGGCAAGCCGCTCACGACTGCCTCTTCGCTGATGAACAGTTCGCCTTGCCTCACTACCGAACCGTCCGCTGCACGGAGCTCCCAGTTGGCATAAGCCACTTCGGCATCGCCGTTCGCAAGCGCGGTGTTGTAGGGCAAGCGCAATGCGGCCCGCCCACCTTGGGCTTCGACTCGGTCGCGGTAAAGGAAGGCGATGATCTCTTTGCCATTCATGCCAACGCGAATCCCGAGTTCGACGCTCAGGGTTTGGCCACGCTCGGCTGCAACCGAGACCGCCGCTCCGGCGACGTGTTCCCAAACCAGGCCATAGGGCTGAATCATGCCGCCATGCGCGGGGTGGTCGTCCGGGATCGGCGAGACATGCACGAGGCGCAGGTAGTCGATCGGGCGGCCGGGACCCTCGGGGCCGTCAAAGTCGCCAAGGCCCGGCAGCACGCCACTTGGACTGGCCGCCACCCCGACGCCAAGCGCCGCCGCCATCGAGTCAAACCAAAGCGGCGTGAACTCGGTGCGCGTGTGTCCCTGGGCGTCTTCAAAGCTGCGCACAAAACCACCTTCAAGCAAGTCCTCGCCGTAAGAGCGTTGCAGCTGGTCCATCGCCAAAGTCAAACGAGAGTTGCGCACCAGATAGCGCACTTGATGCGCACGCAGCAACTCGCGCGCGGCTTGTGGATCACGGCTGAGGAAGAACTTGGCCGGAGCGCGATAGCCGTCGACACCAACATAACTGCCGAAGTTGGTCGCCACGGAAGCAAAGCCGGTACGCCATTCGATCGCGTGCCCCCAATCCCAAGGCGCGAGCACGCTCGCTTCGGCTTCAGCGATGGGAGTGGAGCTGGGCGCGTGGGCATCGATCCACTCAAGCAGATGGCGCTGCGCGGGTGCTGCGCGGTCAGTCCAAGTAAAGCTAGCGAATCCGTTTAGCCAGTAGGTGCCGGCGACCAAGACTCCGGCGGCCAATCCGGTTGGCAGGCTGATCCATGCACGGGCGTGATTCCACTTGGGGAACTGCGTGCATGCCCAAGCAAAACCGAGCGCTGCCGGGCCAATCGCAGCTTCGATGAAGCGAATTTGAGTCAGGGCCTGGCCGAAACTCAAGGGGATCAAGATCAATAGCGCTGCGAATTCACTTTGCCCCCTCCACCAACGCATCGCAATCCACAGCCAGAGCAGGGGCAACAAGAAAAACCCAAGGCCTACCCAATCGCGATAGCCATCGAAGAGTCGGCTGGACTCGGCGATGCCAGACATGAACTCATCCGCGCGGGATACCCACGCAAAGCCTTCGCGAATTCCCGCGCCCGGCCCGATATCCAGGGCCACCAACAATGCGCCGACTGCGAAGATCGCAGCAGGGATTGCAAGCAAAGGGACTCGCCCCCCGTGCTTAGGAAGAAAGATCAAAAGGCCCAGCAGTAGCTCAATCGGATGGAACCAACTCAGGTTGACCACCATCCAGGGGAACTCCGTTGCCCACTCGCTCGACAGGGCCGCTGGAAGCACGAGCAGCAGCGCGGCCGCGTGAAAGGCCAAGCCGAAGTTGCGCAAGCCGTGCGCGGTTTCATCGCGCGCGCGCAACCAAGTCAGCACTAGGCCCAGCTGTAGAGCGCCCAGCCAAAGCAGGCTTGCAACCCAACTGCCAAGCGACAGGCCCATCATGACGCCGGCTGCTGCACCCAAGTGAAGGCTGCGCTGCGGGTCGATCAAGCAGACGCGGCGCCATGCCATCGAACAGATCAGCATCGCCAAGACGTTGAGCATGCTGACCCAAGCGTGGTGGTCGGCAATGCCCGGCACCGAGTAGTGCACCGCGCCGTAACTCAGTGCGCTGATCGAACCGGCGACGATCGCCGCAAGCTGCGAACGCAGCAGGGCGCCTGCGAACAAAGCAAGTAGGAAGCTCGTCGCAACCCCATACAGGAAGGGCAAGCGCGCCATCCAGGTCTCGAGGAAGGCTCGCCGTGCGTCAAGATCTTCGGGGGCGAAGAGTCCCAACAAACTGTAGGCCGCGCTATCCGCGTAAGCGGGCCACGGAATCTTCGAACCGTGCGGAAAGTTCAAGCGCGGGTCGCTGCCGGCGATCTCGCCTTCTTCTATCGCGCGATGCACGCGCCGCATGTGATACAGGCCGTCTGCTTCCGGGCTCGTCAGTCGGCCCTCAACCGCATAGCCGGCTTCGACGTATTCCGCGTGGGGCTGCACCCAGACAGCGTTCCCGATGCGGACGAAGCAGGCCAGCGCCGCGCAGCCGATCGCAATCAGCAGCAGATGGAGGGTAGAAGGGCGGGCAGCCGACGAACTCACAGACGCACAGAGTAGACCAGCTTGAGGGCCAGGTCTCGCTCGGTCGGCACGATCACATCATCGACGCGCTGCACCCAGCCTGCGTTGACGACGAGGAATAGCTCCTGGCCATCGCGTTGAATCCAGCGCAGCCGGCTTTGCCAGCCGAGTTCTTCCGATTCGTTATCGGCTTGAATCACGTTTTGCCAACTCAGCGAGGGGCTTGCGTAAAAGTTTGCACCGAAGCCGACTACCCGAGTTGCGAAATCGCCGTTCGCCAGGCTCGCCTGGTTTTCTTGATAGCTCAAGTCCATGGCAAGCGTTGGATTTGGCCGCCAATTCATGTCGACGTCATAACGCGTGCGATCGCCGTCGTACCAGCTACCGGTACGCACATCGAGCTTCACCGAGACCGGCCGAGCTTCCGAGCTTTCGAATTCAACCGAGTAATCCGTGAAGTCATAGAAATCGGCGGCCACCGGAACGCCGCCCGGATCGAAGTCGTCCTCGGTGACGCGATCGCCGGCATAGCGCACATCAAACTCAAGTTTGTCGCCGGTATGCCACTCGACACCAAAGTAGGTCAAGCGCACGCTATGCGACATCAGCTTGGCGCCGTCCTCGAACCAGGCCGAGGGGCTCAAGGAAAACTCGTACTTACGGACTTTCGAGCCAGGGTCGGTCGGTCGCGGCTCAAAGGACACCGAGCTCGACCAGTTGGATTGCCCGGGCCGTTGCACGAAGCCTAATCCGGGATCGAAATCACTCTTGGCCAAGAAGAACTGTGTCGAGTACCGCCAGTTACTGGTATTCAAACTCGCGCGCGCACCGGCCGCCCCACCTTGTGTGCCATCCGTCTCGTCTTCGCTTCGTACCGCGAAGGTCGACAGATCGAACTCGCCACCGAACAGATTGTCGTTGTAGCGCGTATCGAGGCCGGTGACCAAGTTGCGATCGTCATCCGAGGGATCACCGTAGGTCAGGATGCCACCAATCGCAAAGCGGTTGTTGACGTTGTAACTCGGGCGAATCACAAAGGATTCGCCTTCCGGAATGATCTCGCCGTCGATGTTCTCTTGACCGGTACTGACGGCCAGCAAGCCAATGTCCCAAGGACCGGCTCGACCGGACAAACGCGCTCCGGTATCGACCGCAACTTCTTCGCCCCCGACCAAACCAAGCCGCCGGCTATAGAAGGGCACCAGGCTGTTGCTGCGCGGCAAGCCGAACTCAAAAATGTTGGCGTCTTCGAGAAAGAAGTCGCGCTTCTCGGGGAAGAACAGCGAGTACTGCGACAGGTTGATCTGCCGATCGTCAACTTCGGTCTCGGCGAAGTCGGTGTTTGCCGTCAGCGACATCTTGAGTTGGGGCGTGATCCACCAATCCACCTCGCCACCGAATCCGGTATCCCAGCTGCGCGGGCCACCATGTTCATCCAAGCGCTTGACCTTGAAGTAGGGCGTGACCGTCACTCCCAAGCCGTGGTCGACCCCACCCATACCGGTGATGATCCCGCCGTTCGCTAGGTTGAAATGACGGAACTCACGGCGCGCGGCCGTCCAGCGGTAGCGCGTGCGACTTGAGCCGCGGTAGCGCTCGAAGTTGATGCGCCAGTCCCCGCTTTCATTGCTTGCAATGCTGCGGAACGGAATCACGATCTCGGCTGTCCAACGATCCTTGAGGACCCTGGTTTTTGCGTCCCAGTATGTATCCCACCGCTTGTTGAAGCGATTGCCGTTGTCGCCGATCAGGGCATCGCCGCGCGAGCCAGCCGCGGACAACTGAAAGAAATAGGCCGTGGGGCTATCGCCGAAGGTATCGATGACCAACTGAAAGCGGTCGTCATCGTTGAGGAAGGCGTCGCGGTGCTGATTTTGCAGCACCATCGAGCCTGGGTCGGGCTCGTAGAATCGCAGACCGATGTACAGATGCGTCGCCGAGCGCCACATCAAGACTTCGGTCTTCGGGTCGGCAGGCGCACCTTCGTTCGGTTCGACCTCTTGGAAACCGTCAATCAGAGCCGCCTTGCCCCACTCTTCCTCTTCGAGCAGGCCATCCAAGCGAATCCCCCATTCTCCTGGCAAGGGCGCCTCAAAAGTGGGGATCTTTATCTCCGGACGGACCAGGCCGTCCGGCATCAGATCGGGCGCTTGCTGCTGAAACAGCGCTAGGGCGAGCAACGGGGCAAACATCAGAGGTGCCCGATGCTCGGGCAAGCCAGGAATCATACCCAGCGACGCAAGATCTTCCGCGCAAGCCCGGTGAGGCCCAGGCTCTGGGGGTCAAAATAGGCCGAAGCCGCGACTTCTTCCAAGCGAAACACGCGCGCGGTGATCTTGTGGCGGGTGATCGTATGGCGGACCACGCCGAGTTCCTCCCCGAGCTGACCATGCGCACCGGCGGCTCGCCAGGCTTGCTCGACCGCTTTCGACCCTTGCGATCCGCTTGGATCCGGCTCAGACACCAGCGAAGGCGGCTCCCACAGTCCTGGATTCCAACCCTCATATCGTTGTACAAGCAACACTTCTGAGCCGGGTTCGCGAACCGCCAGTCCGTAGATCAGCTCCAACTCTTTCCACCGCACTGGCTTGGACGGCAATGGAAAACTCTCCGCGAGGGCTTTCAAACCGCCAGGGTCTGATCCGTTGACGATACAATCGCCTTCGAGCGGACATTCTGTACAGCGCGGGGAGCGTGGCGTGCACAACGTCGCGCCCAACTCCATGACCGCCTCATTCCACGCGCCGGGCGCGGCCTGCTCGGGAAGTTTGTGCATCGCAGCCTCCATCCAAGCCGCCGAAGCTTGGTGGAGGGCCCGTGCGTCCGCGGCAAGAGGCAGAGCCTGAACGCGCGCCGCCACGCGCTTCACATTTCCATCGACAACCGGAACCGCCAGCCCGCCAGCCAGCGACGCGACCGCCGCCGCGGTGTATTCACCGACCCCGGAAATCGCGCACCACTGCTTCGCGGTCGTCGGCCAATGAGCCCCACCGACTCCGCGCGCCCCGAGCGCAACCAGCTCGGCAGCCGCGCGGTGGAGGAAGCGCGCCCGGCGGTAATAGCCCAGGCCTGCCCAATGCCGCAGGACTTCGTCTTCCGAGGCCGCGGCGAGCGCATCCACGCTGGGAAAGGAGCGCATCCAGGCTTCGAAATAGGGCACGACCACATCGACCCGAGTCTGCTGCAGCATGATCTCGGATACCCAAACGCGATACGGCGCGCGTTGCCCGTGCGGCGCATCGCGCCACGGCAAGGCCCGCTGCCTTGCGGCAAACCAGTCCAGCAACGCAGCGACTTGCACGGCCTCGATCGACGCGGTCTCGATCGGCTTCTGCTTCGGGCCCGCCATGCGGCGAGGGTACCGTATCCAGGTGCCTGCAGAAGACTGGACGGACGCGTATCACGCACCAAAAGTTGCGCGTGATTACGACCGCCGTTATCGCGGTCCGATCCGACGCATGAACAATCGACGGGTCGAAAAAGCCGTGCTCGCCGCGCTGAAAGAAGCGGGAAACAACCGAATCCCACCGACCGTGCTGGATGTCCCAGCTGGAACCGGGCGCTTTACTGCCGCGATCCGCGCTGCCGGAGCACAAGTCTGCAGCCTCGATCGCAGCGCGGAAATGCTTCATGTGCTGCGTGAAAAGCATGGTCCTGGCTTCGAGCTGGTCGCTGATCTGCTTCAACCGCCTCTGCGTCAACGGCCCGGCGCCTGTGTGCTTTCGCTGCGACTGATGCAGCACTACCAGGCCGAGGAGCGCATTGCCGCACTGCGCGCCTTCCATCGAATCGCTCCACGAGCAGTCGTCGCCTACTACCCTGGTTGGGATTGGAAGAATCGCTTGCGACGCCTGCGCGCCCGACTTGGTTTGCCGGTCTCGAAGCTGCGCGAGCATATTCCCGCCAAACGCATCCGTGCCGAAGCCGAAGCCGCAGGCTGGAAGCTGATCCGAACCCGCCAGGTCTTCCCGATCCTCTCCGAGAATGTCCTTTTGATCCTCGCCGCCAAGTGATCGTCCGCGCTTTCCGATTCGCCAGCTACGCCTTTGCGCTCACAATTGTGCTCGCAGGCCTCGCCGACTCAGCAGGATCAGCGCTCGGTGGCGCCGCGACCGACGTCATGCTGGCAGCGTGTCTGATCGCGCTGGCGCTCGGCGCCGGCATGGTGCGCCCCGGCCCCTGCGGATCCCTTCACTTGGTTTCGGCGCTCGCTCTCGGTGCCGCAGCCTGGGTCTTGCCGAGCACCCCGCGCATCGGCGCAGCCATGCTCTTGCTGGGCTGCGTCCTACCCCTGGCGATGGTCGGTCGACGCTTCGGCCAAGCACTCGCCGGAGCTGGCCCGAGCGGCGTGGCCTTGCCCTTCGGTCTGTTCTTTGGGTTGGTTGCCGCTGGCTTTGGCACCGGCCCTTGGCTCTACTTGTTAATGACCCTCGGCATCCTGTGGCCGCCACCGGCAGCAGCACAACCGAATCCCGATGCGCCGCCGGCTCCAAGCAGCGATCGCATCGCGTTGTTCTTGATCAGCTTCGCGATCGGCATGCTCTGGGTCAGCATGCGCCCCATGGTCACGCTGTTCGATTCAGAAAATGTGCTGCAAGACACCCGGCGCATGGTCACTGTCGGGATCGCATTCGCGCTGGGCTGGTGGGCGCTCGGCGCCGCAATCGCAGACGGCAAGAAGCTCCGATGGATCGGCGCTTCGGCGCTCGCCGCTGCAACCGCAGTTGGCTTCCGCCGCACGGTGTTGACCACGGAACGCTTGAACTCTCCGCAAGAGTACACGCCCATGGTTGGATCCGATCGCTTGTTAGGGCTGCTGGGTCGTACCGATCGATTGACCGAGATCGATGATGCCTTCGTGCCATGGATGACTTTGGTGCTGGCAGCCTTCCCGGTCATCGCCGTCGTTGCCAGCCTGCGTGCCGCAGCGGGCAGTGACGCACAGGATGCGCGGTGGCCGGTTCGACTCGGGTTATGCCTGATTGGAATCGCTGCAGGCGTTCTGGTCACGGTGGTCGCCGGGCTCCCCCTGCTTGGCGACTCCCTACCCTCCGGGACTTTCGCCGCTTTGATGATCGCTTGTGTTGCATTGGCATACTCGGCCGGTGTCAAGTTGGGGCTGCCCAGTGGCATCGTGCTCGCTGCGGCAGCGTGGATCTTTGCCGGCCCGCCCGCGATGCCCGAGACCGGACATCCTTACTACGATCTGCACACCTATAAGGTCGCGCGCAACGCCAATGATCAGCTCGCGCAGCGCACGACGGCTTCGGCCTACGCGCGCGTCGTTGAACGCCAGACGCCCGCTCTGCAAGGCAGTTATCAGCTGTTCGACGGACGCAATCAACTCACGCCGATTTTCGACGAATCGCAAGCCTGGGAAGTCGACGCCCTTTTCCCCTTGCTGTTGAGTGATGGCAGCCCGAATCGAGCCCTTCTGATCGGAGCGCCGCATGCCGGAACACTTTCGAGCCTGCGCTCGGTCGGCGCTCAGGAGGTGCACCTTGCGATTGACCCGCCGGAGCTCGCCGAGTTGGCTTGGGGGTTCACACCGGAATGGGCCGGGCTGTCCTTTGATGGGCTGAGTTCGACTGCCGCGCGCGCCGAGGGCGAGTTCGACTTCGCATTGCTGCGCGAGACTGGACTCTGGGATCCGCAACGCGCCCGGTCGATTCGCCAGGCCGGCCTGCGACAACTTGCACGCAAACTGAACCCCGGGGGCGTGGCTGCGGTGGTGCTGGATCCGCGTCGCGCAGTCCCTGGCTTGACCAGCGCAATCGCCGAGAACTTGGGAAGGGCGGTAGGCAGCCAAGCGCGCGTCTTTGTCGTGCCGCACAGCTTCTTTACCCCAAGCATCTTGATTGTCGCGCGCAAGCCGAGCGAGAACCAAGCGGCGCAGGTGGCTGCCGAAGCCTTCCAATTCCGGATTCGCAATCAGTTGCGCGATCGTGGCTTTCCGCTGCATCGGAATCTCGAGTTTGAGCTACTCGAAGCGTCCACTGACCGCGACGAATCCGACCTGTTCGGCAACTTACTTGCCGGGCCTTTGCCTCCCTTGGCGATCGCTCTCTCTGCCACCGCGCCCTTCCGTGCTGAAGATGCGCGGCCATGGAAGCGCTCGGCCTCCGTTCTAGGTCGCCTTGGTGCGCAGGGTTCACTTGCATGGGTGCTCGGATTGCATGAAGGCAGTCAGGTTTGGTCGCTCAAGGACACCCAAGTGGTACCAAGAGAAGACAAGATCGACCTGAGCCGCGAGGCTTTGGAAGGCTTGCTTGCCCTTTGTAAGCAGCATCCTGATTCGGAAATGCTGCGCTTCCTCGCCGAGAGCTTTGGCTATTCGGCGGTTCGCAAGCGCGAGGTCGAATGGGCCTACGCTTTCATGCAGGGCCTCGTGGAAGACCTGGAGTGGCGCACACCTTGGCTGCTCGTGGCCTACGGGGAGACGCTTTACGAGATGCTCGAGCCAGAGGCCGCCGAAGCCTTGGCCGAGGAAGCCCTGTTGTTGCGCCCCGAGTTTGAGCCGGCCCTGCGTCTGCGCGCGATCGCTCGCGGCGAAGCGGATCCCTTCATGGAATCACGCTCGCAACACGAAGGTCACAGCCACCGCTAGGAATTGCTTGGACTCGCCGGTGCGATTAGCCGCGCACGATGCGATTCGCGCTCAGGAACCATAGCTCAAACGCTGGCGCCTCTTCATCCGGGAACATCAGCGCGACGGCGTCTTGATAGACCCGGCCTTGACCTAGGTAGTGCTCGCGACGCTGCTCGAACTCTTCCTGTGATTGCAGAGCATCCGTCTTAAAGTCGGCCACAACAAGCTGCCCAGTGTTGGGATCGCGATACAGCAGGTCCAGTGTGCCGACGATCGCGCCACCACTTTCCTGGTCCGGCAACAACACGGGAACCTCGCGACCGAGAATCTGCTCGCGCCGATCAAATAGCTCGTAAAGGATGCCGCGTCGATCCGCTTCCTCGAGCAATTCGCGCGCGCTCGCCACGACTTCCTGAAGGCGCGACTGTGGGACAAAGCCGCGCACAGCATCGGCCAAGCCCTCAATCTGAGTGCGCAATGCTCCAACCGGCTCTGCGTCCAGGTCGAGCAACTCAAGAGCTCGGTGCACGGCCGTTCCGACCGCACGGGCAAGCTCCGGGTCGGTGCTCCCTCGCGGACTCCAGCCTTCCTCTTCGCCTCCGCCGCCAGCTTCCGCAAGGCGCACCCACTCGTGGCCATCCTCGGCGCGACTCGCGGTGCGCAGCCGAGATTGCCCGCGTAGCTGGCGCGCCTGCGCGCGCGCTTCGCGGAGAAGCTTGAGTTCATCGAGCAGCAGCTCAAGCTCGAGTCGAGTCGACTTCGGGGCAATGACGACTCGCTGCTCGCCCGACTCCACAAAGGGAATCCGCCACAAGACCTGATAAGAATCGCGAAGCCTAATCTCTTGACCACGTTGCTCGCCGAAGGCCGCGCTGAGCTCTTGGCCGTTGCGCAAGCGTTGACGAAGTAGTGACTCCAAAGTGTTTCCGGCCGCCGCCCTCTCTGCGTCGGGAAGATTTCGATTCCCGCAAACGACCAAGCGCTTCTGCGGACGAGTCAGCGCGACGTAAAGCAAGCGCACTGTCTCGGCAGTCGAGACGCGCTCTTGGTCTCGCGCCACCTCAAACCAACCCAGCGTCGGCACTCCAAACAGGCAGAACTCGATCCGGCCTTTGCGTTCCGCGGTAGCGCAACTGGGTAAGCCACGCGCCCCACTGCCGCCGCCATGCACATCGGCCAGATAAACGTGCTGGAAGGTCAGCCCTTTCGACTTGTGCACCGTCATGACACGCACAGCGTCGAGGCTATCGTCTCCCGGAGGCGAATCCGATTCGTCCTCTTCCTCCGCGACGGCCACGCGCAAGGCGCGCAATACCGCTTGCGGCCCGCCTTCCTCATTCGCAAGTGCCGCGCTGAGGCGCCGGTAGAAGCGCTCAAGATTGGCCAAGCGGTGCGCACCCAAGAAGCGTGCCGCCTCGGTGCCCTCTTGTTGAAAGGCCGCGCGCAGTTTGGCGACAAACTCATCGGCCGGATCGACGCGGAAGGACTGACGCAAGATCGCCAGAGCTTGAATCGCCGCGAGCAGAGACTCATGCCAATCGGGGATGTGCTCCAACCCAACGGCTTCTGTTCCCTGCAGTTCGGATGCGACGGAAAGCACCGCCGCCTTGAGTTCGGCGAGTAGCTCTTGCTGCGCCGAGCTGCGCAGCCGGGAACAGAGTTCGGGGAAGCGCGCCTTCCAGAGCGGCAGCCAAGCCGCATCAGGTACCCCCACGAAGGGCGCTCGCAATGCCGCAACGAGTGCAAGTTGATCATGCGGATCCACGATCGCGCGCACCAAGGCCGCCGCATCGACGACTTCTCGACGCCGGTAATAGTTGCGATCGCGCTCGACTTGATAAGGGATCCCGGCTTCGCGGAATGCTCGCAGATAGACATCCAATCCCGTCGTACTGCGAAGCAAAAGCGCCGTGCCAGCCAGGTTGAGCGAACCCTTGGCGTGTAGCTCAGCAAGATCCGCAGCGATCGCCGTCGCTTCGATCTCGCGCGCTTCCTCGGCTCGCGTGCCAGAACCGATCTTGCCCTTGTCTCCCTCGTGTGCCCATGACACCCAGTGCTCGACTGCCGCTCGGCCGTGCTCGACGAAACCCGCATCCTGCGTGACCGAAGGTGCCGGATGAAGTCGTTGGAAAGCAGGCTGACGACCGACCTCTTCTTCCATGATCGGATCAATGCATCGCTCGACTTCATCAAGGATCGGCGGCACCGATCGGAAGTTGACGTCAAGCACCGCAAGCTCGCCGCCCGCCGCGATCGCGCGCTGCACAAAATTTGCATAGGCGCCCAAGTCTGCGTTGCGCCATCCATAGATCGATTGCTTCGGGTCCCCGACCAAGAACAAACCGGGCCGATGATCGGTGGGCAGCTCGTCTAAAGCCAAGCGTGCGACAAGTTCGCACTGGCCAGCATCGGTGTCTTGAAACTCATCGACCATCAGCTGATCGATGCCCTCACGCACGCGCGCCGCGATCGCTGGATGTTCACGAAGCAGGCGGCGTGCGTCGCGCAGCAAGCCGTCAAAACACTGCAAGCCTTGGCGACGCATCTCCTCGCGAGCATCGGCAAGCAAGCGCCGCATCAGACGGCAGCCCGCACGCAAGACCTCCGGTTGGAAGCCACGCAATGCCTTGAGCGCCGGCAACACCGAAGCCAACTCGGCGGCAACTTGGTCTTCTTGGCCGTGCAAATGAGTCAACTCGGTCTTGCTGAACTTGCCGGCGGCCCAGTCACTCGCCTTCTTTGTCATCAACAAGTTCGCCGCGCCGTCTTCCGCAAACAAGTCAACTAAACCCTCGACGCTCGCGAGTTCACCGAGGGCGTATTCCAACTTGGCCGCCCCATCGGCCACGCTCATGAAGCCTTTGGTGTTCCGCGCCTCTGCCTTGCCTGCGTCGTGAATCTCACTCGCTCCAGCCTGCAAGGCTTCGCGCAACTTGCTGATCGAAGCCACCACTGGTCCGCGCCAGGCCACGAAGCGCTCGGCGTCGAGCGGGTCTTCCGGCAGTTCATCCGGACGCAGCGCTTGCGCGGCAAGACGGTGAAGATCGCGCGCGACCGCGCTCGGTCCATGACCATGCGCGGCCAGCAGCAGTGCATCGGGATCGGCCTGTTCGCCATATAGCTCTTCGAAGCGCCGCCCGACGAGGTCGAGGCCAAGCCCGCGCATCGCGCGACCATCGGCGTCAATCCGGAAGCGCGGGTGCAAGCCAGCTTCCAACGCGTATTCGCGTAGCAAAGAAGAGCAGAAACCGTGAATGGTTTGAATGCGCATACGGTCCGCGCAACTCGCCAAGGCCGCCGCTCGCCGCGCGAGCTCTTCGTGCGGAATGCCAAGTTCGTGTGAGGCCAGCCAGTCGGGCTCGTCGGCCCGGTGCACCCCCCGCAACGCGGTCGCGACGCGCATTTGCATTTCGACCGCGGCGGCATCCGTAAAGGTAATGGCGACCAAACCGGCCGCTACCTTTTCGGCGATTCGCTCGACGCTCGGCTTCGCTTCAAGCTCATCCTGCCCCGAGAAACCGTCGGTTGGCGATTGCAAACGCATGGCTGCCGATTGCCAACCCGGACCGAGTGCCCAATGCACGATGCGCGCGACCAGCACCGCGGTTTTCCGGTGCCCGCGCCCGCTTCGAGCACCAGCGGACGCTGAAACTCCGAGCGCCCGAATTGGCGCGCGGCGGCGTCGTGCAAGGAACTCATTTCTCTTCCTCCAGCTTCTTGGCCGGAAGCTGCCACATCTGTTGCAGCAACGAGTCGTCGGTCTGTTCCAGGCTGTCCACCAGGCGCCGTCGAGCGCCGGAGTCATGCCGCAAGCAAGCATCGGAAAGCTCACACCAATCACAGGCGCGCCCCTTGCTGCCGTCGGGTTTCTCCATCCGAGCAAACGCGAAGCCGGCTTCGCGCGCAGCCATCAATTGGCCACCGACCTCGCGAAAGGCTTGCACCGCTGGGTTGTCATGACTCAAGCCTGCGATATATGCCCCGTCCGGCGCGCCAGGTTTCGGTCGCAGGAAGAGGTAGCGCCCGCTCGCACCTTCAGCGGCCGCGGCGTAGGCCGCGACTTGCAAGCGCTCCCCGCGCAAGACTGCTTCAGCCAGCTTCTTCGCGCGCGTTGCTGGCGTGGCAATCGTGAACGGTCGAGCGGTCTTGTAGTCGGTGAAGATCGGCGCGCCATCCTGGTCGGCATCGGCGCGGTCGGCGAGAAAGCCAAGGGTGCGGATGCTACCGTCCGGAAGCTTCAGCTCGACCTGACCGCGCACCTCGCAACCGAGCACGGCCACGCTTGCATGCTCTGCAAATTCGATCTGCAGGGCTCGCTCGACAAAGGGAAGTGCCCGTCGCGCCAACGCCTCGATCAAACCGGCCATCCGCAGTTCGTTCTCATAGGCCGTCTCGCGAGCGGCATCCTGCACGTGTTGCCGCACGCTGGCCGGCGCCGGCTCGTTCACCGCCTGGGCTCGCTTGCGCATTTCGCTTTGCCCTCCAAACAAGGTCTCGAGCGCCTTGTGCACCGTGCTTCCGAGTAAGGCCGCATCGATATCCGGCAAGTCAGCGAGCGGATCTGGCGCTGCCTCGAGGTGCAGATGCTGGCCGAGAAACGCCTGCCAAGCGCAGGACGCAAAGCGTTCCAAGCGCGTTACTGCAACGACATCGCCACTTGCAAGCGATTGCGGTAAGAGTCCGGACCACGGACCAAATCGCTTGGCGCGCGCCCTCCCTTCGGCGTGCGAAAAGTCGGGCTCGTACTCATCGAGAATCGTCGCTCGGGATTGCCCCAAACTCGATCCCCAGCCCTCGGCTTGACCGAGCTCGTCGCCGCGCAATCGTTGCGAGGCATCCGCCAGGACTTCCGGCAATAGCTGACGCCAGCTTGTGCGGTCGCCGTGCAATCCAGCCCAGATCAAGAGTTCGCTACCTGTGCGGACTCGATCTGGTTTGGCGAGCAACTCCAGGCGCAAGCGCGGAACCGCGCTCGCATTCGTCTCTTCCAGATCGCAGTTTGGACTTAGCCAGAGACGCTGGAGGTACGGAGAAGGCGGCAACTCTTTGCCATCTTCATCGGCGCGCAACCAAGACAAGCAGAGGTGCGGAGCAGAACTGCATAGCTGGGCGAAGAGATAGCGCTCTTCCGCGTGGCCGCGCTCAGCCAACTGCAAATCGTGCGCGGAAAACTCGCCGCGCAGGCGCGCGCGCTCGCGATCCGGAAAGACCGGATCTGATTGAATGACGCGTGGGAAGGCGCCCCGGTTCAATCC
>JBDQJC010000009.1:0-67168 GCA_040264055.1 Planctomycetota bacterium
CGACTGACCATCTCGTTGATCCAGGTTGGCGCGTAGGGCGAGATGCAGCCCTTCCTTTCGGGGTAGTCGCTGTAGGCACCGATCGCTTTGCCGATGGCAAGTGCGCGTTTGCGTAGCTTCGGGAACTGAATGCCGATCTCGGCAAGGCAGAAGTTCATGTACCACTTGATGAGCTCGGGCGCTTCGCCCATCTCGGCCTCAATGCGATCGAGGAGCGCTTCCAAATCAAGCCCGTCCGGAGACTTGGCAATGCGATCCCAAGTCAATCCCCAGCCCGCGCGTGCTGCCATGGGCTGCTTTGCCTGCATCCACTTCACTCGCAGGGATTCACTGTCTGGGTGCTTCTTCACGACGTAGTTCCGGAGCCAATCCGCGACCCCTTCGTACTTGCACGAACGGACGAGTTTGTTCGCCTCGCTGGCCGAAAGCTCCTTCGGATTCATGATCAAAACCGCGAGCATGCGTGCATCGAGGATCTCAGTGTCCCAAAGCTCCAAGGCGAGCGCGTGGTCCTTCTTCAAGCGCTTGGCAATCTTGCGAATATCACCAGACTTCACCCCGATCTGGCTGTCATCCGCACCACGCTTCTTCTTGTGCTTGTGGATCATCTCATTGCGGAGTGATTCAAGCTCAGCCAGGATCTTCTTCACGCTCATGGGGTCGATGCTACCCGAGCGAGCGCCAAGTTAGGGCCCTGCGCGTCGCCAAACCGAGCGAATCATTCGGCCTGCATCACGCGCGTCATGCACACGCTAAAGCCGTCGTCGACGTAGTCTCCGAACGGCGGGCACGGGGCGAAGCCGAAGCGCGCATAGAGCGCGCGCGCCGCGGCGAAGGCCTCTGTATTTCCCGTTTCCAGGCTGAGCCGTTGATAGCCTCGATCGCTCGCGATACGAAGCAAGTGGTCGAGCAAGCTTGCTGCAACGCCTCTGCGAAGAAACTGGCTCGCGGTGCGCATGGACTTGATTTCTCCATGCGTCTTGCTGAGTTCGCGAATCGCTGCACAGCCCGCCAAATCCGAGCCATGCCAAGCCGACCAAAGCGTGATGTCGGATTGGCGCAGGCGATCAAGATGGAGTGCCTGCGCGGCGTCCTGCGGAGAATTGTTCAGGGCAGAGTCGATGTGGGTCTGCAGTAGCTCTGCAATCGCCTCGCCAGCGAGGTCGTCTTCACGAATCGTAAGGGGGAAGCTCCGTGAGTTCATGGCAAGCCAAGCGCTGCGGCTAGTCGGCGTTGAGGAATGCACCTGCGAGTCGCTCGCCAAGTTCAATGATGCCCTTGGTCGTGATGACGAGTTGCTGCTCTTGGCCGGGCAAATCAAACACCTTGATATGGGTCAGATGAGCGTCGGCTTCGGCCAGCTCTTCGATGTCAGCAGTGACGTCGATCGAGTTGACGCGTTCATGATCGGTCGGCGGTTGCTGGCTAACGAACCAGCGTAGATTGGGCATGTCGAGGTCCATGCGACTTTGCGCCACAATGGAAGCAAGTCGCTCGGCTGCTTGCTTGCGATAGGGGTGGAAGGACATGTCGTTCTCGCCCAGGTGATAGAAAATGCCGGCCAACTCGACCTCATGTCCTTTGTCGCGCAACTCTTGCATGGATGCATGCACAAAGGCCAAGAAGCGCGGATAAACATGACGAGTCTTGGCCTCATCGCTTCCGGCGGGCGTCCAATCGATGATTTGTGAGCCGCTATCGGTGTACTTGGCAATCGCGATGTTGCCTTTCAGCTTCTTGCTGAGCCGTTCACCGAAGCTGAGCTCTGGGCCGAAGGTGTCGTAAGGGCCGGCGGGGCCAAGCGGTTCCCACCCCTTCGAGACTTTGAAGCCGCTACCGATGGAATAGCGATAGGCGATCTTCGGCTGATCTTTCAAGAGCGCGCGCGGTTTCAGTTCCTGCACAAAGGCTCGCTCGCCCTCCATGTTGCGGTGCCCCGCCAGCACGAATAGCTGGACCTTGCTGCCCTCGGCGTATGGCCACTTTTTCAAAGGCCGCTCCTGCTTCGGCAGCTTGCCGATATTGCGCAAATAGGCCTGGGCATGGTTCACGCCGTGTTCCAGTTGGCCCAGCGTGCCGTAGTGGTAGTGCAGGCCAACGCCGCCACCGATCTCAACGCCGCCGTGAGAAGTTGGCACATACTCGGCAAGTGGGTCGGATTCGGTGACCGCAAGCTGCCCCGTCTTGATCGCGTGCATGCGCGGCCGCATGTCCATGCCCCAGATCGTCTTGGTGCACAGCTCGCCGATGTAGAAGCGCAACTCCGGCGCTTTCAAGTCGGCACGCCAGCGCGCGACGAAGTTCTTCAGGTTCGCGCCGTAGATCGGCATGGCGCCTTCCTCGAACATGTCATTTTCGCCTTGGTGCCAAACGAATCCTTCGAGTCGATAGGGGATGCGCTTGCGATCCAGTTCGGCCAAGGCCTCGCGCACCCAACTCAATGCGAGTGGATACATCTCAAAGCCGCGCGGTTCGTCCGGGTTCCAATCCCCAGCCAGGTGCGTGCCGCCGGCCGCAACCTTGATGATCGCGATCGGTGCGTCGGTGTGGCGTTTCACTTCGCGCGCGAAGCTCAGTTCCGGCCCGACCATATTCCGCACCGGCCGCAGCTCTTCCCAGCCATCCGACTTGGTTTTGTTCTCGCGGCCCAGGCAGTACGAGAACATCACATCCTTCTGCACCTCGCCCAGCCCAGAAAACGGCGGGAAGCGCTCGATGTCCGCGACCTTCGAATCCGCGCCCTCCATATTGGACTGCCCGGCAAAGATGAATACGCGCAGCGTCTTGGTGTCCTCCTGCGCAGCGAGTGGTCCGGCGGCAACGAAGAAGAGGGCGAGTTTGAGCAGGAAGGAAATGGGGCGCATGGTGGGCAAGCGTGTACTTTGGGCTGACCCCGGAGGGACCGATGGCCAAAGACTGGATCCAGATTACGAAAGAGCGCGTCGCGCGGCTCGATACTCAGATTCACGACGCAGAATTGCTCGGCTTTGCAATTCGGCAAAACCGTAGGCTGGTCCGCATGGAGGTCCAGTTGGTCAACATGAATGGGCCCTGTGGTCGTCTGCAGCTTCAGTTTCTTGAAGTTCGGGTTCTCCGCTCTGGTCCCATGGGCATGCAGAATGTCTTTGGAGGTATCGGGTTGAGCACCGTCGCAGCGCTCCCGGAGAATGAACGACAAGAGCTGTTTTCATTTGGCAAGCCGGAAGATGGTCCGGTCTTCACCCTGGAAACCTGCACCGAAATGTGGCTTCAGATTGCTTGCGAAACCGGCTGGACGCGCGAAATGACGCAATGAGGTCGGACTCCAAGCTGGTTTCCATGCAATTGATAGAGTGACTTCATGGCATTGAGCCCGTCGCAACCGTCCCGGCTGAAGCCTCGCCTCGCAATTGCGATTTGTGCGGCTGTGTTCATTGGTCTTGCGGTGCGTGACTCAAGTAAGGGTGGTATTCCATCGACAGCGCCGGTGACGAGCCCATCGACTTCGTTCGCTCAAAGCCAGTCGGATGCAACGCGACTCTTCGTTTGGGCGGGGTACTTGCTTGCCGATCCAGGCGAGTCTCTTCCTGCCATCGGAGTGCTCGAGATTCGTCCAGCGACGACGAACCATGACCCGTCCGCTCCTGAGTTGCTTCGTTTGTGGTCTTTTTGCGGCGTTCCCAGTGCGGATGGCGAGGGCGCTGTGCTTGCCGGCGATCGATGCGTCTTGTTCAACGAGGGCAAACCCGATTCCTACTTCGAGTTCGATGGACTGAGGCTCGAAGCCATCGAGCCGCTTGGGTTTGCTTCGAGGATGAGCCGGCTTGAGTTTGCCGTCGCATTCGATGATGACCCGACGGATGATCTTGTCTTTGTTGGGCTCGGTTATTCGGTCGACTCAGAAATCTCGTTCTTTCGCGAACTTCTCGCGCGGCCGCCCGACGATCAAGTGCCGCCATTTGTACTTTCGCTTGAAGGGCTGAGCTTAGTGCCAACCTCCAGTTCGCCGAGTGCTTGGCTTCTGGAGATCGTTGCCGACATCCTCTTCATATAAGACCATAGCCTAGAAAAAATATGCGTAGCTCAACTTCGATGCGTGCTCTCGTCCTCGTGATCTTCGCAGCAGCTACCGGAGCGGTCTGGTGGGCTTTGACTCCCGCTTCTGCATCGCTCGACGATCCCTCGCAAGGATTGGAATCGGAGACTCCTGAGCCGATCCCTGCAGGTGCCGAAGGCTTGGCGGGTCCTCCGGACTTAGAAATGACCGAGGGAGCGCCCGTCGCGACCCAAGATCGAGAACGTGACGAAGTCGTCCTCGGGCATCGCGTCCTAGTGCTCGATGTCGAAGGACGGCCAGCGCCAGACGTTCCCGTCACGTTCTATGTCGACACCGAAGACCCAAATGGCTTTGACAGACATGTAGCCCGCCTCTCTCCGGGTGAGTTTCCGGGCATGCAAGCGTCGCCCAAGGCGCCGAAATCCGGGCCCGAAGGCGTTGCCGCTCTTCCGACACGTGATCTTTGCTTTGCTTGGGCGACGATCGAAGGTGCCTCGGGTTACGTGCTCATTCCGGGCACTTCTGAGGAAGAACCGGAAGAACCGCACACCTTGCAGCTTCACCCCGCGCCGATGGTCGAGTTGATCGTTCTCGATAGCAGCGGCCAGCCGGTCGAAGGCCGCCTTCAATTCAATGCACACGCCGGAAGCGCCGCTGCGATCGACCTGCAGTCAAAGGACATGAAGGCCGGAGATTTCGGGTCAGCCTGGGCGCACGCTCCGAACCAGGTGTGCATGCTTGCGGATGGTCGACGGATGTTCAGTTTGATCCCACCGAAGCACGCCCGGGATCACATCGGAAAAGACCCTGGCAAACTGCGCTTCAAGCTGATGTTCGCTTACAACGGGGTTCCGTTTCCACCGCGCGTATTCGAAGACGATGTGCTGGGCCCAATCGTCTATCAGCTCCCGGAAAGCGGGGCGCTCACTCTGCATCTGGTCGGATTCCCTGAAGGCTCAGTGCCCGGGATCAAGGAATTCGGAACGAATGGCGGCCTCCAACAAGGTCGCAAGGCTGAAAATTCAGACCAAGAGAGTTGGCATTTCGAGGACCTCCCGGTCGGCAAGAATTGGCAAGTGGAGTTTTGGTGTTTGACCGGCGAAGGGCGGCAACGCCATCTCAGTGGCACAAGCCTGCCGCCGCACGAGATCGTTGGCCCGAGCAGTGGAGGGGAGCAAGCCGAGGCAAGCCTCGAATTTTCTTGGCCGGCCGGGTTCCATGGTCGACTTGTCTACCCGGATGAAGCGGGCTTGCCTTTTGACCAGTTTCTTTCGGACGGAAACCGCGGCTACCTCGAAGCTGAATTGCGCTTCCGATCGGGAAACCAGCGCACGGATTGGGCGCGGGTCGGCGTCTTTCCTGACGGCCGTTTTTTCATACCGCTCGATCCAGAGCGCCGCTCGCACGAAAACACTTCTGCGGTCAGCGGCTTCGAACTAATCTTCAGGGCCGATGAGCCGCGTGAAGTGCAGGAGGGCTGGGTGCCGGATCGACTTTGGGCCTTTGTCGATGCAACTCTGCCCACGCCAAGAGCGAGCGTCGATGTCGGCGAGGTCACGCTTCAGCATCGCGAGCCGCTGTTCAAGGTGCTCGTTTCCGATTCAAATGGCGAAGCTGTTTCGGGTGCAGCGGTCAGCATCTCGTTTGCGTCAGATTGGGATCGACCCGAAATGAACCGTGACCGCTTCTATCGTGCAGGCCGCGGAACTTCGAGCGATGCGCGCGGTGAAGCCTGGCTGATTGCACGGGATTGGCAATCCTTGGGACCAAGCATTCGCGTGGAAGGCCGGATGGAGATTCCCCAACACAGTCCGCACACGTTACGTGTGAAGGTTCAACACCCGGATTTCTTGCCTGCCGAACTCGACATTTCCGGTGGTGAGCGCACTGCCCATGTGACTCTGGTTCCAGCAGCAACGGTCGCGGGCAGCGTGCTCGCGTTCCGATTCGGGACCGCGATCCATGCCGAGTTGCTGCCCGTCGGCGCTTACCTCGGGGAAGGCTTGAGATACACCACCCTGCATGGGGCTCGTCGCGGAGAGGAAACCATCGACTTCAAGCTCGAGGGAGTCCCGCCCGGATTCTGGGATGTCGCGTTCAAGCTGTCCTCCTTCGAGGATTACGAATTGCTGCGGGTTTCTTCCGTCGAGGTGTCCGGGAATGGAACTGTGCGTGACCCACGCCTTCAGGGCGTTGACCTGAGCGATGCACTGGGCGAAGTCCGGCTGCGGCTTTTTCGTGAGGGTGGGGGGCGCTTGACTCCTGCCGAGATCAGCGAGGGAAACTTCCGACTGCGCAAGTATCGCGCGGGCGGCGGCCATTCGACCGGCCCTGCAGATTGGGTCGGCGATGAGATCTTCGCTCTGATGCCAGCAGGTGCTGAATACAAGCTGGGGGTCGTAGGCGACGGATGGGCAGTCACGGATTTGGGTGGGCTGCGGCCCGGTACTCATGATGTGTACTTGAAGGAACTGGTGCAGAGTCAAGTACGCGTTACCAACTTCGCGCAGCTTCCCGAAGGCGTTGAACTTGATCTGATGGTGATGCCCAAGGGGACTGCTGGCATCGTTTTCTTGATACAAGGCAGGGTCGAGCAGGCGGAGGTGCCGCTGCATTGGCAAGCGGCCGGGCCACATTCCGTCACTTGGTATCTCAGGAAAAACTCCGCCGGTTGGAGCGAGCGGGTCAAGGTCGAAATCACTGTGACCGAAGAGCACGTGCGATCGGGCGGCATCCTCGAGTTGGCGATCCCCGAATCGCTCCTCGCTGCCATTCCAGATTGATCGGCAGTATGTGAGCGGCCTTCGCGGTTCCGCCCCGCGCGACTACCCTTCTGATCGGGCAGGGGGCAACCCCCGCGCCCAGTAAGCATGAGCGCCGACCGCGTCACGATCGTCGAGGAGAACCTCGATCGCCTGTTAGCCGAGCTGCCTGCAAGCGCTCGGCCGCTTGGAGCGCAAGAATCGCTGCGGCCGGGCAGTAGTCTGACCGCGGCCCGCGCGCGCGATTTGTTTGAGGACATGGTGCTGTCGCGCAGCCTCGATACCGCGGCGCGCGCACTCAAAGCGCGCGGCCAAGGTTTCTACACCATCTCGAGCGCCGGCCACGAAGCGAATGCCACGCTCGGCGCGCTACTGCGGCCGACCGATCCTTGCCTGCTTCACTACCGCTCGGGCGCGCTGTTCTCTTCGCGACTGCGGCAAGTACCGGGCAGCACGCCAGCCTGGGATGTTTTGCTTTCGCTGACGGCCTCGGCCGAAGATCCGGCCAGCGGCGGGCGCCACAAAGTCTGGGGCAGTCGCGCCGCGTGGATTCCGCCCCAGACATCGACGATCGCGAGCCATGTGCCCAAGGCCGTCGGCATGGCTTTCGCACTGGGCCGCGCACGCCGTCTGGCGATGGAAGCCGGCTTGCCGCCGCACAGCGATCTGCCGCAGGATTCGGTGGTCATGTGCAGCTTCGGCGATGCTTCGTCGAACCACGCCACTGCGCTGGCTGGTATCAACGCTGCACGCTACGCCAAGCGCAAGGGAAACCCGGTGCCGATCCTGTTCGTGTGCGAAGACAACCAGCGCGGCATCAGCGTCGAGACGCCGTCCCATTGGGTGCAAGACACCTGGGATGGTCGCCGCTACCTAAACTTCTTCGACGCCGTCGGCGAGATTGATCAGGTTTGGGATACCGTTGAACTGGCGATCCGCACTTGTCGGCAGCAGCGCAGCCCGGTGTTCCTGCGGCTGGAAACGATTCGCTTGTGGGGGCACGCCGGCAGCGATGTCGAAACGGCTTATCGCACGCTCGACGACATCGAGAAGAGTGAAGCGCGCGACCCGATTCAGTCTGCGGCGCGCCGGCTGGTCGAGATGGGCGCAGCCAGCCCGGAACAGTTGCGCCGCATCCTTACGACGACGCGCACGCGGGTGCGCGCGGCGATGGAGCATGCGGTCGGTCGCCCTAAGGTGGTCGAGGCAACCGAAGTCATGCGTCCGCTGGCGCCGGTCGAACCGGAGGCTTGGCGCGCCGCGGCGACGCGCGCACTTCCGGCCGCAGCCCGCAAAGCCGTGTTCGGCCGCCGTCTACCCGAAGCCGAGACTTCGAGTACCCGGCGCACGCTCGCCGCGCGCATCAACCAAGCGCTGCACGATGAGATGCTGCGCCACCCAGAGATGATCGTCTTCGGCGAAGACGTCGGCCGCAAGGGTGGGGTGTATGGGCTGACGCAACGCCTGCAAGAACGCTTCGGTCAGGCGCGCTGTTTCGATACGCTGCTCGACGAGACGACGATCTTGGGCGTTGCGCAAGGTGCGGCGCAGGTTGGCTTGCTGCCCGTGCCGGAGATCCAATACCTGGCTTACCTGCACAACGCGATTGACCAGTTGCGCGGCGAAGCCTGTTCGATGGCTTACTTTTCGAACGGCGCCTTCACCAACCCGATGGTGGTGCGCATTGCTGGGTTGGCTTACCAAAAAGGTTTTGGCGGGCATTTTCATAACGACAACTCGATTGGCGCGCTGCGCGAAATCCCGGGCTTGGCGATCGCTTGTCCGGCGCGCGGCGACGATGCGGTGCGCATGTTCCGTGGCGCGATGGCCATGGCCGCCGAGAGCGGGCGGGTCGTCGCCTTCTTGGAGCCGATTGCGCTGTACCACGAACGCGATCTTTACGAGGCTGGCGATGAAGCTTGGCTTAGTGATTACCCGGCGCCAGATGGCAGCGAGGATGCTGCTCTGTTGCCTGGCGAAGTCGGCGTGCACAACGCCGATGCTGCCGACTTGCTGATCATTTCGTATGCGAACGGGCTGCGCATGTCGCTGCGCGCCGCACGCCGCCTCGAAGCCGAAACGGGCAAATGCGCTCGCGTTGTTGACCTGCGTTGGCTGAATCCGCTGCCGGTCGAAGCTTTCCGTGTGCACGCGGCGGAATGCAAGCGCGTGCTCGTCGTCGATGAATGCCGTGCAACCGGCGCCGGCATCGCCGATGCGGTCATCGCGGACCTGGCCGAACACGGCTTCCAAGGCCGCATCAAATCGGTGCGAGGCCTCGATAGTTACATTCCTCTCGCCGACGCCGCCAACCTGGTGCTGGTTGACGAAGAGCAGATCCTCGAAGCCGCTCGCGAGGTGTCCGCATGAGTCGCGTGGTGCTCGTGCTCCCTGGCCGCGGCTCGTACACCGAGCGCAGCATGGGCCAGCTCGACGCGGCCCACCCTTGGGTGCGCGCTGCCGAGGCGATGCGCGCTGAACTCGGCTTGGATTCGCTGCTCGAACTCGACCGTGCCGAACGCTTCAGCCCGGCGCGCCACTTGCGTCCGGCGCATGTTTCGCCCTTGATCTATTTGCGCACGATGCTGGATGTCGAGCGGGTGCGTGATCGCCACGAAATCCTCGCCATCATCGGCAACTCGATGGGTTGGTACACCGGCCTGGCTGCCGGCGGAGCGCTCAGCTTCGAAGATGGCTTGCGTTTGGTGCAGCGCATGTCGATGTTGCAGGAAGAACACGGTGCCGACGGCGGGCAACTTGTTTACCCCGTGGTGGGGGAGGACTGGCGCTTGATCCCCGAGCGTCGTACTGCGGTCGATGCAGTCGTCGCGAGTCAGCCGGGTGAGCTTTTTCATTCGATTCACCTGGGTGGGCAGGCGGTGCTCGCAGGTTCGCGTGCGGGTTTGAAAGCTGCGCTTGAATCGCTCGAGCCGATTCAGCAGGGTCGCATCACTTACCCCTTGCGCCTGGCGCAACACGGGCCGTATCACACGCCGCTGGTGACGGACACTGCCCAAGCCGCACGCGGTTTCGCCGAAGACCTAGCCTTTACGCAACCCGAAGTCGAACTGATCGACGGCCTGGGTCGCCGCCATACGCCTTGGGGTGCCGACATCGAGCGCATGCGCGATTACACCTTTGGCGCGCAGATTACCGGCACCTATGACTTCACGCGCTCACTGCAAGTGGCGCTGTGCGAGCACGCTCCCGATCAACTGATTGCGACCGGGCCGGGCAATACCCTCGGTGGCATCTGCGGCCAAATCCTGGTCGGCCTAGCGTGGCGCGACATTGATTCGAAGGACGCTTTCCTTGCGATCCAAGAAGGAAAGTCGCCGATTCTCGAGTCGCTCGATCGCTAGATCCTGCACTGCGATCATGCGCAGCACACACGAGGGCCGACGGCGAATCGGTATGCTCGCGTGACATGAGTCAGCTTCAAGCTGCCGCGGTGCAGCCCGTTGCTTTGCGTGTTGGCCGCGCGTTTGCGCGAGTGGTCATCGCCGGGCCGCTTGCTGTTCTGGGGCTGGAGCTGTTTTATAGCAGTCAGACTCTCAGCCTTCATTTTCAAGGCGGGCCCTCGATCGTATTCGGAATCCTTGCTGGAGTGATGGCGATTGCCTTGGGTGGCTCACGCGGCCGCCTGGGCAAGCTGCGCCTCTTTCGCTGGGCTCTGATCGCGTGTTTATTGACTTCGATTTCCACGCGCAGCCATCTTGTCTTTGGAAACGAAGGCGGAGCGATGGGGCCGGTTGCTTGGTTGAGCTCAAGCCTTGGCCTTTGTTTGTTGGCCGCCGGAGTTGCATGCAGCTGGGTGCGCGTTCCATTCGGCGCAGCGGATCCCGCCAAATCGAAGGGCGAGAACTCCCAGTCGAAGGCATTGCAACGCCTCAGCAAGTTGCTGTGGATCACGGTCTTGTGTTCCTACGCCGTTTCGATCGCGCCTTATGTCTTCCTCCAGGATGCCGACGCCCGCTTCATGCTGGGATTATCGATGTACTTCGTACTGCATCTCGGCCTGATCTTCCTTGCGACTTGGATTGCATTGGTGCAAGACGCGCCGATGCCCGGCGGCTCCGCCAGAATCGCCGCGATCTTGCTTTACCCGATCATTGCCCTTGCTTTCGCACTCGCCTTCCCTCTCGCCATCTGGAGGCATTGGCTGTGATCGTGGCTGTTTGGTCTACTTGACCGCTTTCTTCAGCGGTGTCCATCGCTCGGCCGACTGATTGGCGCGTAAGAAGCACACCCGGTCAAGATTCATGAGCCCGCCGCCACCATTGGGGTTCTGAAAGACGATGTAAAGATCGTGCGTGTGGCCCGGATCAGTGACGGGGATGGTGATTTCGTACCAATCTTCCCAAGCGCCGTTTGGCTCGACCTTGGTCTGCGCGAGAAGCGGGCCGTCAAGGGAATCGGCGCGCAGTTCGATCGAGCCGCCCGATCCAGCCGAGGAAACGCGTAGCGAGACGCGGTCGATTCCATCCAGCCTGATGTCGTCATAGCGCAGGTGACTACCGGCGTTGATCGCACCGACGAAGGCGCCGCCCGTCGCAGTATCCGACTGGAGTACCGAATTGCCAGCATTGGCGTGGAAGAACTCGGCCTCCATCGCGGGGTGACGCAGGTGCAGTTGCGTGCGTGCGGTGAGCGGGCCGATGGCTTCCGTTCCGGCATCGGTGTAGCTCGCCGTGAGCAAGAGCGAGCCGGTGTGCTCGCCGAGTTGAATCACGCCGGTTAGGCCACGCTGCACCTGCATCGTGGGACCACTTGCATCCAGCCCAAGCACCCACGAGACCATCTGCCGCGCCTCGCTTTCATCGTGCTGCGGATGCGGAAGCATCGGGATTTGACCCCAAACTCCGGTCGAACCTTCACGGACACGCTGCGCGAGCAAGTCCATGGCATCGTGCTCGCCGCGATACTTATTGGCGATCTCCATCAGCGAAGGGCCCACCACGCGATGGTCAACCGCATGGCAGTGGAAGCAATCGCTGCGTTTCATCGCGTCGCGGCCGGGTGTTGACGCAAGCTCGGCGGTGACCAGCCCGGGGAAGGCGCCTGGATACCAAGCCGCTTCGAGCGTGACTCTTGCTTGCATGGCTGTTTGACTGGCTGCGTCGCCGTCTTCGGCATCGTGTACCTGGAGCGCCCAAGGGATGGAGTCGCCAGCCGGAAGGAAGCCGCCGGCGGCGGGGGACGCGAAGGCAATCTCGGGCTGGCTGTTTCCGACCAAAACCGGCATGACAGTACGCGCGCTGGCGCCGGATGGGTCGGTTAGGGTCAGCTCAAGGTTGTAGCTGCCTTCGTAGACGAAGTTGAGTTCCGGGTTTGCCTCGGTGGATAGCACGCGGTCCAAGGGCGGCACGCGCCAGCTGTACTTCAGCGCATCACCGTCGGGGTCGTAGCTACCCTCGGTCGAAGCCTGAACTCGCAGCGGGGCCGGACCAATGTTCCCGCTCAGAGAAACCTGCGGGCGCGGACTGCGATTGCCCGCGAAGTAGTCGATGCGGACTAGCGCCGAGTCTTCGTTGGTGCCCCAAGTGGAGCCGTACTCAAGCATGTACAGCGAACCATCCGGGCCAAACTCCAGATCGACCGGGCGCTTGAAGCTACGCTCGGGCAGGAAGCGTTCGAGTCGCTCGATGTTCGAGTCTGCATCGAGGTGCACCGCGGTGATCCAGTGCCGCGACCATTCAAAGGCGAACAGGCAACGATCGTAATGCGCGGGAAACTTGGTGTCGGACTCCAGCGTCGCATCAAAGTCATAAACCGGGCCGGCGCAAGCAGTGCGGCCACCCGGCGCGTTGAGTTCCGGGAACTTGTCCGAATCCCCGTAGGGGTAATAAATCCAAGCCGGTTGCGCGGGCGGCAGAATGCGCGCGCCGGTGTTGTTCGGCGAAGTGTTGACCGGCTTGGCAGGGTCGTAGGCTGGGCCAATCTCGTTCGTCTCAAAATTGACATCACGATAGGGCTGATTGTCGGCGATGAAATAAGGCCAACCAAAGTTTCCCGCCGCGCGCGCTTGATTGATCTCGTCGTAACCGCGCGGGCCGCGTTCGCCATCGCCACCCGCGTCAGGTCCGACTTCGCCCCAGTAGACGAAGCCCGTTTTCTGATCGACGCCGATGCGCCAAGGATTGCGACAACCCATGACGTAGATCTCGGGGCGGCCTTCGCTGAGGTCGGTGAATAGATTGCCTTCCGGGATTTCGTAGCCGGTTCTGGTCAATCGAATGCGCAAGATCTTGCCACTCAAGCTCTGGGTATTCGACGGGCCCTTCTGTGCGTCGAAGGGGGCGCGGTCGTGACGCTCGTCAATCGGCGCGAAGCCTTGCGCGTCGCCGCCGGGGTGGGTGTTGTCACCGGTCGCGATGAACAACAAGCCGTCCGGCCCAAACTCCAAAGCGCCGGCGTGATGGCAGCACTCGCGGCGCTGCTCTTCGAAGGTCAGCAAGACCTGCTCGGAACTGCGGTCGAGCGTATTGCCATCCAAGCGGAAACGGCTCAAGCGCTGGCCCGAGAAGTCGGGCGGTGAATACAGCAGATACAGCTCTTGGTTGTTGGCAAAATCTGGATCGAGCGCCAAGCCGATCAAGCCGTTCTCTTGTTCGGCGAAGACCTCAAGTTCACCGGCTTCGAGAACCTGCCCGCTTGACGGATCGTAAATGCGCAACTTGCCGCCGAGTTCAATCCATAACACGCGGCCGTCCGGTGTGACCGTGAGCTCCATCGGTCGATCCAGCGCGCTCACGAGCGTGGTGGTTTCAAAACGAGTGGGATCGGGGTCGTTCCCCGCGAGTGCGGTCGGCTTCGATTCCTGCGCGCCGAGCACCGGGGCGGCAACAAGTCCGAGACTAGTGAGCCAAAGAGAGTGAAAGAGTTTCATCGAATGGGCTCACGGTTGCGGACTTGTTCCAGTCGTGCGCTCAAGCGCGCAACAATCTCGGGTTGCTCGGCGTAACGGTTCTCTTGTTCGCCCGGATCGGCAAGCAGGTCAAAAAGCTGGCCAGCAGGGGCGTCGGCAGAGGGTTGATACCTGGTGAAGCCGCCCGAGCTCTTGCCCAAGATCAGTTTCCAATTGCCTTCGCGAATCGCAAAGACACCATTGCCGGAATGATGAATCAGCGTGGTGCGTGCCGGGGGCGCATCGGCTTCACCTATCCAAGCGGCACGCTGCGAAAGACTGTCCTCCGCTTGCCCAACGGGGATTGGCAGTGCAAGGAAGTCTGCCAGTGTGGAATACAGATCGACATGGATCCACGGCTGATCTTGTACGAGCCCGGCTGGCACGACGGAAGGCCAGCGGATCACGAAAGGCACACGATGTCCGCCTTCCCAAATGTCCGACTTCAATCCGCGCCAAGGGGCGGAGGGGTCGTGTCCGAATCGTTGTTTGACTGCGCCAACCGGACCAGACATATTTGTGCCATCGCGCTGAGGCGAACCATTATCCGAAGTAAATACGACGAGGGTGTTCTTCGT
Organism: Planctomycetota bacterium; assembly: GCA_040264055.1. GTDB lineage: Bacteria > Planctomycetota > UBA1135 > UBA1135 > UBA1135. Next base: position 14,284 of record JBDQJC010000009.1, read on the forward strand.
CAGATCATTGCGCTCAAGCGCGGACAGGATTTCTCCAAGTACGCCATCGACCTGGGCAACAAAGTCGCCATAGTCTCCAGCTTCGGACTTCCCGCGCCAGTCTGGGCTCGGTGCGATCGGTGTGTGCGGGGCAGTCAGCGAAAGGTAAAGGAAGAAAGGCGGCGCATCGACTTGAGCGGCCTGAGCATCAATCCAGCTTGCCGCGCGCTGGCTCAGCGTGGGGAGCACGCTGCCCAAATCCCAGCCCGGTGCGGCCGGTCCTGCGGCGCCAAACATCGCGCGCGGTTTTCCGATTGTCGGCTTGGTGACGACACGATCGTTTTTGATCCAGGTATAGGGCGGAAAGTTTGGCACGTCGTCGCCGAAGTAATGATCGAAGCCGTGTTCGATCGGGCCGTTCGCAATCGGCCGCGACCAGTTGACGCGCCGGCCGACCGCAGCGGCCTGATTCCGAGGCCATTGCAGCCCTTCGATCTCGGCGCAGACCGAAGAACCCTCGTCGAGTGGCCAATCCCAACCTAAGTGCCATTTTCCGATGCACGCGGTGTCGTAACCCGCAGCCTGCAGTAGTTCGGGCAGCGTCGTGCGCTCGTGCTTCAAAAGCGGAGGGTCCCAAGGCCAAAGCACCATGCGTTTCAGCTCGGTGCGCCAAGCGTAGCGACCGGTTAAGAGGCCATAGCGCGTCGGGGTGCAGACGCTGGAGGGGCTATGCGCATCGGTAAAGCGCATGCCTTCGGCGGCCAAGCGATCGATCGCCGGCGTCGGAATCTTGGAATCCGGGTTGTAGCAACGGGGGTCGCCATACCCGAGGTCGTCTGCCAGCACGACGATGATGTTCGGGCGTGGTGGCGCGGATGCCTCGGCCGCTTGCGAAACAAACGGCAAGGCGTAGACCAGCGAGGCGAGCAGGCTCATGACGAGATAGCCGATTTGCAGCTACTTCGCTTGCCGCAGCCTGAGCAGCTCCAGCATGCCCTCGCCCATGCCGGCGCCGATCAAGTAGTAAGTCTCGGCGTTGTTGTTCCAGTGGTAAGCCTGGCCCGAAGGCGACTCTTCCTTCGGGCGGTAGAAGTCGCGCGTGCCAACAAAGGCAACATTGCTGTGGAACTCTTCGCGCTGCGCCACGGCGAGCTGCGCGGCCATCAGCGAAAGTGCCCGCGGGTGGGTTTCTTCACGCCCGCTCATGCCGGTTTCGGCAATGACGAAAGGCAAATCGGGGATGCCGAGTTCCTTGCGCGCGTCACGGATGAAGCAGGACAGGTTTTCCTCGTAAGCATCGTTGAACGCTTGGTTGACGCGATCGTTCCAGCCTTGGTGCCAGCCGATGCCGAGCAATTCATATCCATCGTGCTCGATTTCGGGGAAGCGTTCCTCGATGCTTCCGAGCACCGCGTGAATCTGCCTAAACAGATCGGTGTACGACGGGCCCACTTCCCCGCCAGCGCTGGGGGGGCGGAAGTCAGCGCCAATGCTTTTGCCGCCCCAAGCGACTTTGATCAAGAACACGGGCTCTTCCAAGGCATCTCCGACGATCTGGCCGAAGCCAAGTTCTGGTCCGATCGTGCCTTCATTCGAGCCGTAACCGACTGACAGGGGGCCCTCGCGTTCGAAGTACGAGATCCAGACATCCTCGCGTGGCTTCCAGTTGCCTTCGGCGTCGACCAAATGCGCGTAAGAACTCGCAGTGGCTGGAGACTTGACCAGGGATTCAAGCGTGCCCTTGCCTTCATTGCGGTTTGGATCCATCGCAACGATGCCCGCGCCGACCATGTTGGACTGGCCGGCAAGGATGAAGACCTGAAGCGGCGGCGGGCCAGCTTCGGCCGCTGTTTCGACCGTAGAGGGACCCGAGGAACACGCGCCGAGAGCGAGGGCGAGTGCAGGAGCGAAGCAGGCGAGGGGGAGGGAACGCATGGTGGAATCAAATGGATCCTTTCCTAGGCTAGCGCCCCGCCCCTAGGCTGGGGCATGAAGCGATTCGCCTTGCTGCTCCTTTTCGCGCCAAGTTGCTCGGAGCCGGAAGCCTCGACGGCGCTTGAAGCGCAGTCTGGACCGAGAACTCCGCCGAATGTCCTGCTGATCATTTCCGACGATCAACATTGGTCGGACTTCGGTTTCATGGGCAGCGAGGAAGTGCGTACGCCGGCTTTGGATGATTTAGCAGCGAATGGTGTGGTTTTTCCGCGCGGTTATCTCGCCGCGCCACTTTGTCGGCCCAGCTTGGCGACACTTGCGACTGGACTCCACGCACATCAGCACAAGATCACCGGCAATGATCCGCCCAAGGGGACCGATCGTGCCCAGATGTTGAAGCATATGCAGGCACTCGAGACGCTGCCCGATCTGCTGGTGCAAGCGGGCTATCGCACCATGCAAACAGGCAAGTGGTGGGAAGGCGCGCCGTCGCTCGGTGGTTTCACCGAAGGCATGACGCATGGCGACACGACGCGTGGTGGCCGGCATGGCGATGTGGGTTTGAAGATCGGGCGCGAAGGCTTGGGCGCGGCGACCGAGTTCATCGATGACTGCACCGATGCGGGCACGCCGTGGTTTCTGTGGTACGCGCCCTTCCTGCCGCATACCCCGCACAATCCGCCGTCGGAGTGGCTGGAGCAATACCAAAAGGAAGGGGTACCGCTGCCGATTGCCAAGTACCGCGCGATGTGTGCTTGGTTTGATCAGACATGCGCGGACTTGTTGGGGCACCTGAACGAGCGCGGTTTGCACGAGGACACCTTGGTGGTGTTTGTCACGGACAACGGTTGGATTCAACGGCCGAATGCCAATGGCTATGCGCCGCGCAGCAAGCGCACCGCTTACGAAGGGGGCGTGCGCACGCCGGTCATCCTGCGCTGGCCGGGACAGCTCGCGCCCGCGTGGCGCGAGACGCCGATCAGTAGTGTCGACATCCCGGCGACGATTCTGGCGAGCTGTGGCATCGATGTGCCAGCACATTGGCCAGGCCGGGATCTGCGCGGCGTTGAATCGGTCGGGGCAGAGCCGCGTGGTCCGGTCTTTGGTTCCGCAGGAACGCACGATCTGGTCTCGATCGACGATCCAAGCCAGAACTGGGTCACGCGCTGGGTATTGCGCGATCCCTACAAGCTGATGGTGCATCGCGATTCGGCGCTCGCGACTGAGTTGTATGACGTGCGTACGGATCCAGCCGAATTGCAACCGCTTGACGACCCCGAGCGACAAGCCGAGTTGCGCGCGATGCTCGACGCGTGGTGGTCGGGTGAGGCCGAATAGGCCTAGTTGTTCTTCGGCGCTGGCAGTGAGCCATCAATCGGTGCGCCAAATCGGTCGACGAACTGCTTGGTCACGATCCGCATTTCAGCCAAGGCCTCGGCGTAATTCGGATTCTTGGCAAGATTGACCAGTTCATCCGGATCGTTCTGAAGGTCGTGTAGAAACTCGGCATCCTCAGCTTGATCAAAATAGCGCGCGTACTTGTAGCGTTGGTTGCGCGCGCCTTCCCAGGACAGCAGCGGCCGCACCGCCACGTGTTCGAAGAACATATCGCTGCGCCAAATATGCGAGCCCTCGCCACGCACGGTTGCGGCCAGGTCCATGCCGTCGTAATCGCGTGGTATCTCGACGCCAGCCCAACTCAAGAAGGTCATCGGCAGGTCGATGTTCATGGCAAATCGTTCTTCGACGTGGCCTCGTGTCTTGTCAGCGCTGGCGCGTGGATCCATGACGATCAACGGAACCCGGAGCGACTGCTCGTAGTGCGACCACTTGCCGGCGAAGCCGCGGTCACCCATGTAGTAACCATTGTCGGCGGAGTAGATGACGATCGTATTGTCGGCGAAGCCCTCCTCTTCCAGCGTCTTCAACACGCGAGCCATCGCTTGATCGATGCCCGAGATCATGCGGAAGTAGGCACGCATATTGATCTGGTACTTCTCGGGAGTGTCCCAGCGCCAGAACCAACGCTTGCGGTTGATCGAATTCTTGAGGAAGGCTGGCTGACTCTCAAAAATGGCGGGATCGCCTAAGCGCGGCGCCGGAATCTCGACATCCTCGTACATGCCGTCGACTGCTTTCGGCCAAGGGAAGTGGCCGATGCCAGGGCGATGGTCGCCGTCTTCGGCGTGGCCAGCGTTGAACCAAAGGTTGAGCGCAAAAGGCTGTTCTTTCGGCTGCGATTTCAAGAAAGCGACGCCGCGATCGGCAATGACTTCGGTTTCATGCCGCAAGCTGCCGTCGGGCTGCTTCTTGAAGTAGGGATTCAAGTGGATGATTTCGATCTCGTCATACAGTTCTTTGGGATTCGTGCCGCGCGGCAAGCGCGTATGAAACTTGCCATAGTGCGCGGTGCGATAGCCGGCTTCATGCAACAGGCGCGGATAGAAGCCTGCCATCGAGGGTTGGGTGACACGGTCCGGTTCTTCGGGCGTGCCAAAGGATCGTGCAGTCTGCCCGGTCAAGATCGAAGCGCGGCTCACCCAGCAAATTGAATGGCTGACGAACATGTTTTCGAAACGCACCCCGCGCGCCGCCAGGCTGTCGATGGTTGGCGTCTTGATGATTTCATGCCCCGCGCAGCCCAGCGTGTCGTTGCGCTGATCGTCGGTCAGAAAGAACAGGAAGTTAGGGCGGGGGTTCGCGGTTTCGGTCGCGGGCAACTCTTGAGCGTGCGCTGGAGCTTGCAGCGGAGAAATCGCAGCAGCGCAGAGAATCGTTGCGAGTCGCCAGGTCGCCTGCAGGCGGGCCAATCGAGGGAAGACCATGGCAATAGGATGGCATTTGCCTCGGTGCAGCGCGAAAGAATCGGAGTCGGGTGCCCAAGTAGGATGCAGGCATGATTCCCGTTTTCGTCCTGTCCGTCGCCGCCGTCATGATTCTCATCGAGGTCATGCGGGGCGGGCGCCGATGGCCGCAAGTGCGCGGCTGGTGGGGACGAGCCTTTCTTTTGAACGGGGTGCAGTTCCTGGTCGCCTATATTGCCGTGCTGGCTTGGGATCCTTGGATGGCTCAGTATCGACTGTTCTCGGCCGACTCACTGGGAACGACGGGCGGCGCGATCGTCGGCTACATCGCGATTACCTTTGTCTTCTATTGGTGGCATCGCGCGCGCCATCAAGTGCCGTTCTTGTGGCGGTGGTTTCACCAGGTGCACCACAGCCCGCGGCGCATCGAGATCATTACCTCGTTCTACAAGCACCCCTTCGAGATCTTCGTCAACAGTCTGATCTCGACGGCGATCGTTTACTTCCTGGTGGGGCTGGGGCCGCTGGCGGCTGCGTACGCTCTACTTCTCACTGGCTTGGCCGAGTTGTTCTACCACTGGAATGTCAAGACTCCGTATTGGATCGGCCCTTTCTTTCAACGGCCAGAAATGCACTGCGTGCATCATCAGACTAGATTGCACCACTACAACTACGCCGATTTGCCAATCTGGGACATCTTGTTTGGCACTTACCGCAACCCACGCCATTGGGAGGCGCAGTGCGGCTTCGACGAAGAAGCCGAATTGAAGTTAGCGCCGATGTTGCGTGGCGAGGTCGTCGAGTGAGCGATGCCTTACGCCAGGATGCTGCTGAAGTTGCGCCTAGCCGCTTGAAACGCATGCGCGTGCAGCTCGCTGCGGTCGTGATCCTGCTACTCGGCGTCTTGCAGATGGTTGGCGATTTGTTCGGTGTGACCGAGCTCAAGGGGGTCGGCGCGGCGTCGATGGCATCACCTGCGCCCAAAGTGTTTTCTTCGGTCCAGGGCCTCGAGACCTTTTCGACGCGCATCTATTTGGAATGGACGGGCATCGACGGCGAGGATCATTCGCTTGAGTTTGATCGCGACAGTTACGCCAAGCTGCAGGGCCCGTACAACCGCCGCAACATTTACGGCGCGGCCTTGGCGTATGGTCCGGTGCTCGCGCAATATGAGCGGGCCCGGCCGATGTTGAAGTCGGTCTTGGCCTACGCCTTGACGGGCGAGGCACCCTTATTGCATGAACTCGGCATCGACCCGCGCACCGTGCGCATGCCGATGAACTTGCGATACGAAGCGTTGCCCGGTACCGATCTTGGCGAACTTCCGACCACGCTGCAGGTGCCGCTGCGATGAACAACGGCTGGACACTGCGCGGCTACAGCGTTTTCCGCTTCGCCTTTGGTGTGTACTTGCTGGTGCACTTTGTCCAGCTGATGCCCTGGGCGGAAGAGATGTTTTCGAACGCGGGGGTATTGCCCGACGCGAGTAGCAGCCCCTTGCTACCTGCCTTCCCAAACCTATTCGCCTATGTCGACTCGCCGCTCGTCGCGACGATGGTTCTCGTTGGCGCAGTCGGCTTGAGTGCCATGCTGGCGCTTGGCCGCAAGGATCGCATTGCTGCGGTGTTGCTTTGGTATTTGATGGCTTGTTTGTTCGGCCGCAATCCGCTGATTTCGAATCCGAGCCTACCTTATGTGGGCATGCTGCTGCTCTTGCATGCGGCCAAGCCGAGTGATTGGGCGATGCCACCGGCCTTGCATCGGGTGGCGTGGGCGCTGATGTCCTTGGGCTACAGCTATAGCGGCTACACCAAGTTGATCAGTCCGTCCTGGCAAGACGGCACCGCCATGCGGCGTGTGCTCGACAATCCCCTGGCGAGGCCCGGGGTCATCCACGAGTTCACCGCAGCCTTGCCGGAATGGTTGCTGCAAGTCAGCAGCTGGGGCGCGCTCGGCCTCGAACTCTTGTTCGCCCCGTTGGCCCTGCTGGCCCGGGCACGACTGTGGATCTGGGCTGCGATGCTGGCCTTGCATTTGGGCCTGATCGTGCTGATCGACTTCGCTGATCTCAGCCTGGGCATGGTCATGCTGCACCTGTTCACCTACGACCCACGTTGGTTGCAAAGAAAGTCGCGGCAGATGGAGCCGATTCCTACGATCGATCCCGAACCGATTCTGGATCGATCCCCGGAGCAAGCATGACCGACGCCATCATCCACCGCTGGGCCGAGTTGCCAGCCGACTTCCCGATGGAGAAACTCGAACGCCGCCGCGTCATCGGCACTCAAGCGATGATCTCGCAGGTGGTGCTGGAAGCCGGTTGCGATGTCCCGAGCCACCATCACCCAAACGAACAATTCGCTCATGTGGTCAGCGGCCACGTGCGTTTTGGCTTGGGCGCGCCGGACACCCCGGCTTATCACGAAGTTGAACTCGGCCCAGGTGAAGTGCTGCAACTGCCTGGCGGCGTGCCACATTCGGCCTACGCCATCGAACGCTGCGAGATCCTCGATATCTTCTCCCCGCCAAGTGAAACGACGGGGATTGATGAGTAGGTCAATGGGCTCGCGGTGATCGTGCCAATGTGCACGTGGCATTGGGCCTATTCGTGAGTACCTGCCAACCGTCTCTCAGGATACGGATTCGCTCTGGATCGAGTCAGTCGAGTGCCAGGACTGCTTGGCGATTCAGGTTCGGAGTTCAAACGAGTTGACTGCAGACCCTGCCATCGGCGCGTCGCCTGATTCCGCGAGGCAACACCCATGAAAGATCTTGTCAGGGCACGACGGATCAGTTCTATTCGAATCTAGCGACATTCCCATTCTCTGTCGCCTCCGCAGCCAACTGGCGAACGATCACCGAAATGAAACATGATTCGATCATCTTCGATTTCAGCCCTCATGCGTCAACTTCTCGTATATGCGATCTCTATTTGGGTCCTCTCTTCATCGGTATTTGCTTCGCAATTGGGGCGTGGTCGCGAGGGTGAGACGCTTGCATCTGGAGGACTCAATCAGGGGGCATGGATGCTGGGTCGGGTCGCCGGAGACGGCCCGACGCGCGTCGCGAGTTGGGTCGTTCATGATTCGTTCTCTTCGTCCGAACATACATACCTCTACGTAGGTGTCTCACAAGATGCAGGATTGAGTTGGACGAGAACGCTGCTGAGAGATGAGGTCGTTTTCAATTACGGGAGTGTCTGGATTCAAGACCTTGAGTACTCGGACGACCGTGGGCTATTGGTTTACCAAATGCCGAACTCGAATATGTCGGTCCTTGCGCAATCAAGCCCGTTTGCCGAAACGTGGCGGCCTTCGGTGGCGAGTTTCGACGGGTTTCTTGAACTGGCCGCCCGCGGAAAAGATGCGCTCGTCGTCGAAGAGTCTCTGGGAGAGGTCAGGATTCGCCAGAGTTCCAATTCCGGAAGTTCGTGGTCGCAGACGGGATCATTGACTGTTCCGGGATTAGCAGAGATTTATTCTGCTTCAGCAGCCCTTTCGGGAAGTGGCGCGTGTGTGGTTTTTGCGGCTGAGACTTTCAATGACCCGGACATTGGCTTGTATTTTTCGGCGCGTCGGACGAATGGAAATTGGTCAAGCCCTCTGCGCCTTGACGCAGACCCACATGGCACGAGTTCCTTGGTCAAGTACGACAATGTCAAGGTGTTTGCTGAGAACGGTCGAATCATCGTGAACTACCGACAGACGGGTCGAGCTGGCGCGGGTGCACTAGAGAAGGAGTGCTACCTATTGATCTCAGAGGATGCTGGTCAGAGTTGGAACGAAACGATGGTCTCTGTTCCTGGAGAAGAGACGACTGACTACATCGTTGCGACTGAGGGAGACACGATCGTTGCCGCGTGGGTTGGCGATTCCGCACATCCTAGAACACGAGTCTTGGTTTCGAACGATGGCGGAGACAGCTTCATGCCCGTGCATTCGATTGAGCGTCTACCGGGCGAGCCGGCTGTCCCGCAGGCCCGCCTTCAGGTGTTTCTCGATGGAGCGAGGCTGTTTCTTGGGTACATGAGCGGGTCATGGACGGGGAAACAGCATCACTATTCTCCTGGGTATGTCTACTCGGTCGACTCAGGTCAATGCTGGAGCGATCCGGTCTGGTTGCGACCAGGGGAAGAGGCCATCTTCAGCCGTTCGGAATGGCATTACTCCGAGGGGGGCCTGTTAGCCTTCTATCACACCTACAATTCTCGATGGGATTTCACAGAGCTGCGCTGGACGGGCGTGCGATTTCCGTTGATCCAGGCGGTGCATCGCGGACCAGGAGAAGTGGCCCTTTACTTGACAGGTGCAGACCCTTCCCAGCCAAAGTCGTTTGCACGTTGGGTTGCATCGACACGCATGGGCAAGGTGCCGCACCCCGAGAATCCTGCGTACCAGCTGGGACTTGGCCCAAGTCGAGCTCTCGTTTTCACGCACGCTCATCATGTGAAGTACGGGTCACGAGTACATTCCGATGGGAGTGCGCTGGCGGTGGTTACGGTGCCCGCAAGCTTGAGCGGTACGTACTACTTCCAAGCATGGGTGAACATTGGCGGCATCCTCGGAACCGGTGGAACTCCGACCTCTGATGTCTTCGAGTTGACGTTTTAACCTTGGTTTGGTTCTAGCACATCGGAGCTAGGGGAGCTTTTCCAAGCAGGGGCGTGCTTGCCTAGCAGTCGATGACTGCTCGCGCCGCGGAGACTTGTCTCCGCGATCTCACGCGCCCTCGCTATGATGCTGCGCGCTCGCCACGACGCCCTGATTTGCGAATGTGTGGCGAAGGCGCTCGACATTTCTTTCGCGCATTCGCCATGACCGCCATCCTGTTAAGACTGGCCACGCTGCTGCTAGCGGTTGCAATCCTGCTTTGTGGTCACGGCTTGCAGCTGACACTCTTGCCGATTCGGGCCGAGGGCCTGGGCTGGAGCAACGGCGCGATTGGTGTTACCGCTTCGGCGTATTTCGGTGGCTTCCTGCTCAGTTGCATCGTGACGCCGGGCATCGTCGCGCGGGTCGGCCACATCCGCGGCTTCATGGTCTTGAGTGCCGTGGCGACCCTGGCTTTGCTGGGGGCCGGCCTCCTGGATTTCTTCGCTGCTTGGCTGGTGCTGCGCTTCGCGACCGGTTTCGCCTTCTCGGGCCTGTACATGGTCATCGAAAGCTGGCTCAGCGAGGCATCCACGCGCGACAACCGCGGCACGGTGCTGGCGGTATACACGGCGATCAGTTTGTTTGGCATGGCACTCGGCCAAGGCCTCTTGGGGCTGGCCGACCCGAACACGCTTGATCTCTTCGTGATTGGCGCCGCGCTGTTATGCCTCGCCATCATTCCGATCGGCCTGACGCGCATGGCGGCGCCGCACCCCTTGCCGGTGGCGCGCTTCGAGCTGCGCGAGTTGATGCGTGCCTCACCGGTCGCCTTTGTTTGTGCACTCTGCGCTGGGCTGGCCACCGGTTCGGTGTGGGCGGTGGGCCCATTGGTCGGGCGCAGCTTTGGTCTGGAAGATGGCGCGATCGGTGGACTGATGAGCGTTGCGATTATCGGCGGCGCGGTGAGCCAACTGCCGATCGGCCGATTGTCCGATCGCGTCGATCGCCGCTATGTACTGGCCGGGCTGGCGGCGGTCGGCGTCGCGATTTCGATCGGCGGTTGGTACCTTGCTGCCGGATCGAGCTACGCGCTATTCGGCGCAATGTTCCTGGTCGGCGCCTGCAGCATGCCGTTTTACGCGCTGTGCATCGCAACGGCGATCGATCACACCGATCTGCAAATGATTCAGATCGGCAGTGGCATCTTGTTCGTCAACAGCATGGGTTCCATCATTGGACCGCTGATCGTCGCGCCACTGATGACCCAACAAGGTGGCGGAAGTTTCTTTCTGTACCTGGCCGTGTGCTTCGGTTTGGCGATGTTGTGGACGGTCTATCGCATCGTGCGCGTGGACCGACCCCAAACCCACGAATACAAGTTTGAGTCGGTGCCGAAAACCACGGCGGTGGTTCTTGAGCTTTCCGAAGAGACGCCGCTCGAAGACGGCGTCGAAGCGTCGGGTCTGTAGGCCGCGCGGCTGGTTTGCGAATCGAGCGACGAGCAGATCGACCGACCAGCCGATCCGCTACCAGCCCAGCAAAACCTAGTTCCCCAAGTGGAAGTCCGGCGCTTCAGTACCGACTTTCATATCCGTCACGATGACTGTCATGCGCCCCAGCATGTTGTTGGCGAACTGAATGCGCACGCGGTAAGGCAGCAGCATGCCTTCCACCTCGCGGAAGTCGTCGGCGCGGAGCTTTTGGCCGAGGAGGCCGAGGCCGGGGAGGTTGGAGAAGCCGTCTTCGCCGAGCACGCGGCCGGTTTCGACTTCTACGTAAAGCGTGCGAGCGGGGGCGGAGCAGTCACCGGTGCGCACCAGGTACATCTCGCGCTCGCCAAGCATGACCTTTTGCACGACATCCATGTTGGTGTGCCAATCGGTCCAGAGGCCGAAGCGCGCGAAGTGGTTGTCGCGGCTTAGTTGGTCGGCGCGGGCTGCGTCGGTCATGGGGCCGGCGGGTTCCAGGACAGACTCGTAGGTCACTTGCTCACCGTCGTAGGCGAAGTTCTCGAACTGGTTGCCCATTTCGGAATCCAAACGGAATTTGCGCGGCCAGGCATAGGTGCTGGTCATGGTGCCCTCCATGCCAACCTTCGGCATGCTCAAGGTGCTTTCGATGCGCAAGGGGCCGAGCGTTTCTAGCCGCTGCATGCCGTGTACTTCCGCCGGACGCTTAGCCAACTCTTCGACTGAAGGGAGGTCAGCCGCGGGCTCAAAGCGGAACTCTTCGTGATCGCCGATGCGATAGCCAGTGACTTCGCCAGCTTCATCGCGCTGAAACTTCACAACCTTTGTGGGGTCGATTGCGAATCTCCAGCGATCGTCACCGAGGTACTCCAGGTCGACCACTGCTTGCCCTAGAATCTCAAGCGCGAGAACGTCGCCATGTTGAATGATCGAACGGTAGCGATCGTTGCCGCCTTCAAAGTAGTAGCCCAGGTAATCGCTGAACGGCGGGGATTCGGGCGCTTCCTCGACCGCCACGCCAAAGAACAGCTCGCCGAGCAACTCTTCGAATTTGACGCCGGTCATCGTGCCGCGCGACTGCGTGAAGTACAGCGCGACCGCATCTTGCTCGGGGAAAACCCAGCAGTGCGTACCGTCCGAACCGGTGTGGCCAAAGGCCAGGTTATTGCGCCCGCCTTCCTCGCTCGCGTCATCCGTCGGCACGGTCCACAGCTGCATCAGCTTGCCGTATTCGGTGCGCGCCCCGGGCAGGCCGGTCGGCCCGTTCATCGGAAAAGGCCCTGGGCTCAGAATCGCATCGATCGAGGCTTGGCTCAACAGAGTCTGCTCGCCGACCTTGCCGCCGTGCAAGAACAGCTGCGCAAAGCGCGCGTAATCAGGCAGCGTCGAATACATCGACTGCGAACCCAGAAAAATCGGAAAGATCGAAGCGTCTTCGGCCTTCCAATAGCGTGACCAGCTGCCCGGCCCGCCGATGTATTTGCTGGCGGCGCGCGCATGCAGCGGGTGCCCATCGGGAAGGAAGCCGATCGAATCTTGCATACCCAACGGTTCAAGCAAGCGAGTGCGCACGAAGTCTTCGGCGGGCATCCCGCTTACGGCTTCCAGCAATGCAGTCAGAGTGTCGGTGCCGTGATCGCTGTAACGAAACTTGATGCCGGGCGGGAAGATCAAATCGTTCTGCACACCCAAGGCAGCGACCTCTTGAATGCTCTTGATCGCCTTCAGGTCGTTGCTTTGAATCAGCGACATCGGAAAGCCAGCCAAGTGGTGCAGCAAATGCCGCACCGTGATCATGCGATACGGGTCGGCATCGAGCACCGGGAGGTAGTTGTAGGCCGGCGCGTCGAGCTCAATCTTGCCTTCTTCCACCAGCATCATGATCGACGCACCAATGAAAGGCTTGGTCATCGAGCGCACGCAGAACACGCTGTCGCGTTCCATTGGCCGTTTGTCTTCGAGGTCGCGCCAACCATAGACATCGTGCAGCAGCGTCTTGCCGCCCTGAATAATCAGCACTTCGGCGCCGACGATCTGCTCGGTGTCGACGAGGTTTTGCACGATGCTGTCAATCTTGACCAGCGCCGTCGGGGAAGCCAGTTCTTGCGCGGGCGGGGGCGTGAACGCCGAGGCAGACACCGGCGCAACGAGCGCCAGCGTGAGACAAAGAAGGAACGAAGAGAGTCGAGTAAACACGTTTATGCGCGCAGGCTTTGCAGGGTGGATCGCACGATGGAACGCTGCATCGTGGCGGTGTCTTGAATGCGGCCCAGCAAAGCCATGCCTTGAGTCAAGGCGACGAGTTGGGGTGCGGCGTCTTGCGGCCGCACGTGAGGGGTGATCGCGCCATCCGCTTGGGCAGCGCGCAGAGTCTTGGCAAAAGCGGCTTCAAGCCGTTTGAGGTAGCCGAGCAAGAGCTCGTGCAGCTCGGTGTCCTCAGACCCGGTCTGTGCCATCGCGACCCCTAGCAAACAGCCCAAACTGTCGGGCGATCCATGGTGGGCCTGCAGCCGGTCCAACACGCGCTCGAGGTTTTCGATGGGGGAGTTGCGGGAGTCGGCAAGTCCGCGGCAAATGCGCGCGATGACCGAGTCGGTGTATTGCTCGATCGAGCGCAAATACAGAGCTCGCTTGCTGCCAAAGGTGTCGTACAGGCTCTTGCGACCGACCTTGAGTTCGGCTTCGAGTTCGCTGATCGACGTGCCGTCGTAGCCATGCCTCCAGAACAGATTGCGCGCGCGGGCAACTGCCTGCTCGGGATCAAAGCTCTTTGCGGGACCGGGGGTCATTGCCTCAGCCTGCGCAACTTACACCGAGCGTTATAGGTTATTTCTGGGGTGGAATCGGAGATGGCGATCCCCAGGCTCGCGCTTGTTCTCTAACATTTTGAGATGCCCCTGCGATTTCTCCCCAGTCTTTTGTGCCTGGCGCTGTGTACCGCGCCGTTGATTGCCCAACAATCCGAGCCCAGCGAGGATGCCAAGCCCTGGGGGCACTCCAACCACGGCTCGGCCTATGACGTCGGCCCGCGCCAGAAGCCTTGGCTGATGGAGGGGATCGGCTCGACGCCTTTCCCGATTACTTCGTCCAACCCCGAGGTTCAACAGTGGTTCGACCAGGGCATCACCTTGCTGCACGGCTTCTGGTGGTTCGAAGCTGAGCGCACGATGCGCTGGTGCATCAAGCTCGACCCAGAATGCGCGATGGCCTACTGGGGGCTCGCGCTTGCGAACAAGGAAGACCCGGAGCGCAGCGCCGAGTTTCTGAAGGAAGCAGTCAAGCGCAAGGACAGCGTGACACCGCGTGAGCGGGCTTTCATCGAGACGGCCGAGCTGTTCGCTGCGATTCGCAACGCCAAGGGCGACGATCGCCGCGATGCCGAAGAGGCCGCGCTGGTCGCGATCGACCGCCTACTGATGGACTACCCGAACGATGTCGAAGCCAAGGCGATGTACTGGCTGATGAGCGGCAGCACCTCCGGCAACCAGGGCTCGAAACGCTACGGCCTGGAAGCGGTGTTGGATGACATCCTCGAACTCGACCCCGATCACGTCGGCGCGCTGCACTACCGCGTGCACAACTGGGACGGAAAAGAAGGTCACTACGTCATCGATAGCTGCATGCAGCTTCCCGAGATCGCGCCGAACTGCGGCCACTTGCTGCACATGCCCGGCCACGTGCTTTCCGGCATCGGCCTTTGGCATGAAGCCGCCATTGCGATGGATAGCGCGACGCGCTGCGAGAAGACCTACATGAACGAGCGCCTGATCCTTCCGGAACAGAACTGGGACTATGTGCACAACCTCGACTACCTCTGCTACATCCAGGAACAGCTCGGCATGGTCGAGCAAGCGTTGATTGGCGCCGAGCAGTTGTCGAAGACGCCCGCCTTTGTCGAGATGCCGTTTTTCACGACGATGTCGAAGTTTCCGATGATCCGCGCGCTCGAGAAGTTTGAGCGTTGGGAAGACATCCTCGACGGCGGTCGGCTGCATTGGGATATGGACAACCCGATGGAGAAGAGCATTGCCGGACAGTCGCGCGTGCGTGCTTTAATTGGCCTGAGCCGGCTCGATGAAGCCAAAGCGGCGATGGATGAAATCCGCGACGGCGAGATGGGCCCGCAAGCGAAGGATGGATTTGAGCAGCTCGAAGCGCTTTACACCTTGGCCGACGGCGACTACTTGAAAGGGCTTTCCCTGCTCACGGCTGCGGCCGAGAAGCAAGAGAAGAACTGGCACAACGACCCACCGCACGAGTCGGCCTTCCTCTTCAACCTCTTGGGCGATACTTATCTTGAATTAGGCGCTCCGAAGTTGGCGGCCGAATGTTACGAGCGCACCTTGGAAACCGTTTTCCACGACGGTTTCGCGCTGTCTGGGCTGGTCGTGTCCTACGCTCAGCTCGGCGAAACGGCAAAGGCGGAAGAGGCGATGTCGAAGCTAATGGTTGCTTGGTCCGACGCCGACCGCCCCAACCGCTGGCTCGATGCTGCCGAGGCGACCGGGATCACCGCCGAGCCTTTCAACGACCCGCGAATCAAGCAGCGCAACTACAAGACTGAAGTGCTCGATGTACACGGCCCCAGCATTTGGGTGCCCGGCGATCTGCCCCAACTCAGTGTGACAAACGCGGAAGGCAAAACGGTGACGCTGGCGGATTACGAGGGCAAGAATGTCATGCTAATCTTCTACTTGGGTGAAGAATGCGTGCACTGCATTGAACAGCTGAAGATGGCCGACGATCGCTTGGAAGAGATTCAGAGCCTGGACACGGTGGTCCTTGCGGTGAGTCAGGATGAGCTGGAAGAGATCGCCGCGCAGCAGCCGGACATGGGCGTCACGCTGCTGTCCGACAACAATTTCGCCAACGCGCATCGCTTCAACTCCTTTGATGATTTTGAAGAGATTGAGTTGCACTCGACTTTCTTGATCAATCGCGACGGCACGCTGCATTGGTCACGCATCGGGGGTGAGCCATTCACCGACTTTGATTTCTTGATCAAGGAGCTCAAGCGCATGAATCGCGTCATGCCGCCGAAAGTCGCCAGCGCACGGTAGATTGTGGTCATGCTCGCACGAAGCCTTCTGATCGCCTTCCTTTCTCTTGCTGCATCCTGCGGTGACGCCGAGGAGAAAATTGAGCGCGTGCAAGACGAGCTGCGTAAGACCGGGCAAGCTGCCGTCGAAGCGATGCAAGAGCGCATGGCGGTCTGGCGCGATGACCTTGCCGAACTCGACGCCGAGCTGGCTGACTGGAAACAGAAAGCTCGCGAGCAAGCCGAGACAGCAGGCGCCGAAGCAAAGCAGAAGCTGCAGTCGACGATCGATGAACTGGAAGCGAAGCGCCAGCAGCTTTCTGAAAAACTGCTGGCGGCGGGCGAAGCTTCTGGGGCTGCCTGGGACGAGATCGCGTCCGGCTTTGAAAGCGGCTGGGCCGAACTCAAAGCGGGCTTGCAGGACGCCAAAGAGTCGATTGAGTAAAGGCCGGCTCGGCTGCTGAAGCAGAAAACTCGCGGCCTAAGCTTCGACGATCTCGGCCTTTTTACTTTCGATGAAGCCAAGTACATCGTTGCGTTCGGCTTCCGGAAGCTCAAACGCATCGAAAGTCGCGTTCAGATGACCGACAAAGTTGCTCCAATCCGCTTCGTTGATCTGCATGCCTTCGTGGGACACCTTCATTTCGCGGCCGGTATAGACCATCGGGCCACCGGACTCGGCGCAGAGGTAGTCGATCAATAATTGCTTTTCGCGACGAATGCTGTCATGACTTCGATGAGCCCAGAAGCGCCCAAGCAGATCGTCTTTCATCAAGCGCGGAATCAGGTTTTCAGCGACGGCGGAGATCGCGTCATATCCGCCGAGTCGCGTGTAAAGAGTGGGGGAGTCGGTCATGGGTATTGGCAAGGAATTGGAATCGTCCGTCGCCAACAGCATAGAGGGTTCTATCTGTTCCGCCACGCCGCAAGCGCGAAGTCAATGATGGGTTGTGGGTCGGGCAGAGAATGCGGGTGGTGATCCAGGCCCGGCTTGCGCACGACCACGATGTTGCCGCCGAGTTCACGGATGCGCGCTTCAACGATGTCGCTGTTTTCTGCAACTGGCACGACGGAGTCGGCTTCGCCGATCACGTGCAGAATAGGGATCTTCGCCTGCACGATGCGTTCCAAATCGCGTATGGCAAATCCTGCGAGAGCGGAAGCATCGCCGTCAGCGAAACCATAGGCGGCGAGGCATTGAGCCCATTCGGCATCGCGGCGTTGACTGGCACCCGCGCCGCCCGGCCACGAATGCGGATCACAAACGGGGTTGTCGCCGTAAAGCGCGAGCACTCGATCCGGGTGCTGCTTGGCCCATTGATAGATCGCCAAACCACCACGGCTCATGCCTTCCATAAATGGCTTCTTGTGCAGCCCTGACTGCGTCAGCAAGGAATACAAACCCTCCCAACGGCGCATGGCTTCGGTGTTCCCGAACAGGCCGCCAACATCGCAATACACCACATGCCAACCACGCTCGAGCATGGAGCGATCGAACTGCGGCTCGTGCCCCCAGAAGCGCGCGCGCCAAACCCAAGGCTGGCCCTGCGCGGCGACCTTCGGGAAGACCACACGACACGCGGCGCCGCCCCAGTTAAACCGTGACTCGCGGAATCCATGGAATTCGCCAGAGTCGATCCGCGTGCTTTGGCCGCGCAAGGCTTGTTCCAGGCTGAACGATTTCGGCGCCGCTTCTTGCCGTGTCACGATCGGCACATAGCCGACCTCGAGGCCGTTTGGAGCTTGCACGAACAGAGCCGGGTCAAGCTTGAGGAGCTCGCCGGTGCTGGGCGGTGGCATGTAGTCGCGGTCGATCGGCCATGCGCGATGAATCTTCTCGACGAAGGCTTGCAGCTTGTCGCGCTTTTCTTGCGACCAGTTGTATTGCTGAAACGAGGGCTGATCGACAAAGCGATACCAGGAGTAAGTCACCAAAGAGCCGTCGCCGAGCACCACTTGAAATGGGCCCTGCTTCGGGCCGGGCTCAGCCCAGGCGCCGCGTGCCGGCGAGGTAAATGGTTGCCCCGGCTTCGCTAGGCGGAAGCCCGCCTCGTGCAGTCTTGTTTCCTGCGGGACATCCTCGGCGGCTACGGCAATGCGCTTCTCACCCTCGTGGCGGTAGTACTGCGGGAAGCTGCCCTGCTTGGCAGCACCGCCTTGTTTCCAGCTCAGTCCCCAGGTCGTATCCGTGAAGACTTTGGTGTCGAAGGTGTTTGCGACGCCTTCGATCGGCAAGCCATCCTGATCGAATCCGGGGGTGCGCGTGCTTAGCTTGGCGACGTAGCGCCCCTCTGCCTTGAATGCTCCGGTCGGGGCAGGGCCGCCGTCACGCCAAGCCTTGAAGTCGTCGTAGAGCGCCTGCTTTGAATAGTAGCTGACGTCCTGCACCAGCACGGCGTTGCCGTACTTGTCGACCGGAAACTTGAGTTCTGGGATCTTCGACCAGGTCCGGCCTTGGCGATCTTGCGCAGTCAGTTGCGGCACGGTGTTGATCTCCATCGCGCCGCCGCCCATCCTTCCGGCGCGTGCATCGAGGCCGCGGCCATAGATGAATTCGTAGTCGAACAGATCGCCGATCTTGCTCCAAGTCTCGGGGATGTAGTACGCGATCGGCCCTTTGAAGTTCTCCGTGCTCAAGAAACAGGTCCAGGCCTGATCACCGATCGGCGCCTTGCCATCGAGGCTGGGCACCGGATCGGTGAAAGGCAGCGCCATATAGCTGTAGCCGAGAAACTTGCCTTCCGGTGTGCCTTCAAATGGCAACGCATCGGGCGGGATCAGCAAGCGATTGCTCAGTTGCGCGATACCGAGTCGCGCATCGGGCAGTGCTTCGGTGTCGTAGAAGAACGACCAGCCCGGCGAGCCGACTTCATAGTCGTAACACTGAGGCGTCGCATTCATGCTGAACTTGGGCGGTCCGTAGCGAAAGCGATTGCCGGCCCAGTAGCCCAGACCGCCTTCGACGGTCTGGAAGACGCTGCCCCAAGTCGGCCCGCGCTCCGGCCAGTTATCGCGCGCGCGCGTCCCGATTGGCGCCAAGGGTTGGTCGGGGTTGTCTGAGTTATCGGGCGAGATCCAGCCACTCGCCAAGCCGATCTGAAAATGGGCAAGCGGTTGATCCACCAAGGTCCAAGCTGCCGAATAGAAACCCATGCCGGCCCCATATTCGGCGCGGTTCTCGGGCTGGCTTGCGGTGTAGCCGATGTATCCATGCAAGCCTCGTCCGCCTTGCTTGACCTCGCCCTCTTGCGTTTCCTGGGCTTCCAAGCGGGGAAGCAGAAAAAAGAAGCTCGCGAGGAGGCTCAAGAATGCGGATCGTAGAGCTTGTGCGCGCGACATGCTCTTATTGGAACGACCGCGCCGCACCGCTCGCCTGGAAATTAGAGCGATTTCCCTCGCGCCGCGTCGGCTCGCTGCTTCGCTAGGATGGATCGATGTCATTCCTGCGCATTGTCTTCTTGCTTGTTGCGATTGCCCTAGGCACTTTCGCATCTGCTCAGCAACGCGTGCCGGGTGAGACCTGGCAGATCTACTCGGATGTCAGCGAGGCGGGATTCGACCCGGACTTGCTTGAAGCAGCTCGACAAGCATGGGAGAAGCTGCCGTCTTCGGCCTTCCTGGTCATTGCCGATGGAGCGATCGTTGCTTCCTGGGGCGAGGTGGAGCGGCGCTTTATGTGCCATTCGGTGCGCAAGAGTTTTCTTTCGGCGCTGTACGGCATCTACTGGGATCGCGGCGAGATCGAACTGAACAAGACGATGGCGGAGCTCGGCATCGACGACGAACCGAGCCCCTTGCTCGAAGTGGAAAAGCAGGCGCGGATTCTCGATCTTCTCAAGGCGCGTTCGGCGGTCTATCACCCCGCGGCTTATGCGGGCCGCACCGACTCGGCGCCGCGCGGAAGCATCAGCCCTGGTCAAGCATTTGGCTACAACAACTGGGATTTCAATACGCTCGCAACCATCTTGATGCAACTGACGGGTGACGACATTTTTGAAGCCTTCGATGAGCATTTTGCGCAGCCGCTTGGCATGCAAGATTGGCGCTTGAGCGATGGCTACTACCACTACGAGTTGGATAAGTCGAAGTATCCAGCGTATCCCTTTCGCTTGTCGGCCCGCGATGCAGCGCGATTTGGTCTGTTGTTTGCGCGCCAAGGGATGTGGGGCGAGCAGCGCATCTTGTCACACCATTGGGTGAACCGTTCCACTGCGCTCTACTCGATCGATAGCCCATTGATGGGCTATGGATTCATGTGGTGGGTACTGCGCAAGCCGAGCCTGGAAGAGCACGGCATGGTGGCTGCCCTGGGAGTCGGAAATCAGATGATCGCCGCCTTGCCGAAGAGCGACATCGTGATCGTGAATCGTGCGAATACCTACGAGAACGAGTACACGCCTACCGAGGGCATGATCGCTTTGATTGACCAAGTCTTGGCTGCGCGCACCGGGATGCCCAGTGCCGAACCCCATCTTGTGGCCGCGGCCGATGCGGCTACCCCGCATGATCAAACCGACAGGGCCAAGCCGGATCTGACGGGGTTGGCGGGCGGCTATCAGTTTCCCCCCGAGTCACTTGGGTTGGAGCCGTTCTCAACGTTGACGCTGACAGAGGGGCCGGGCTATCTCTTGGGCGATACCGCATTCGCGGGCAAGTTTCGCTTCTATCTGCAGAACGATGGTTCTTTGATACGAGAGGACGCTGGCGATCGATTCTTTGTCGTACGCAAACCGGATAGCTTGAACGTGGACGGAATCATCGGCATCGACGGGCTATTCGATGGCGCGATTCGAGCTCTCGCTCACGGCCAGGTTGAACGCACGGAAGCGCTCCTCTCGGGCGCGAAGGAAAGCGAACCGATCTGGGCGATGGTCGGCTTGGCCATGGCACGGGCGACGCAAGAGGGCGGGCCTCCACTTGAGCCCTTTCTGCGTGCCTTGCGCGATGACGACGCCGACGACGACGGTAGGGCTTTGCTCGAGAGCGTGATCCTGCGCGCGGGGTACAACCTCAGTGTCGCAGGACAAGTGGCGCAGGCCGCGGACTTGTACGCCAGCAATGTCCGTCTCTTTCCAGAGTCGGCGAACGCTTGGGAAGCGCTCGGTGAGACCCAAGCAAAACTCGGACAATTGGAAGCGGCGGAGCAGAGTTACCAACGTTCGCTCAAGTTGAATCCAGACAACCCTGGCGTACGCGAAGCAATCCGTGCGCTGCGTCGCAATTGACGCGGCTCCTTGCCTTCTGCGTCGGGCTGGTTCTCTTTCTTGTCGGGCTCGCATCGCTGCCGTTTCCAATTCCGGGTGGTCTGTTCGCGACTGCCTTAGGTTTGGTACTGCTGATCTATTCGAGCCCCGGAGTGGAAGCGGGGGTGCGGGCGGCCCGTGCGCGTTACGCATGGTTTCACCGAGCTGTCTCGTGGCTCGAGGTGCGGGTTGGCAAGCGAGTCGGAGGGGTGCTGCAAACGACGCGCCCGCCCGGTCGGCCAAACGACGGCGGCGCGTAGGCGTGACCGCCTGCTAAACTACGCCGGAAATTCGCCATGGCTGAATTCCTTGTCGCTGCGCTGTACCGCTTCGTCGACTTTCCTGATTTCGAGGAATGGCGCGAGCCACTGCTTGAGGCCTGTCGAGCGGGCGAGGTGAAGGGAACCTTGTTGCTTGCTCAAGAGGGCATCAATGGAACCATCGCCGGCCCCGAAAAGGGCGTGAACAGTGTCCTAGATTTACTGCGCGCCGACCTACGCTTTGCCGACCTGCAGCCGAAATTGTCGCGGGCTAGCGAGCCGCCGTTTCATCGCATGAAGGTGAGGCGCAAGAAAGAAATCGTCACGATGGGGGTCGAGGGAATCGACCCTAATCAGATCGTCGGGACCTATGTTGAGCCGCAAGACTGGAATGCTCTGATTCAAGATCCAGAGGTCACGCTAATCGATACGCGTAACGAATACGAAGTGGCGATAGGCACTTTCGAGGGCGCGCGCGATCCGAAGTTGGGCAGCTTTCGTGAGTTTCCAGCCTGGCTGAAAACCGAGGTCGAAGATGGGCAAAAGGTGGCGATGTTCTGCACCGGCGGCATTCGATGCGAAAAGTCGACCGCCTATCTGAAACAACTCGGCGTGCGCGAAGTCTTCCATCTACAGGGGGGCATCTTGAAGTACCTGGAAACGGTGCCGGAAGAGCAAAGCCTCTGGAAGGGCGAGTGTTTCGTCTTTGACGAACGAGTCGCCGTGGGGCACGGCCTTTCCGAAGGTAGCTATGGGCTTTGCCGCGCCTGTCGCTTTCCGATTGACGCGCAAGATCGCCAGCGCGAACAGTTTGAGGAAGGCGTCAGCTGCCATCACTGTTTTGCGAAGACCAGCGAGGCGCAAAAGGCGAGCTATCGCGAGCGCCGCAAGCAAATTGAGCTTGCCGAAGCGCGCGGTGAGCAACACTTGGGCGACTTAGATTCTTGAGCGAAACCCTTCCGGTCCTGTTCAGTTTCCGACGCTGTCCCTATGCGATGCGCGCGCGTCTCGCGCTGGCGGCAAGTGGGCAATCGCTTGAGCTACGCGAGATCGAGTTGCGCAATCGGCCGGACGAGATCTACGCGGCCTCGGCCAAGGGGACGGTTCCGGTTCTCGTGCTACCCGACGGGACGGTGATCGATGAAAGCCTGGATGTGATGCGTTGGGCCTTGGTTCAGGACGACCCTGAGGATTGGCTTCCTGCCAGCGCTGCACTGCAGGCCGAAACCGATCGTTTGATCGCGCGCAATGACGGCGAGTTCAAGCATCACTTGGATCGCTACAAGTATGCGACGCGGTACGAAGACGTCGATGAGTTGGAGCACCGCGATGCGGCATCGGTGATACTTCGCGCGCTCGATGCTCGCTTGCAACAGCACTCCTTTCTGATTGACGCAGAGTTTCGACTCGCAGATGCGGCGATTGCACCATTCGTGCGCCAATTTGCGATCGCCGATCGCGCCTGGTTCGATGCGCAAGACTGGACTGCACTCCGCATTTGGCTTGACCGCTTCATCGCGTCACAGCGCTTTCAGTCCATCATGCAAAAGTATCCGGTGTGGCGTGCGGGGCAGGCTCCGCTCTGCGTGAGTTGGAGATAGGAAAAGGCCGCAAGGAAGCATCCTTGCGGCCCGAAAACAGGCCTTTGCCTGTTCGATCCCGTGAACTAGTTCACCGAGATATTCGCCGAAGGCTGGTAACGCACCCCTGCACGGTCACGAATGTTCGCTTTGAAACTCCAGCTCGTCGCCGAGCTTGGTAGCCCTGACAAATTGAAGCTCGCGGTAAAGCTGCCATCGCCGTTGTTGGTGAAGTTCTGGCGCACCGAGTCCTTGCGCTTCTTCAGTTGCCACCAGTTCTGGCGCATATTGCTCGAGTTGACCTGATCCGACCAAACCAACATGTAGATCGTGTCGCTGCGCGAGAAGCTGCGATCATCCGTCGAGAAGTCGGAATTCTTGGACAAGATGAAGCCCTGGCCGGTGAATCCACCTGGTTCCGTCACCGTGATGTAATCGGTGCGCACCATGGTGTCATTGCCGTTGGCATTGGTCGCTGTCATGGTCACCGTGTAGACGCCCGCTGCGGTGTATGTATGAGATGGATCTTGCGCCGAGGAGCTGCCACCGTCACCGAAATCCCAGCTCCATGAAGTCGGGCCATCAGTACTCGCGTCGATGAAGTTCACTTCAAGTGGTGCCGTTCCGCTCAGCGGAGTGCCGTTGAAGTTCGCGGTTGGCGGCGCCGGAGCATCGACCACGATGTAGCCGACCTTGGTCTCGCCGTCGGATCCGTTGGCATTGCTGGCCGTCAAACTGACGGTGTAGGTGCCCGGAGTCGTGTAGGTGTGGCTCGGATTCTGGCTGCTGGAGTTGCCGCCATCACCGAAGGTCCAAGACCAACCATCGGGACTGCCAGAGGACAGATCCGAGAAGCTTACGACCAAAGGAGCCGTGCCCGAAGTCGGCGTGCCACTGAAGTTCGCAACCGGCGGGTTGCCGCCGCCGCCAATCAAGGAAAGCGAGCCGTAGATGTTCACGCGGCCGTAGCCGTAGGTGTTGTCTACGCCTGCCGAGCCCAAGTCGTCGACGCCATTCTTCAGAATGTCCTCCACTTCATTGGGCGTCAGAGATGGATCCGCCGACCAAATCAATGCGCACAAGCCAGCCGTGATCGGACAAGCGAAACTGGTGCCACTGACGTAGGCATAGTCGGAATCACTGCCGCTATCGGTGGTCAATACGCTTTGGCCAGGGGCCGTCACATCGACGTACTGCCCGTAAGCCGAGAAGCTCGCTTTGCTATCGCTCGAGTTGGTTGCGCCAGCGATGATGATGTCATCATTATCACGGTTGCCAAAGGTCAGATTGCGGTTGTCGTTTCCGGCTGCCCAAACCAACAAGCCTCCAATCGACTTGATGTAGGTCGCAGTCGTCAAGTTCGAGCTCGAATCCGGTCCCGAGTAACTGACGCTCGCGACACGGTCGCCGGCTTCAATCGCCGTACGAGCCGCGTGCTGCAGATTGCTCAAGCTGGCACCCCCGCCGCTTGAGTTGGAAACGCGCATCATGCGGTGGCTCAGGTCCCAGCCCATGCCGGAAACGCCAACGCCGTTATTGCCATTGGCTGCGCCACATCCAGTGACCATCGTGCCGTGCGGGTGCACCGCACCAATGTTTCCGCCGTTACTTTCCCAAACACGATCGACTGCGTTGTAGGCCTCGAGGCGATGTTGCTGGAAGTCTTCGTGCGTGGTGCGAATGCCGGTGTCGCAGAAGGCGACGCCAACCGTCGGGTTGCCGGTATGGATATCCCAGCCGTCGGCAGACTGCATGCGGTTGGCATTGTGTTGCCACTGGCTGCCGAACAAAGGGTCGTTGGGGGCACCGATGGGGTAGACGGTCCAATCCGGCTCGACGTACTGGAAGGCACCGGTCGACATCAGTTCGCGCGCGACCAAGTTCTCGGAAGAACTCGCCGGCACGGCAAAGATGTATTCATCGGTAGCAGGCACGAACTCATGAACCTGGAAGCCGTTCATCATCATGTGCCCGGCAAGGTGGAGCGTCTGGCTTTGCTCGTGGCTGACGCCACGCTGTTCCAAGTCGGCGACCTGCATCGGTCGCGCGATCATCCAGCCAGAAAATTCGCGCTGGCCGGCGACTTCTTCAAACTGAGCGAGGGGAGCTTGCGCGGATACTTGCGCAGCAGAGGGTTGCACGAAGCCCGCAAAGAGTGCGAGCCCCAGGAAAGTAGACCTGGTGTTCATGGAGGGGAGATTAAGTTGTGAGGGAATGGCCGAAGGTCGGCCAGGGGAGGAGCGGCGGGGAAACCGTTCTCACGAACCTAACAGAGCATTTGAGTTGGCAGGCCGAGCAATCTTGCTGGATTGGGCAACTTTGCAGCGCATTCTTGACCATCGCGGCGGCCCTCACGCTAGGCAAAACGCAAGAGCTCCGGCCTGTAGGAGCGAGGAAGGGCCGCCGTTGAGCGATTTTTGCTACGCAGATGGGGGGTTGCCCAGTACTCTCAATCTGTCCGCGTTGCGGGCGCCCTCGGAATGATTCGCGCTTTCCTCGTTTTCGCATTACTGGTGCTGCATATGGTGCAGCCACTGGTAGCGAAGCCGTTGTGCATGCTTTCCGAGTCCGAAGCAAGTGCATGCTGTTGCTGCGCGCCGATGGAAGCGGGCCCGATGCAGGGCTGTTGCTCGTCGGATGCTTCAGACGAAAGCCCGCTGCAGATTCAGCTGCAAGATTGCGGCTGCTCCGTCGCACCTCATGTGCCGGCACCACCTGCTCCGGTAGAGTCGATTGAGCTCGGCTTTGTCTCCTTTGTCGGCAATTGGCCGCAAGTCGAGTCGGATGAGCCAGATCTCGCTGGGGCGCTTGCGGCCTCACTTCGGCGTCGAATTGTGTGTCCAAACGCGGGCGGTCCGCCGCTCCGTTTGTTGACCCAAGTCTTCCGCTTATAGGGCGCCGCCGGTGCGCACTTTTGGTGCGCTGTTCGATTCCGTGCTTTGCAGCACGTTGGAGAGCCATATCGCATGGCTGAGTCAAGGCTTCACGTATCCAGTTCCTTTCGGGAATCGTGTTGAGCCTTGCCGTTCGAACACCAGGACGTTTTTCGTTCAGGCTAATTCCCGCTTGCGAGGCAAGCACCATGAGCCCTCAAACTCCCATCCTGCGGTTGATTGCCGCATGCATCCTTGTCGCGCCGAGCTGCGCGAGCTCAATCGAACGCGAATCTTGGCCTGCTCCGCAGTTGCCAAGCCGTTCTCTGCTTGAGCCTTCGACGGCACAAGCGTTCGTTGTGGGGCAGACCCGTGCGGACTATGTTCGCTTCGCACTCGAGAACAGCTTTGAACTCAAAGCGGCGTTTGCGAGTTGGAGCGCGCAGCAGGAAGCGGTCGAGATCAGTTCGACGCTGCCGGCGCCGCGCTTGATGTTCGCCGAGTTTCTTGAAGAGGTGCAGACTCGAACGGGGCCGCAGGAGCGCAAGATTGGGGTCAGCCAGGCCTTCCCGTGGCCGGGGCAGTTGGATGCGAAGGCAGAGGTTGCTGAGCACCGCGCCCACGCCGCCTGGCAGCAACTCGAGTCGGAGCGACTGCGGATCCGCGCGGAAGTCGAAGTTGCCTACGACAACTACGCCTTTTTGCAACGCGAAGAGCGCGTGATGGTGCAGTTGGTGGAGATCCTGCACGGTTTTGATTCGGTCGTGCAAGCGCGCATCCGAGGGGGCGGGAGTCAACAGGATCTGCTGCGTCTGCAGGTGGAAATCGGTCGAGCAGAAGACCAGCTGGCACGGGTGCGTGCCCGGCGCAGCGCGAGTTTTGCGCGCCTCGCAGATCGAATTGGATTGCGTCAGCTCCCGGAGAAGTTGCCTGAGATTCAGCTGGAGGTAGCTCCTGCGTTCTCTCTCGAAGCCGCAGACCTGCATGAACTTGCGCTCCAGCGCAGCCCTGAACTGCACTCCTTAGGAGCGCTCTATGACGCCGCGCGCGGTGAAGAAGGTCTTGCCGAGTTCGCGCGTCGTCCCAGTTTCGTTGTTGGAGTGGAAACCGTGGTCACCGGGGACGCGTCGATGCCGGGCGTGCCGGGCAGCGGCGATGATCCGTGGGTGATCAGCGTCGGCATGGACCTGCCGATTTGGGGGCCAAGCTATGACGCGGTCGAGCGCCGGGCGCGCCAAGAGCTGGTCGCAGCGCGCGCGCGTTGGGACGGCAAGGCGCTGAGCCTGCGCGCAGCGATCGAGAACGAAGTCTATATCGCGGCAGACGCGCAACGCCGGGCCGACCTCTACCAAGACATCCTGCTTCCGCGTGCGTCCGAGGCTTTGGAGCTAAGCCTCGCCGCCTATCGCACGGGAACCGCGACCGCTCTGGACTTGATTGACTCGGAGCGGACTCTGCTTGAGTTCGAACTCGCCTATTGGCGCGCCAATCTGGACCAATGGCAAGCGGTTTCACGCTTGCGCTTCCTCGTCGGAGGAGAATTCTCATGAAGACGAAACACAAGATCTACATTCTCGTCCTGACCGGTCTCGGACTGTTCTTGGCCGGGCGATGGACTTCGCCGAGCGACGATGGCGACGCGGTTCCGCATGCGTCCGACGGGCACCAGCACGTGGCCAGTGCCGATGGCAAGACGAGCCCCGAAGGCGAGATGGCGATAGAGGAAGAGGTTGCCGAGATCTGGACCTGCCCGATGCATCCGCAAATCAAGTTGCCCGACCCGGGGGACTGCCCGATCTGCGGTATGGACTTGGTTCTGCTAGACGGCTCGGGCGACGCAGACCCTCGGCGCCTTGCAATGTCGCCGGCTGCTCGTGAGCTCGCACAGATTCAAACCGTGCCGGTTATGCGGCGCGAGCTGACGGCCCCGGTTCGCATGGTGGGGAAGGTTGCGATCGATGAAACGCGCATGCGCACCGTCTCGGCGTGGGTAGGCGGGCGCTTGGATCGCCTGTTTGTCGACTACACCGGGATTCGGGTCAAGCAGGGCGACCACCTGGTGCAGCTCTACAGCCCCGACTTGCTGACTGCGCAAGAGGAGCTGCTCGCAGCGCGCCAGCGCCTCGATCGGGACACCGCGAGTGCGAGCACCTTTCTGAGTGCGAGCAATCAACGGGCTTATCAAGCGACCCGCGAGAAACTTCTGCTTTGGGGTTTGACCGAGAATCAGCTTGATGCGCTCGAGCAAAGTGGCGAAGTGCAAGACACGGTCATGATTCCGGCGCCGAGCGCGGGGATCGTCATGGAACGCTTGGTCGAAGAAGGCAGTTACGTGGAAACCGGCACGCCGATCTATCGGCTCGCGGATTTGAGCAAGCTTTGGGTGCAGTTGGATGCCTTTGAACAGGACTTGGCCTGGCTGCGCTACGGACAAGAGGTAGCGCTGACCGTGGAAGCCCTGCCCGGCGATCCCTTCTCGGGTCGGATTTCCTTCATTGCACCGGTGATCGACCCGCATCGCCGCACCGCGAAGGTGCGCGTGACCGTCGACAATGCTGACGGACGCTTGAAGCCCGGCATGTTCGCGCGGGCGGTCGTGCAAGCGCGCGTCGGCGTGCATGGCCTCGCTTTGGACCGCAGTCTGGCTGGTAAGTGGATCAGCCCGATGCATCCGGAAATCGTCAAGGATGAAGCGGGCGTGTGTGATGTTTGCGGCATCGAATTGGTTCCGGCTGAGAGTCTCGGGCTGGTTGCCGAGCAAGGCGCTGATCCGCGACTGCCCTTGGTGGTTCCGGTCAGTGCGGTCTTGGTGACAGGCAAACGTGCGGTCGCGTATGTCGAGATTCCGGGCGCGGAGAGGCCAACCTTTGAAGGCCGCGAAGTCGTGCTCGGCCCACGCGCCGGTGACTACTACCTGGTGCGGGATGGACTCGCGGAGAATGAACGTGTCGTTTCGCGCGGAGCCTTCCGCATTGACAGCGCCATGCAGATTCAGGCCAAGCCGAGCATGATGTCGATGCCAGCCGAGCAGGCCAGCGTTTCCGAGACCGAGATCGCTCCGTACCGCGAGAGTTTGGCCGGGCTCTACCGCGCGTACTTAGAGGCGCAAGCAGCTCTCGCCCAGGATGATTTCACTGCTGCGCAAGCAGCTCTGTCGCGTGTGGCCACGAGCCTGAACGATGCCAGAACAGAAGGGCTCCGAGCAGGCTTGCGTCGCGAGGCTGAAGCGCAACAGACGCGCATTCAATCTGCGTTGGAGCATATCGCACATATGCAGAGCATTGCTGAGTTGCGCGTCGCCTTCGAGCAGCCTTCCCTTGCTGCGATCGCCTTGGCGCGTACTTTCGGTCAGCCGGGGCAAGCTGTGCTTTACGAAGCTTATTGCCCGATGGCATTCGACGACGCCGGTGCGAGTTGGTTGCAGCTCGGCGAGACCATCAACAACCCTTATTTCGGTTCGGAGATGCTGCGCTGCGGCGAGCTTCGCGGTGAATTTGCAGGACAAGGTTCCGCCCCCGTGTCGGAAGAGGTCCAGCTCGTCACGGACTACCTGCACATGCAAGCCGCGCTCGCTGCGGACGACCTTTTCGCCGCGCGGGCTGCGCTTCCGGCCCTCGCCGACGGCATGCGCGCAATCGGCACGGACAGCTTCGCCGACGCGCCCAGCTCCGTAGACCTGGAATGGCTACGCGTGCGCTTTGACTTGGCATCGACGCGCTTGATCGCGTGGATCGCGGAGTCGGGCAACCCGCTCGGGATCCCCCTGTATCTCGCGCATTGCCCGATGGCCTTCGACGACATTGGCGCGGATTGGCTGCAGACAGATACGACCATCGCGAACCCGTACTTCGGCGCAGAAATGTTGCGCTGTGGTTCGATCACGAAAACCGAGCAGCCTCGTTAAGCCAGCGCTATGAACGATCCCTACGATCCGCTGCGCGCAACGCTGCTTGACCGAGTGATTCGCTACTTCCTGGAGAACAAACTCCTGGTTGGCTTGCTGGTGGTTTTCACTCTGGGGTGGGGGGTGCTGGTTGCGCCCTTTGATTGGAAGGTGCCGGGATTCCCGCGTGACCCCGTACCGGTCGATGCGATCCCCGATACCGGCGAAAACCAACAGATTATTTTCACGGCGTGGCCGGGGCGCTCGCCGCAAGATGTCGAAGATCAGATCTCGTACCCGCTGACGGTCTCGTTGCTCGGCGTTCCCGGGGTCAAGAGCATTCGCAGCAACTCGATGTTTGGGTTCTCATCGATCTTTGTGATCTTCGAGGAGGACATCGAGTTCTATTGGTCGCGTAGCCGATTGCTTGAAAAGCTGAACTCGCTTCCAGCCGGCACCCTACCGAGTGAAGTGCAGCCGGCTTTAGGTCCAGATGCGACCCCGCTAGGGCAGGTTTATTGGTACACGCTCGAAGGGCGAGACGAGCAAGGCAATGCCGCTGGTGGCTGGGGACTTGAGGAGCTGCGCACCACCCAGGATTGGCTCGTGCGCTATGCGCTTTCGAGCGTGGAAGGCGTCGCCGAAGTCGCTTCGATTGGCGGTTATGTACAGGAGTATCAAATCGACGTTGACCCGGATGCGATGCTTGCGCATGGGGTTTCCCTGACCGATGTCTTTCGCGCGGTCGCGAACTCGAATGTCGATGTTGGCGCGCGCACCATCGAGATCAATCGTGCGGAATACGTCGTTCGCGGGCTCGGTTTCCTGGAATCGATTGAGGACATCGAAGCCACCGTGGTGCGCACCGTCGAAGAAGTGCCGATCACGATTGCTCAGATCGGGACAGTCGTGCGCGGCCCGGCCTTGCGGCGTGGCGCGCTTGATAAGGGTGGCACCGAAGCCGTCGGCGGGGTGGTGGTCGCCCGCTACGGTGCGAATCCGCTTGAGGTGATTCAAAAGGTCAAAGCCAAGATCGCGGAGATCGCGCCCGGCTTGCCGAGCATCAAGTTGGATGATGGGCGCGTCTCACAAGTCACGATCGTGCCGTTCTACGATCGCTCGGGTTTGATTCAAGAGACTCTCGCGACCTTGAACGACGCGCTGCGGGATGAGATTCTCGCGACGATTGTCGTGATCTTGCTCTTGGTCGGGCATTTCCGCAGCGCGATTCTGGTTTCAAGCCTGCTGCCCCTGGCGGTGTTGATGTGCTTTATTGCGATGAAGCAGTTTGGCGTCGACGCCAATGTCGTCGCGCTCTCGGGAATCGCGATCGCCATCGGCACGATGGTCGATGTCGGCATTGTGTTGACCGAGAATATTCTGAAGAGATCCGAAGGAGCGACGAGCGCTCGGGAACGATTCGAGGCAGTCTTCCAAGGAGCTTCGGAAGTCGGCTCGGCAGTCCTGACTGCTGTGTTGACCACGGTGGTCAGTTTCCTGCCGGTGTTCACGATGGAGGGCGCAGAAGGCAAGCTGTTCCGGCCATTGGCCTTCACCAAGACCTTTGCGCTGATCGCTTCGGTGATAGTGGCGCTGGTCATCATTCCTCCCACCGCGCATCTGTTGCTGGGAATGAAGAAGAAGCGCAAGGCTCGTGCCGAGGGTCGCAAGGAGCAGGCTCGCGCCTCTTCTTGGTACCTCGCCGCCGGCATCATCCTGTCCGTGACGCTGCGCTGGTGGGTCGGTTTGCCGTTACTCCTTCTCGCGGCCTGGCGAATGTTCGGGCATGTCTTCAGCCCGCGTGTTCGCGCGACAGCGATGCGTAGCGCGCACATTCTGGCGGCGATCTGGATCGCTTGGTTCCTGTCGAGAACCTGGGAGCCACTCGGGCCGAATGCGGAGGTTCGCAACTTCGTCTTTACGGTTGGCTTGATGGGGGGCTTGCTGCTGTTCTTCCAGATCATCATTTGGCAGTACGCGCCGATGTTGCGCTGGTGCCTGCGTCACAAGTTGCTCTTCCTCAGCCTGCCGGGCTTGCTGGTGATCGGCGGGTTGGTAGTTTGGCTCGGGTTCAGCAAGGTCTTTGGCAATTGGGTACCGGAGGGCCTGCGCAAGAGCGATCGCTATGTCGCGATGGCGCACGCTTTTCCCGGACTCGGAAAGGAATTCATGCCGCCGCTGGATGAAGGCTCGTTCTTGCTTATGCCGGTCACGATGGCGCATGCTTCGATCGGCGAAGCCTTCGAACTTCTGCAACAGCAGGACATGCTGATTCGGTCGATTCCGGAAGTGGAAAGCGTGGTCGGCAAGATTGGTCGAGCAGAAAGCGCGCTCGACCCCGCGCCGGTGTCGATGGTCGAGACCATCATCAGCTACAAACCGGAGTACATCGTCGATGCGCGGGGGCACCGCTTGCGCTTCGCCTATGACGAGGAAGCCGAGGAGTATGAGCTTGATGAACGACACGAGCTGATCCCCGATCCCGAGGGACGCCCATTCCGCAATTGGCGTGAGCAGATTCGATCCACGATGGACATCTGGGACGAGATCGCGTCCGCGGCGACCATTCCAGGCATGACCACCGCCTCGATGCTGCAACCCATCGAAACGCGTCGCATCATGCTGCAGACAGGCATGCGGGCGACCATGGGGGTCAAGGTCTATGGCCCAGACCTCGAAACGATTGAACAGGTTGCTCTGGATCTGGAACAACTGTTGCGCGATGTTCCCTCGGTTCGTCCCGAAACAGTGTTGGCTGACCGTGTGATTGGCAAACCCTACTTGGAGATCGATCTCGATCGCCCGGCGCTTGCTCGCTATGGCTTGTCGGTGCGGGCGGTGCAAGATGTGATCGAAGTCGCGATCGGTGGAAAGCGCTTGACCACGACCGTCGAGGGTCGAGAGCGCTACCCCGTGCGTGTGCGTTATCCGCGCGAGCGGCGTGATCAGATCGAGGACCTCGGTCGCATTCTGGTTCCGGCGGGGCACGATCGCATGATCCCGCTCGGGCAGCTCGCCGAGATTCGCTACACACCGGGGCCGCAAGTGATCAAGAGTGAAGACACATTCTTGACCGCATTCGTCCTGTTCGACAAGCAGCCAGGCGTTGCCGAAGTGGACGTCGTCGAAGATGCGCAGGCCTACTTGGCCAGTCTGATCGACTCAGGCGAATACAGCTTGCCGGCTGGAGTGTCTTACCGCTTCGCGGGGAACTACGAGAACCAACAGCGTGCCGCTCAGAAACTGCGTCTGGTGCTTCCGCTGGCGCTGTTCGTCATCTTCCTGATTCTCTATTTACAGTTCCGTTCGACGCTGACTGCGGGCATCGTGTTTTCCGCGGTGTTTGTGGCCTGGTCCGGCGGTTTCCTGATGCTCTGGTTCTACGGTCAGGATTGGTTCCTGAACTTCTCGGTGTTCGGTACCGAGATGCGCGAGCTCTTCCAGGTGCACTCCTTGAATCTGAGCGTCGCGGTCTGGGTCGGCTTCCTCGCCTTGTTCGGGATCGCAACCGATGACGGTGTGGTGATGGCCACCTACTTACGACAGTCCTTTGAGAAGCAGAAGCCGAAGTCGCGCGGCGAGGTGCGCGAAGCGGTTGTAACTGCGGGCCTGCGAAGGGTGCGTCCCTGCATGATGACCACCGCGACGACGACTCTGGCTCTGATCCCGGTGCTGACTTCGAATGGCCGTGGCGCGGATGTCATGGTGCCGATGGCCATTCCTTCGATCGGCGGAATGATGGTGGCAATCGTCACGATCTTCGTCGTTCCAACTCTTTACTGCCTCGTGCACGAGCTGCGGCTTCCGCGCGAGTCCCGACCTCAGCCTTCGGCTCAGGTAGCTACGACGAACAAATCAAAATCATGAACTCCATTCTCACTCTCTTCGCTCTCCTGCTGGGAGCGACAGCGCCGTCCTCGGATGGCGAACCCATCAACAAGAACTGCCCGGTCGGCAAACAAGCCATCGACCAAGAAACCTTCGTTGAGTACGGCGGTCATACGATCGGCTTCTGCTGCGGCGGTTGCGACACCAAGTTTCTTGCCTGGGATGCAGTCAAGAAAGACGCCTTTGTGCAGGCCTCGCTAGCGGCGCAGAAGCAGGAACCCAAGGGTCACGACCATGCCAAAGTTGCAAAAGACGTGAAGCCAAAACCATTCGCTGGCGACCCCTACCTGCTGCATGCCTGCCCCGTCTCGGGCAAGAAGCTCGGCTCGATGGGCGCCCCGATCGTTCTGGAAGTCGAAGGACGCGAAGTGCGCCTCTGCTGCAAGGGTTGCATCAAAAAGGTCAAAGCTGAGCCAGCGAAGTACGCAAAAGCAGTGGATGACCAGATCATTGCGGCTCAGAAGCCTCTCTACCCGAGCACGGTTTGCATCGTTTCGGGCGAGTCCTTGCTGGAAGATGGCAAGGATGTCGGTACGGATACCGTTGTCAAGAATCGCTTGTTCCGCACCTGCTGCAAGAAGTGTGCAGCCAAGGTCAAGGCCGACCCAGCAAAGTACTTCGCCAAGCTAGATAAAGCCGTGGTCAAGGCTCAGTTGGCTCATTACCCGCTGAAGACCTGCATCGTGCGCGAGAAAAGTGCGCTCGGCTCGATGGGCGAGCCCGTCAATTTGGTCGTGGGCATGCAGATGGTGCGCTTCTGCTGCGATAGCTGCATCCCGAAGTTCGAGAAGGACCCAGCGAAGTTCCTCGCGCGACTCAAGCCGGCGAAGAAGGTCGAGGCTGCACACAGTCACGATGCCGATGGGCATGAGCACAAGCCAGGTGAGTAAGATGTTGAAAGATCCCGTCTGCGGCATGTCCGTAGAGGAGTCGAAGGCTGCCGCCGTGCGCAAGCACGGCGAGCAGCGCTTCGGATTCTGTTCTACGCACTGCGTCGATCAGTTCGACGCGAATCCCGAGCAGTATCTCGAGGCACAGGCAGCCAGTTGCTGCCATGGATCAGACGACGCACCGCAGGTCAAATATGAAGCGGGCGATCAACGCATCTTCACCTGCCCGATGCATCCGGAAGTGCGGCAAGCGAGCCCCGGCAGCTGCCCGATCTGCGGTATGGCGCTGGAACCCGAGGCGCCGTCCCTCGAAGAAGATACGACCGAACTGCGTGCAATGTCCAAGCGCTTCCGCGTGGCCGCGCTCTTGAGCTTGCCGATTCTGGTGATCGCGATGGGGGACATGATTCTTCCCGGCGAACCCGTTCATTCCATACTTGGGCAACTCTGGTCGAACTGGATCGAGTTGCTGCTCGCGACCGGAGTGATTTTCTATGCGGGCTGGCCCTTGCTCACGCGTGGCGTGGCTTCGGTTAAGCAGCGCAGCCCGAACATGTTCACCTTGATTGCGCTGGGCGTAGGCGTCGCCTACTTCGTCAGCGTCGTTGCGGTCTTGGCTCCCGGTTGGTTCCCTGAAACGGTTCGCAACGAGCATGGTGGAGTGCCGCTCTATTTTGAAGCCGCGGCGGTGATTGTCGCGCTCGCTCTGTTGGGTCAGGTGCTTGAGGCACGCGCGCGCAGCCAGGCTGGTGGTGCAATTCGCGCTTTGCTCGAACTTGCCCCGGCAACTGCCCTGCGCGTGGAGGGTGAACGCGAAATCGAAGTCCCACTTGCAGACGTGATGACCGGCGATGTGCTGCGCGTTCGACCCGGTGAAAAGATCCCACTCGATGGAGTGGTGTTGGAAGGCAGTAGCTCAGTCGATGAGTCGATGCTGACCGGCGAGCCCATCCCGGTTGCGAAGACGGAAGGCGATGAGTTGGTGGGGGGCACCGTGAACGGAACCGGTAGCTTGCTCTTGAAGGCGACGAGCGTGGGCGATGAGACTTTGCTCGCGCGCATCATTGGCATGGTCGCGCAGGCGCAACGCAGTCGAGCGCCGGTGCAAGCATTGGTCGATCGCGTGTCCGCGTGGTTCGTTCCGATCGTGCTCCTGATTGCGGTACTCGCTTTTGGCGTGTGGATGCTGGTCGGTCCAGAGCCAAGAATGAGCTTTGCCATTCTTGCGGCGGTCTCGGTATTGATCATTGCTTGCCCATGTGCGCTCGGTCTGGCGACTCCAATGTCAATCATGGTCGGTACTGGCCGTGGGGCGGGGGCGGGGGTGCTGTTTCGGAATGCCGAGGCCATGCAATCCTTGCGCCTGGTCGACACGCTCGTGCTCGATAAGACCGGCACCTTGACTGAAGGTGCTTCGAGCTTGACCCAGATTCACGCTGCGCCCGGATTTACACGGGATCAAGTGTTGCGTCTCGCAGCCGGCCTCGAGAAGGGCAGCGAACATCCGCTTGCCGCCGCAATCCTGCGCGCCGCGCAGCGCGACGAACTCGAGCTACCCAAGATCGAGGGTTTCGATTCGGTGACCGGGAAAGGCGTGATCGGGCGTTGCAGCGAGGGTGAACTCGCGCTGGGCAACTTGGGGTTACTCATGGCTCAGGGGGTGGCGACCCCGCAGCTTCCAGACGAAGTCGAAGCTTGGCGCGATGAGGGCGCGACCTTGATTTTCCTTGCGGTGGGTGGTCAGTTCGCCGGCGCGCTCGGCGTCGCCGACCCGATCAAGGCCAGCACAGCCGAAGCGCTTGCCGACCTGCATCGCTTTGGCCTGCGCTTGGTCATGTTGACCGGCGACAACGAGCGCACCGCGCGGGCGGTTGCGGCCAAACTGAAGATCGACGAGGTTATCGCCGATGCCCTCCCCGAGGACAAGGTCGCGGTAGTTGAACGGCTGCAATCCGAAGGGCGGCTGGTCGCGATGGCCGGAGACGGGATCAACGATTCGCCGGCCCTCGCGCGCGCCGACGTCGGCATCGCGATGGGCAGCGGCACCGATGTCGCGATGGAAACAGCGGATGTCACGCTGTTGGGCGGCGATCTGCGCGGCATCGCACGGGCCCGGAAGCTCAGCGTCGCGACCATGCAGAACATTCGTGCCAATCTGTTCTTCGCCTTCGCCTACAACGCGGCTGGAGTACCGATCGCAGCGGGAGTGCTCTACCCGTGGACGGGTGCGCTGCTCAGCCCGATGATCGCAGCCGCGGCGATGAGCTTGAGCTCCGTCTCGGTCATCCTGAACGCACTGCGCCTGCGCCGTGTTTCTCTCGAGGCTTGAGCTTCCTACGATAGAGCCGTGCATCGCATCATCTTCGCCCTCGTCTTTGTCCTCATGATGGTCACGGCGGGCTGGTATGCCTTTCAATTCAAGCAGGACGACCCGGCAGGCCGGGCCATGCTCGAAAGTTGGGCGGCGGGAGTCAGCGCGGCGACCAGCAGTGAGGTCGCCGGTTACAGCTGCGAGTTGAGTGCTGTGGTCGAAGGTGGCCAAGACTGGGTCCTGACCCTGAGCGTGGAAACCCGGTCTTCGGTATTCCCGATCCCCGAAAAGGAGCCGATGCGCTTCTTAGTCGAGGTGAATGATCACTCGAGCTCTGTCGGTGCAGGGCCGGACGGCGACTTTGTGATCCGAGTGCCGCTGCATGCCTTTCGGCTGAATCAGCGCGCCAACGATGTGACGATGTTGGTCGTCTCGCAGGACGGCACCGACTTTGGCGGCTGGGCCTTCGGCAACATCACCTTTGAAGAAGGTGGCGTGGGCCTCGCCGAACCGAGTTGGTTCGACGAGCTTCTCGATTAGGGAACAAACTGAATCCGTCGCGGCAGCGAGGTATGGAGACCAATAGGCACGCTGCCCCATTCCTCGTACAGCACCACGGCCATCCAAAGTTCGCGACCGATCAGCAAGTGAGATCTTGGTCCAGGAGTGAGCGTCGCGAGCGCATCGCCGTCCGCATCGAGCGTGCCCCAGAATCCTGTGCTGCCCCGAATCTTGGTTCCGGCCAAGGTTCGGCCAAGGAAGGGACTCCAACCCAATGGCAGTGGGAAGTCGTTGATCCATGTCCTCTCGCCGAATGTACATTCGCTAGCGAGCACAACATAGCGCGTGCCGGCGCGGACGGAAGAAAAGTCGATCGTCGCGTAGCACGTGTCTTGCGTGCTCGCGGAGATCGTGCCCGGATCGAGGGCTAGACCAGGAAGCAAAGAGATAACTTCTACGCCGCTGGATCCGCTTTGCATGAGCAGGTCGGTTACGCCGTCGCCGTTGTCATCCGGATAGCTTCCGATGAGACCGGTGAAGCCAAACACAGAGGAGAAGCGTTGTCCTGTGACGTACGAGTAGAAGTCGGTCCGACTCCGGTTCCACGATTCGCCGATGAGGTCATCGACCCCGTCGCCATCGATGTCGGGAAACGGAGTGAGCACTCCAGATGATGCGCCACCCAAGTTCGGCCCACTGAAAATGACCTGGCCAGTCGCGCCATCAAGGATCTGAAGGATTGAATTGAGAAAGCAGATATCGGGTGTGCCATTCCCGTTCTGATCCGGGACTGCCCCGGCGCCGGCGACGTTTTGCCACCATGGGTACTCCCAATGCTCTTGCCCCGTGGCTGCTGTCACGACACGGTAGGTTATGCCGAATACATCTTGTGCGACAATGACTTCGGCTTGGCCGTCATGGTCAACATCGCCGAGCGGACTGCAGTAGTCGGCACCCGTGATCGCTCCGATCCGCTTGTTGCGAGCGAACGAGTAGAAGATCAGGCCAAGGTAAAAATCCGGACGAAAGCTGATCCCGATGTCCTCGAAGCCGTCTCCATCAAGATCTCCGACCTGGGAAAGACTGGAGGCGAAGCGAGGCACTCCACCAGGGTTGTCGAAACGTTGCATGAGGCTTCCGTCGATTCCCGAGTAGAGAAAGACCGCACCCTCGCCTGCGTTCGCGGTTTGCGTTGCGACGACGAACTCGTCAATGGCATCGCCATTCAAGTCACCGATCAGGAGAAGCGAGTCTCCGAGTCGATCTCCGGTGTCGCCGTCTACCCGGAATAGCGCGGAACCATCCGCCCCAGAGATCACGCGTAGGCTGCCCGCGTCGAGGCCAGCGGTTGAGTCGCTCGGATCTCCAATGAGAACATCGGCGAACCCGTCGCCGTCGAAGTCATGAATGCGAACAAAGCGCGGCTGCCCAGGGAAGTCGCCAATCTGGCGTGACCATTCAAAGTCTCCTTGGGCGGGAGCGATCGCTACTGCAGCAATCGTGCTGACACCGGTCAGGAGGGATGAGAATTTTGTGCGAAGAATCATGGGGCAATCTCCAGAGTGAGGGGGAAGGAACACTTCGTACCAATTCGGACTGAGCCGATAGCATCGAATAGAACTGCAGCGAGGTGAAACTCGGCGCCTACCCATGCGGACATGCCGGGGCCCGCCTGAAGGCTCGCATACGCTCGACCGTCTGCCCCGAGTCGACCTATGAAGCCAGTCGAGTGCGGTGGAGTCATTCCCGCCATTCCAGCATCAAAGAGTTCATCCTGGCTTAAGGGGATTCTGAATCCATTGACTGAGGTAGGGCCATAACCTGTGTACGAAGCGAGAATGCGGTAGCTTGAGCCGGCGTCAGTTCGGGGGAATGTCAGGAATAGACGCAGCGGCTCCGATGCACTGAGAGAAAGTTCGGTCGTATCTGCAATCAAGAGTCGGTTGTAGCCCGTCACGCGGACACTTCCTTCGTTTCCGTCGAACGGAGCACCGATAAGCAGCTCAACTTGATCGTCTTGGTCGACGTCACCGAGTGTGTCGAGGCGGTAGCCGAACGAACTCTTCCTGGGACCTTGGATGCGTGTAAGAAGCCGGTGATCTGCGCTTGAATAAACGCTTACATATCCGCCCATATAGGGGCGGTCCAGCCGCTTCTGTTTCGCGCTGATTGCGTAGTCGTCAATTCCATCGCCGTTGAAATCGCCAAGTCCGACGACTCGGGTCCCGAATCGATCATTGGGGCGCGTTCCGGAATGCTCGTGCAAAGTGATTCCGGTGCGGCCATCCAAGATTGAGGCGCTGCCGGTCTGGCTATCGGTGAGTGGGGCGCCAACAAGCACCTCAGGGACACCGTCGTCATTGATGTCGGGCGCACGGCCGACCGCGCTTCCGAAACTGCTGCCGGCTAGACCTGACGCTCTCCAGATCGTGCGGCCGGTTGCCCCGGAAACCGCAATCACGGCACCTGTTGAGGAGCCCGCCGCAGAGTACCCAGGGATACCGATGACAAAGTCATCATGAAGGTCGCCGTTGAGGTCCGCGACAGGGGCAAAGGGGCCAGCGGGCAATCGATACATTAGGTCACCGCTTGCGCCGGAGTGCACAAAGACGCCGCCTCCGGTGTAGGCGAAGTCGTCGAAGCCATCCGCATCAAGGTCGCCGACGCCACCGACCTTCCTGCCGATGCTTTGCCGAGCGACTTGAGCGTCGATCACCCAGAGATCCGAACCATCTGCCCCCGAGCGCACATAGACACGTCCGCCCAAACCGCCGCTCGGTTCGCCAATCATGTAGTCGCCGATTCCATCCGCATCTACGTCCCCGGCATCGCCCACGCCATATCCGAACTCGCCAAATTGCTCGATGGCATCCTCGCGACGGACAAGCGCTCCGTTCGCGCCGGACAAGAAAACGACAGCCGGAGCTTTGTCGCCAACCCGGCTCAGCGGCTTGCCGATGAGGACATCACGGACGCCATCACCGTCCTGATCAGACACCGCGCACACGCCTGACTCCTTGGTATAGACGAAGTGGTCGCTCCAGGTCCAGCGATCGGAAACTCCGGGGTCTTGAGCGCCGCTAAACGGTGCGAGAACCTGAAATGCGGCGCAGCCGAGTACCGCGTAACGCGCCCAGGTAACGAAGGTCGAAGTGTTCATTGGAATGTGATCTCTTTGGTAGAGGTTGCGACCGACGCCTTTCTGCCGACCGGTTCGTAGATCGAGGCGGAATCGCACTCGGTGTCGAATGTGATTCCGATTGGAAGGGAGCGAGCCGACTGAATCCAGGTTGCAGAAACGTCAGAATCACTCGCATTCACTCCCACTCAATCCGGGTTTTCGCCGGTGTGAACGGGCAATGAGCACTCTTCCAAGCTTTGCGGTGCAACCGCAATCGAAGCTGCGAAGCCAGCCAGGAGTAAGAGTTCCCCCAGCTCTATTGTCCGATAACTCCCGACGCGACTCCTGCCAAGGTCATTCTTCAGCGCGCCGCTGTGGAGTCGATTTCTCTATGGCAGCTGTTTCATCAGCTACTGGATGACATAGCGGATTGGTTGGCTTGAGGCAGTGATCGGTCCGTTCGCGGGAAAATGCACTGCGACACCGTAGATCGGGATTCCGTGGGGAAGCCCCCAAGGAAGGTACGGATGTGCACGCGAGAATTCGCCGTTCTCGTCGAGTCTGCCGCGGAAGATTCCTGACTTGCTATGGAACTTCCATTGCAGTTCTCGCTGAGGAATAAACAGTCCATGGAAGTTGCCGCTACCGAGCCCCAGTTCATTACGCGGATCCTGCGTGCTGACGAAGAAGAAGCGCTCGAAGGGGGCGCCGCCATCCAGGCTGATACGTAGCGTCTGATCGCCACCCGGTTGATCGACGGTCATCTTGAATGCAGGAGCGCTGGGGACATTCTCTAGCCAGCCGATCTTGCGCCCGCTCCAAACAACGAGGTCGAGATCGTGATCACCGTCAAGATCAACCGCGGGAGCAATGCGATCGTATTGGCCGTTCGGGTCGCCGGCTGTCCGGAAGTACAGTTGGAATGAACTCTGCCCGACGTTGTCAAAGACAAGGACTTCGGCGTCATTTCGCGAGTAAGCAAACTCGATGTCTCCGTCTCCATCGAAGTCGGCGCTTGCCCCTCGCGCGTAGCCATCTGTGAAATTCGGCCAACCGTGCATAAGGTGAATACTCTCAAACGAGTAGCTTGGCCCTCCTTGTGACCAATACCCCTTGAGTGAGTGGGAAAAGTCGGTGCGCCAGTAAGTAGTCAAGACCTCCGCGAAACCATCTCGGTTGAGGTCGACAGCATCGACTAGATGAGAGTTTGAACGTTCATCGATTTCGTGTTCGACGAAGAGTGCATCTCCATCGTTTTCCCACCAGCTAATGATGCCGTCGAGAAAAATACCGTTGCCAATCGTGACCGTCACAATGTCGGGGATCTGGTCCGAGTTGAAGTCTCGGACAACGAGGTAGCCGATCGATCCCCAGGTGCGACTCGTTCCAATGTTGTGATAAGAGAAGTTGAGTTGCCCGTCGTTCCTGAGCATGGCAAGGTGGTTGCGCTCATCTCGCACGATGAGGTCAAGGTCGCCGTCGAGATCGAGGTCTGCCGGGAATTCGAATGCGAGGAGTCCACTGGAAGACGGGAAGTCGAAAATCACGGTCCAGTCAAATTGAGCGTGGCCGAGGTTTTCGCCGATCGCGAGTTGCAGGTTCGATGCAGTGAGATATCCACAAGCGATGATGTCGAGGTCGCCATCGCCGTCCACGTCTCCTGCGCCGAGCTGCGGGATATTGCCGACTTGCCAGCCTCTAGAAGAAGAAAAACCCCCTGCGCCATCGTTCTCATGGAAACGGACCTCAGAGGCACCGGAGGCCATCAAGTCAGCATCTCCGTCTTGATCAAAGTCACCGGCAACGACCCCGGCCCACTGGGCACCGCCTACTCCTGGAATTTCGTGATCGACCCAGTCAGATTGAGCGTGTAGCGATGGAATCGCCGCGATCCACACGGCGAGTGCGAGAATTTGAGGTGCATGTTTCATTTGGAATGACCTTTCGGCACTGTTCCTCTACACCGCAGAAAGCCTCTCGACAAGGGGGTGAGTTCGAGAATCGCTCCTCGATCGAGCCGGTTCGAAACAGGGGCGAACTAGTCGACCCGGAACATCGGGTATGGCGTTGGAAACAAGGCGCCAAGCTCGGGAACCTCGCTCGGTTGCACGTAGCCCTGCAGCATGCGCAGTTCATCCATCGCGCGTTCGGTCAAGATTTGCAAATGCGTGTGACTGAACCAGTGGCCGGTATCGGCGCCTTCGCCGGTGATGGCGAATGAGGTGCCCGCAGTCAGGGCTTGCCCGACTTCCACCTGGAAAGCTGAGTTCAGGTGACCATAGAAGCTGAAGAAGCGCACGGCTTCAAGTTCATGGCGCAGCACCACATAACCGCCGTAGTTGCCGAGCCCAGCATCGACCCCGGTCGCGTGCACCGTCGCGTCGAGCGGGGCGTGCAAGGCTTCGCCCGCTTGCACGATGATGTCCAGGCCGGCGTGGATGACTCGTCCTTCTTCGATCATCTGCGGGAAGCGATGCAAGAGCGCAGTTCGGTCTTCCAAGTAGTTGCCAAGCCCCCAGCTCTTTCCGCTCGTTCCAAGATCGGCGAAGATCTGCGCCTGGAAGGTCTCGTAGTCGTCCGTCACATACTCGGCGACCCGCGGGTTGGCTGCGGTGAAGTCGAAGATGTACGGGTCTCCTTGCAGCAGCTCCCCAAACAAAGGGAAAGGCCGAAACGAGACTGCACGCGTTAGTTTCAGATAGCGGCTCATGCCCAGGGCGAAGCTGCTGTGGCTAGGCCAAGAAAGGCTCGTCGATCGAGCGCGAAGGCTGCGTGAACCAACGCGGCCCGGTCTCGGTCATGTAGAAGTGATCTTCGAGGCGAACGCCAAATTCACCCGGGGCACAGATCATTGGTTCGTTGCTAAAGCACATGCCCGGGGCAAGTGGGGTGCGGTCGCTCGCCACCAGGTAAGGGCCTTCGTGAATGTCGAGGCCAATGCCATGGCCGGTGCGGTGCGGCAATCCAGGCAAGGAATAGTGGGGGCCGAAGCCATGCGATTCAATGCAGCGGCGCGCGGCAGCATCGACCTCGCCGCAGGGCACGCCAATCTGCGCGGCATCGAAGGCCGCGGCCTGGGCTTCCTTCTCGGCGTTCCAAATCTGACGGTGCCGTTCAGTCGGTTCGCCAAAGACATAACTACGCGTGATGTCCGATTGATACCCGTGCAAAGTGCAGCCGGTATCGATGAGCACCATGTCTCCAT
The DNA here is from genome assembly GCA_040264055.1 of Planctomycetota bacterium. Lineage (GTDB taxonomy): Bacteria > Planctomycetota > UBA1135 > UBA1135 > UBA1135. The sequence goes on from JBDQJC010000009.1 coordinate 57,856, forward strand.
CTTGCAGAGTTTGTGGGTGGGGCACGCCGTGCGGGTAGGCCGTGGCTTCGCCAAACAGCACGATGACGAAACTGTTGCCGCCCGGTGCGCCCAAGGCTTGATGGGCCTGGTTCAAGAAAGCCTCGACCTCGGTGGTCACGATGCCTGGCCGCAAGATGGCCGCCGCGGCTTCATGCGCTTCCAAGGTCATATCCTTGGCGCGCTGCAGCAAGGCGAGTTCGGCGGCCGATTTGCAACCGCGGCAGGTCTGCACCAATGGGCCGGCATCGATCAACTCGCAATCCGGCGCGGCTGCGCGAATGCCCTCGGTAATGAAGAAAGGCGCGCTTGAATCGATCGCGATTCGCAGAGTCTTGCCGTCGGACTTGCCCAAGCCAAGCGCAGACAAAGTCTGGCGCAACAGGGTGTACGGGCTTTCGTGCTCGTGCCACAGCGCGACCGGCCCGCCGATCACCATGCGCTGCTCGAGCGTGCCGAGTTCAAAGTGCGGCGCGAGGTAGTGCAGCTTTCCATCGGCGGTCAACAGCGCGCCGACCAAGCGTTCGCTCGGGTACCAACTCGTGCCCGTGAAGTAGAGAAGGTTCGAACCGGCGTGCAGATACAGCGCGTCGATCTTGTCAGCGCGCATCTGGGCCTGCACTGCGGCAATGCGCGCCTGATGTTCCTCGGCGCCAATCGGGGCGACACCGCCGGTCCGATCGCCAAGTAGAGCCAGTTGTTCCTGGGGAGTGCTGCCGCCGATTCCTTTTGTCATCTGTTTCTCCAATGAGGCTTCTGAGGCTAGGTCGTCGCCCGCTGTCGCGCCACGAGAATCCAGCCCTCGCGACCCTTGTTAGCATGATGAAATGCTGCTTTCCCTCATTTTGGCATTTTCCGCGGCCGCCCAAGAGCCGGTCTTTCCGGAAGGAGCAGAGATTCCGCGCTCGTTAACGCCTGCTGAAGCGGCGTGGCTGATCGACCACCCCTTGTTGCCACCGGCCGGCGCGATTGCACCCCCGACCGATGTCTGGTGCCCACCCGAGTACGCGCCGATGGACGGCATTTTGATCGCTTGGGAAGGCTCGGGCAGTTGGACCACGATCCTGGCCAAGATGGCGAAAGAGATCACCACCGTCGGCGACGCCGAGGTGCACGTGATGGTGGATTCGACGAGTGAGCGCAGCTCAGCTCGCAGTAAGCTGCAAAGCAACGGCGCCGACATGAATCGCGTGGTCTTCCACGTCGTGTCGACCGACACGATTTGGATCCGCGATTACGGCCCTCGTTACATCTATCAAGGCCAGGTTCGCAGCGTGGTTGATCATGTTTACAACCGCCCGCGGCCGCGCGATGACGACCAACCGATCTACTTCGCCCAGGCGCTGGGCCACGCCCGCTACGACATTCCGCTGATTCATGGTGGGGGCAACTTCCATTTGGATGGCCTCGATGGCGGCTACGCCACGCGTTTGATCAACAACGAAAACTCGGGCAAGACCGAGCAACAGATCGCCGACCTTTGGCGCGATTACCAGGGTCTCGAGATGGAGTTCTTTGACCCTTACTCGAGCAGTATTGACTCGACGCAGCATCTAGATATGTGGATGCAAGTGATCGCCGACGATGTGGTCGTGATCAGCGATTGGGTCAACAATCCGGGTTCGGCGCAGGACCAAATTTGCGAAGCCGCGGTCGTCGAAATGCAGGCACGCGGGTTTACGGTGCACCGTACCCCGGCGCGCCGCAGTGGGGGCACGCACTACACCTACACCAACGTGGTGATGTGTAACGACTTGGTGCTCATCCCGAGCTACACGAACGGAACGATTACCCAATACAACGCGCAAGCGCTGGCGATCTGGCAGCAGGCTTGCCCGGGCAAGGCGATCGTGCAGATCAATGCGCAAGACATCGTCACTTCGGCGGGGGTCCTGCATTGCATCGTCATGCACCTCCCTGCGCACTTGGGTGGGGTCAACCCGACCGCACGCTTGACCACCCAGCCCGGTGGCGTTGCCTATGACGGCGGCGAGCAAGTTTTGGTCGAGTGGCTTTCCGACGACGACGTGCAAGCGACCGCAGCTGAGTTATGGCTCACTTGGAATGGCGGCGCGAATACTAACCTGGTCGCAAGTGGTCTGACTGCATCCGGCAGCACGATTTGGACGGTGCCCAGCGTGGATCTGAGCGGCGCTCAACTGGAGCTGCGCGTGTTCGACGCCGACGGTAACACTGGGTCGAATGCTTCCACCGAGTTTTCAATTGGCGATGCCGCGGCAAGCCTGATTTACGGCGACGGCAAGGCCGGAAGCCAGGGCGTACCGCAACTCGTCTCGAGCGCCTTGCCGGTGCTCGGCGCAAGTCTGGACCTACAGCTTTCCTCTGCACTACCAAGCGGCCGCGCCTACCTGATCCGAGGCTTCGCAAGTGACAACGCGAGTTTCGACGGGGCCACTATTTGGGTCGATTACGACCAAGTTTACCCTCTGCAACTCGACGCATCGGGCGCGGCGATTCTTGCCGCAAACGTGCCGAGCGGCGCGCATCTCGCTGGCTACTCGGTCTACTTCCAAGCATGGGTACCGAATGACCCGCAGGCGGCAGGCGCTGGCTGGGCAAGTTCCGCGGGCCTTGAACTGCGGCTTGGTTACTGATCGAAACAACTCATCATTTGATCAGCCTCGATTCACGCTATTCCTGTTTCGGCGGGAATTGCGCCAGGATTGCTTCGACGGTTTCGCGTACTCGCAGAGCTCGTTCCTGCGGCGTATCGGCGCCAAAACTATTCAGCTCGCCGATGCCGCGCCAAAGGAGGCGTTCTCCGTCCGGAGCGAGAAAGTCCAATACCAGGATGGACTCGGGATAAATCGCAAAGGTCGTGTCCGTGTAGATCGGCAGGCCGTTCCACCAAGGGTGGCCCGATGTCGAACCGTAGCTGCTCGTCCAGGCTTCAACCCGTTCGCGGGTGACGACCTGTTGATGGACGAGAAAGTCGACCGTCGGTTCCGTGGTCAATGCGTACCCGTTCTGCTCGAGCCAAGGGTCCACTGCAGCGCGCACGCGCAATACCAAGAAGTTGCCCTGCACCAGTTCTGCGGTTTGCGGGGGTACCCCGTCGATCCAGGCGTAGCTGTGCAGGGCAGAAAAATCGACTTCGGGGTCGTAGTCGGAATCAACAGCGATGCCGGAGCATGCCGTGAGCAAGGCCAGAAGCAAACTTGCGGAACAGAGTCGAAGGTTCATGGTTCATGCACTCCTTTGAATCAAGATAACGGGCTTCGATGAGTCGAGGTAAAGAAGAACGGGCGCCGCCAAGAGCGACGCCCGTTCTCACAGAGGCTGCACGAAATGCAGACCTGCCGGTGAGCCTACAGGTCGATGTAGTTACTGACCGTGCAGCTTTGCACGTCCAAGCATTGCACACGAATGTTTCCACATGCGCCGGCTGGCACATTGACGGTGACCGAAGTTGCAGTTCCAATCGAAGCGACTTTCGGGTTGGTAATGTCGAAGCTTGCACCTGGGCAAACTGGACCACCGTGCACGTAGTTGCCAGGTGAACCGTAGGTCCAGACAACCACGCCACCAGCCGTTTCACCACTGACCTCGAAGGTCATTTGGCCGCCACAGCTGCCCGATTCAATCCCAACTTGGAAGCCCGCCGATCCACCGGTCGTGCCGCGAACCGCCAAGGCGTAGTCAGCGTCGACTGCACCCGTCTCCGGGTGGGTGTCTTGGTTGACTTCATCGGCGATCACTTCCACGGTCCAGTTACCCGCGATCGGGTTTTCCAGAATGACGTGTTCGATCGGATCCTTGGTGTTCGAAGCGCCGCCTGACTGACTGAAGTTGTAGACCGTGCCATTCAAACCACGGTTGCCCCAGTAGAAGGTGCCGTTCGGATCGGTGACGCGCAGCGACAAGTCGTTGATGCGGTGCAGCGAAGAACTCGTGGTGCCGGCGCGGTCCATGTAGACCAAGGTAGCTTGGAACTCAGGGGTGCCGGGCGCGACCGTCAGTGTGTAGCTGGTCGATTCGGTTTCCTGCAGTACGTCAGTCTCGTCGACCCAGAACATGCTGGAAGCGTTGTCGTACATCTTGCGCAGGTCAGGTCGGCCCCAACCTTGATGAATGCGCTTGATGTCAGTCTGGGTGTCCGGGTACTGCCAAGCGGTGTTCATCATGATCGCACGCGCCAAAGTCGAGTGCGGGCGGCTATCAAAGACCGAAGCCCCAGTCGTGTTGTTGAAGTAGCCGTTGTGCCACATCTCGTAGAACAGCGCGAAGTGACCCGAAACAATCGGCGTTGCACCCGAGGTGCCGCCGAAGCTGCTGGTGTTGACGCAATCAATCGAGTCGTAGAAAGCATTCATGTCCGGCTTGATGCGTCCATCTGCTGCCGGTCCAATCGATGCGCCACTGTTCCAGTTGTCGTTGGCGTTGTTGAAGTCGTTGTAGTGACGAATACCGCCAACCGAAACAATGTTCTTGGACCAAGCCTGCGGGCGAGAATCCTGGTTGCCAGCGTTCGACTGCGACTGCGTGATGACGATGTCATTGATGTAAATGATGTCGTCCATCTGCTGCGAGACCGAGGTGTACGAGCGGGTGCGCGCGTCACCCCAACTGTTGGTCTGGTAGACAGCCTTGTAGATCTTGCCCGGATCGACCAAGTCGGCGGTGTGCGCGTAGCGGTTGCCGCCGTAGCTGCCGTAGTCGGCCATGATGCCTTGGGCATCGGGAGCAAGACCACGGTCGGTACCGTTGGTGTCAGCAAAGTTAATGCTGAAAGTCGAGGTGCCGTGCGCGCTGAAGTTGTAGCCGCCGTGGCTGATCGGGGTGTGGCGCCAAGCGCTGTTACCACCATCGAATCCGGAGTCGAAGACCTCGGCGCGTACGCCAGTGCCATCAAAGCCGGTCAATCCTTCGACATAGTCAGCGCCCATCAAGTTGCGGACACGATCCATGTCATTCTCTGGAGCACTCCAGCGATCAATCGCGAGCACTTCGGTTTGCTGGATGACCTGGATCATTTGCTGGGGGGTCAGCGAGGCTTCCAGGATCCAACCTTCATCGATCATGGTTTCGACTTCACCGCCAATCGCGCGCACATAGTCGGCGATGACAGCTTTCTGCACCGGGCCCCAAGCGCCCACCACGATGCGGTAGCGATCATTGACCACGCGGCCTTGGAAGTAATCGGCGAGCAGATCGTTCTCGATCTTGTAGGCCGGGTGGAACTCTCCGACCCAGCGCACGAAAGGCAGCTTGGCAACTTTCTCGGCGGTCGCGGCATCCATTTCCCAGACGTTCGCGTGCCAGGCCAAAAAGCGATGATCGACCGCGCCGAGCGAGCGGATCTCTTCGCGCCAAGGCTCCAGGCCCTGAGTTGCGTACTGCACGATGTACAGTTCGTGGCCTTCCGGCGCTCGCAATTCATCCGGCATGGCCGGTTCGGCTTGCGAGAGCGGGTCGAACTCAAGGTAGTTCAGCTTGAGGTCATAGGAAGTCTGACGGTCGCGGCCATAGCTTTGGCCACCATCCAAAGAAACGCGATACCAGGGTGTCAGCGTGCCTTCTTCGTTTGGCGCGGTCCAAGTGATGGCCATGGTGTTGCCATGGCGAATGACCTGTGCATCGTCAGACTGGGCGGGCGCGGGAACCGCTGCCGCCAGAATTAGGGTAGAGAGGGAGAGGAGCACGGAACCTAAAGAGAAACCGCGCACAAGCGCGGCGAATCTCCAGCCTAGCATTCCAAGCTCCATTGTGGCGCTGCTACTGCCCCAAAGCGTCGGCGCGTTTGCCGTAGTCGCGCGCGAGTTCGACTAACCCATAGCTCGCGAAGGCCTTGGCCAAGAAGCGCCAATTGCGATGGCGCTTCATCAGGCGTTCGCCAAAGAACAGCGGATGGGCAGAACTGTCTTGCGGATGGAGGGTTGCGACAATGGAAGCATCACGCAACAACTCGCCCATGGTGATCTTGCCCTGATAGACCACACACAACTGGCCTTGTGCGTCAAGCAAGAGGCTCGTCGGTAGGGGGGATCCAGGCGCCGCGCCGAGTACTTCGTAAAGGATTGCTTCGAGCGCCGAAAGCATGCGTTCGTCGGCATAGCCCGCGTGCTCGCTGAGTCCGAATCGATCGAGCAGCTCAAGCGCGCGTGCGCGTGACTCGATCGGATCCGTGTTCAAAGTGACGATGCGCAGGCCGCGTGCAGCGAGCTGATCCGAACGCCGTTGGAATGCGCCAAACTCTTTCAAACAGTTGGCGCAGTTCACTCCCCAGAGGTTGATCAGGATTGGCCCCGGTCCGAGGCTGGCAACGTTGCGACTTGGGTCGAGGAAGGACGGGATCGGAAGCGCGTGAAGCGGGATCCTCTCGATCAATGGAATCCGTACGACCGGGTTGCCGACTCGAGGCACAGCGAGACTCGGCGCCGCAGCAAGCGTGGTTGCAGCAGAGGCTCGCGCAGTGCTTTGCGCTTCGCCCTCGATCAGGCGGTAGCTCTGGTTCACGAGCAGATCCTTCCAGGTCTCAACTTCGCCGCTCGGCCAATGCACACGCAGCTCTTCCACGCGCTTGGCCGTACCAAGTCCAAAATGCAGAGTCTTGCTGGACTGCGCCAAGAAGCTGTCGCCGGCTTGCAGGGTGCGACGGAACTCCTGGCCGCCGGCCTTCACGAACACGCGTGCGCCGATCGCATCGCGATTGCTTTTCCGTCCCTCAAGCTGAACCGCCAAATAGCTCCCGGCATCGGCTTGATTCAGCATCAATCGAAACCTTGGTGCCGTGCGCGAGCGTAGCAACAAGTCAAGACGGCCATCGCCATCCCAATCGGTGCTGATGACGGCGCGCCCGTCGTCAGCAAAATCCGTATGCGAGACAGCGCTGACATCTGAAAACGAGCCGTCTCCGGCATTCAAGAATAGGTGGTTCTGCTCGCCGCCACTCCAGGACACGCCCTGCGTGCGGGTGAGTTCTTGAATGCTCGACCAAGCTTGTTCGTATTCTTCGGTTGCTTCTTCATCGGTGGGGGATTGCGACGTCACGCGTCGCCAGAAGAAACTTCACAAGTCATCCTTGATCGGCCCGGTCAGAAATCCGTTGGGCGCGTAAATGTCCGGAAGCCCATCGTTATTGAAGTCGACAAACTGCGAGCCCCAACTCCAACCCGCAATCGCGATGCCGGCGGTTTCGGTAACGTCGTGGAAGTTGCCCTTACCGTCATTAGCGAGCAGCGTATTGCCGCGCGCATGGCGCACATACTCCTGCGCGACCTCTCCGTGGTTCTCGCCTTGGAACTGCTGTTGCGGCGCGATCCTGAGCCCGGCCGAGCTGAACATATTGGTGACCAATAAGTCCATGTCGCCATCGCGATCGAAGTCGGCGGTGGAAAGGCCCATGCCTGCTGCCCGGTCTTCGGCGCCGCGCTCGGTCGCGACATCGCGGAACTTACCCCCTTCGTTGAGGTAAAGGTTGTTGTCGCCAAAATCATTGGCGACATAGAGGTCCATATCGCCATCATCGTCGAAGTCTTCCCAGATTGACGCCAAGCTGAACTTGCGGTTGTTGTGGTCGAGGCCGACCTCCACCGTGGCATGGGTGAACTTGCCAGGGCCGTCGTTGCGCCAATAGAAGTTGGACGCACCATTGTTCGCGTTGTGATAAGGCGTGGGAACGCCGCCCATGATCCCGTTCGCGACATAACGCACCGCGTACAAGTCGAGGTCGCCGTCTTGATCCGCGTCGGCGGCTGACAACGAATACACGTCTTCGGCCCCGGTTCCATTCAGCGGTGTGAAGTCACCGAAACGACCCGAGCCATCGTTGTAGGCGACCAGCAAATTGGGCCCGAGCGAAGCAACGAAATCTTGGTCTCCATCGTTATCCAGGTCGAGGAAAAGCGCCGAGCGGGTCGACTCCAAGAATCCCAGGCGACTGGCCTCAGTCGCGTCGCGCAGGCTACCGTCCGCGGTATGCATCATCAGACGGTTGGGGACGCCGCCATGATTGCAGAGGTACAAGTCGTCGCGTCCATCGCCGTTGACATCGCCCAGGCTCATGCCTTGTGAGCCGATAAAGGCTTGGCTCATCAGTCGATCAGACTTTTGGTGATAGTCATCGACACCGGTCAGGACTTCGCGTTCCCAGAAGGCAAGGTCTGCGGCGACATGCGAAGTGATCTCGCGGAACAAGGGCCGCGAGGTATGGACTTCTTCGTATTCCAGAACCGCGATCCCGCGCAAGCTCGGCTTGTCCTCGGCGTCGACCGACCAATCGGTCATCCAGACCGCATTGATTTGCACCTGCGATCCGTCTGGCTTCGAGACCGACCAATGCACCAGCAGCTTGCCGCGGAAGGAGTCCGGCTCGATTTGAAGGTCGATGAACTTCAGAAAAGGGTGGGGGTGCGCGCCGCTTAGCGTCGCCCGAATCGGTGCCGTGAGTTCGGCCAGCGGGTGTGGCTCGGTCAGGGCCGGGATTTCCCCCGAACGCGCAATGCGCATGCCGAGTTCTTCAAAACTCGTGTGCAATTCACGCGGCCGCAAAGCCGTGACGACCGAGAAGCCTGGAGCAAAGGTCTCGGCAGCGGGCTCGGCCGCTTCGGCATCGCCCACCCAAGCGACGACCGGTTTGATCAGCGGCTTCGCGGCGTCGTGCAAGACTTCACTGCGCCATCCGTCATAGCTCGCATCGACACGGCGGAAACTGTCCTCCGCCCACGCCGGAAGCGTGGCGGTTCGTTTCTCGATGAGTACGTTTGGGTCTTCGAGTTCTTGCGCGGGGGAGTTCGCGCGGAGCAGCAGAAGCAAAGACGCACTCAGCAGGCCAACGCAACTGCGCCGGGAGGTGCCAATTCGGATTTTCACTGGGGGAGGAAGAGCGAGATCGGCCCGAAGGCCAGAGGGACATTTCAATGTAGCGTGTCAGTAGGCTTGACAATATCGACTACCGTGGTAGTTTTCACCTCACGCCACGGCGGCTCAACCGTGAACTGTCCCATGACTCGCTTTCATTCGCCTCTCTTCTTCGCTGGTGTTCTGTTGTTCGCCAGTTCCGCAACCGCGCAACAAGACGACCCGAAGCCTCCCGTCACAGACGATGGCGCGGCACTCGAAATCGAATGGAGCGCGCCCGAGATGCGCGCCAACAGCGCCGAAGCTGACGCCTGGCTGGCCAAGCTCGAAGCGGCGCACAAAGGCATTTTGCAATATAGCTACCAAGCTCAGGTGGGTGTGCAAGTCATGATGAGTGGCGGCGGGGGAACGGGCGATCCGATGCAGGCTTCCTTCATCCGCAAAGGCAGCGTGCTCCAAGGCGGTCCACTTGGCA
>JBDQJC010000010.1:0-66440 GCA_040264055.1 Planctomycetota bacterium
CGCAATGAAGACGCCGGCTTGGTTGCACTGGCGCTTGAAGCGACGCAGGGCTGCATCGAGGGACTCGTTCGAACGGACGGAGACGCGGATCAAGGTCTGCGGATTGCTTGGTTTACCATGGGAGCGCCTGCAAGCTGTGCGCAGGTGAGCCCCCAACGGGCCGAACATTCTAGTGGAAGTCCCTGAATCCGTCCAGAACTCCGGGCCATATGGCGCAGATGAGAGGCAGATCGAGCACGAGACCCAAGAAGGGCAGGTGTTTTCGGTCGTCTTTCATGCTGCCGAGAGCGGATTCAGCGTCATCGTGCTCGAGACCTCCGAGGGCGCGATCACGGCCGCGGGCGAACTAGGAGAGGTCCATCCGGGAGATTATTTGAAGCTGCACGGCCGTTGGCGCGAACATCCGCGCTTTGGCAAACAGTTTCAGGCGCAGTGGTCGGAAGCGGCGACCCCGACCACGCTTGAGGGGCTGCAGCAGTACCTGGCCAGCGGAGCTTTTAGTGGCATCGGCTCGGATATGGCGACCCGATTGGTGGATCACTTTGGCGAGCACACGCTGGAAGCCCTGCAGGGCGGCTCCGCGACTCTGCAAGCGGTGCCCGGAATCGGCCCCAAACGCGCGTTGGTGCTGGCCGAGGCCTTCGCCGAAGGACGCGATCGGCATCGGGTGCTCGCCGAGCTACGCGGGCTCGGATTGCGCCCCGCACAAGCCCAGAAGCTTTATGAGCGCTGGGGTCCGGGTGCGATCGATCGAGTGCGCGCCGACCCTTACGCGCTGATTGGCAGCTTGCGGGGCATCGGTTTCGAGACTGCCGAACGGATCGCTGGGCAGCTGGGCATCCCCATCGATTCGGTGGTTCGGGGCCGTGGGGTCATCCTGCATCGGTTGCGCGAAGCCTTGGGTGAGGGCCACACTTGGCTGCCCGAGGCTGAGTTGGAGCAGCGGCTCGGCGGCCGCGGCCTGGCCGAAGAGACGATCACAACGGCGCTTGCCGAACTGATCCAGGAAGAGAAGCTGGCCTGCGAAATCGACGGGGCCGGAGCCGTCTCAACCGAGGCCTTGATCAGCCCGATCGAACACGAACAGCGTTGGTACGCGCTGCCCAAGACGCGCTCGGACGAGGACGATCTGGCTCATCATTTGGCGCGATTGATGTCCGCCCCGGTTGCGGCTGCGGCGACGCCCGAGCAAGTTCTCAGTGCCCTGCAGCGCGCCGCGTTCCAGCCGGACGACAGCCAACGGCGCGCGCTCGAACTCGCACTGCGAGAACGGGTCGCGGTCATGACCGGCGGGCCTGGCACCGGTAAGACGACGACGCTGCGCTTGCTCTTGGATGTTCTGGGGGCCGCCGGCCTCGGCCCGGTGCACCTGGCCTCGCCGACTGGCCGGGCTGCCAAGCGGCTCCAAGAAGCGACCGGTCGCGATGCTGGCACCGTGCACCGCCTGCTCGGTTGGGATCCGATTGGCGGTGAATGGAAGCACAACGAAGACGAGCAACTCGACGCGGCTTTCCTGATCGTCGACGAGGTCTCGATGCTCGACTTGGAAGTCGCCGCGGCGCTGCTACGCGCGGTACCGGATGGCTGTCGCTTGCTGTTGGTCGGCGATGCTGATCAGCTGCCCTCGGTCGGTGCGGGAGCGGTGCTGCGCGATTTGGTCGCCAGCCCGGTCGTGCCGACGGCGCGTCTTGAGCTGGTACACCGTCAAGAAGCTGGTTCCGGCATCGTTGAGGCTGCGCACTTGGTCTTGCAAGGTGGTGTTCCCCAGACGGTGACCTCGCCTGCGGGTGACTTCTTCCTCACCAACACACAATCCGCCGAAGCTGCCGCGGCCATGGTCGAGAAGATCGTCTGCGACCGCATCCCGGAAAAATACGGCTACGACCCGCGCACCGAAGTGCTGGTGCTCGCGCCGATGTATCGCGGCGCGCTCGGCGTCGACGCGCTCAATCAACGGCTGTCGCAGCGGCTCAACCCGGAAGGCGAAGGCCCGGAGTGGGCGCGCGGCTTGCGCGAAGGCGACCGCGTCATGGTCGTGCGCAATGACTATGAACGCGAGGTGTTTAACGGCGACACCGGGGTCATTACCCATATCGGCAACGATGCGGTCTACGCCGAAATCGATCACGTCGTGCACGAGTATCGGCGCGATAGCTTGAAGGATTTGATCCCGGCTTATTGCGTGACCGTGCACCGCGCACAAGGTTCCGAAGCCAAAGCAGTCGTGATCGCTTTGGATTCAGGCCATTACATGATGCTGCGTCGCAACCTACTTTACACCGCGATCACGCGCGGACGCGAGTTGGTCACCGTCGTTGCCGATCCACGCGCACTTGCGCGCGCGGTTGCCAACGCCGATGAAGGTCGACGTTGGACACGCTTGCCGCAGCGCTTGCTGAGCGCGGGTGAATCGCGCGCGAACGCGACCGACGGCGCTTAGCCGACAACCGGTACGCGCAGCGAGAAGCGGTAGGCCTTCTTCTCGCGATAGACTTGATTGCGGTCCGTGAGGCCTTGAATCAACTCTTGCGGCGCCCGCAACTCACGCGCACTCTTCAACGCCTCGGCAGATGCCCCGATGGCTTCCTGGAAGCGGCCGAGCGCGGCAAAGTTTGCCGCCTGCAGGTCCATGATTTCGACCCGATATCGAGCCTGCATCTGTTGGTTGACTCCGGCTGCTCCTAGGCGCGTCGGCGCGTTCTGCATGAACCACTGCAGCTCGTCAAAGGCGAGTTGAGGGTTGCGCAAGGAAGCATCCGCATGCGCGGAAAGCATCCAAAGCCGGTTTCGCTCGAGCTCGAAGTAACGATTCGGCGGACCCCAGGGGTAAAGCTCCATGAGCGGCGTCGTACCCGGTCCGTCGTAGCCTTCGCGCGGACGCGACCAGATTTCGAGAGCTTTTGCAGCATTGCCGGCGGCAAGCTCCTGCTTTCCGTACTCAAGGAGACCCACCGACCAATTGGTCGTGATCGCTAGACCAACACTTGCGGTCATCTTCTTGTCCAGGAATTCGCGTTGAAACTCCTGCTCGCGCAACCACTCGATCGCCTTTTCATTCGATTCAACGGCACCGCGCGCGTTGTTCCGCGCAAGATGCACATCGCCCATGAGCTTGTGCAACATGCCCCAGCGCTCCCAGTTCTCGAGCGCTTCTTTGACCAACTTCTCGGCGTTATCCAAGTCAGCCGGGCGCTTGTAGCGCGAGTACCAACCAAGGTGGTTGTTGGCCGCTGACTGCAACAGGTGCGGGTCGCGCGACATCGAAAGCGCTTCATAGATCAAGTCCATGGCCTCGCCTTCGAGCTCGCGCGCGAGCGTTTCATTGCCCTCGGCGCGTGCGGCGATGGCGCGCTTATTGACTTCGACCGCAAGGTTCTCGAAAGCAATCCAGCTGGTCGGATTGACCTCGATGGTGTGCCGCCACAGAGCTTCGGCATTCTTAAACGCTTGGCCATGCAGATTGGACAGGCCAGCAAGCCCGAGCAGCACGACGCCAAGCGCGATCTGACCCGTCTTCTGCGGTATGCGCACGCGGACCAGCGCTGCGCCGAGCAGTGCGAACATCGCAAAGTTGGCGTGGTACTGGAAGTGATCCGCCACCCAGCTCAGGCGCATCGGATAGACGTTGGCAAAGCCCATCACAGGCACCAAAGCGCCGCCGAAAATCAACACCGCAACCAGCGGCCCACGCCCCCAAACCTTGGACTTCAGGAACAAAGTAATCGGCAGTGCAATCGCGCTGAGCAACAACACCCATTGCCACCAGACGCTGGTCTCTGGATCCCACTTGGGATAGAAGAACATCTGCTGATAGGGCGCGATGAAGTGCTTGAAGTACACCCAAACCACCGTGCCGGCCAACATGACGCGATCGAAGAAGTGATCATGTTCGGGGAAGAAAACGTCTTCCGCGCCGACCTGCGTTTCTTCGAGGTACGCCGTATGTAAACCCGCCGACGCCCCTGGCACCAACAGAAACAGCAGGACCGCTATCACGCGCGGCTGCATCAACAGCGCCGGCCGCTTCCACCACAAGATCAGCGCGAGCGCCGGTGGAACAAAGGCGATCACCGACTTTGACAAGATGCCGATGGTCCAGAACAAGAAGGCACTGAAGACCGGCCCCCAACGCAGCACCGGAAGCATCTCGGATTCTTCGCCATCGTTGCTCTTGCGCGCGCGCAGGAAGTCTGCGCCACAAGCGATCGCGGCCAAGATCGTGACGCCGCACATCAGAATCGGAAGCTTCTCCATCCAGTCGATCTGCGACTTTAGATAGAAAGACAGGCCGAACAGGCCGAGCAAGCTTCCGAGCAGGGCAAACCACTGCTTCTTGCGGGCCGCAAAACTTGGCCCGGCTTGTTGTTCCAGTTTGCCAGCATCGTCTTCTTCGCCGATCTGAAGGAACCGGAAGATGCTGAGCACGACCAGCATGCCGAACAAACCGGACAGCATGTTCTTGCGTTCGGTTACCCAGGCGACCGATTCCACGTTGACCGGGTGCACCGCGAACAACAGCACCGCAATCAAGGCGCCGCGAATGCGCAGCCGCAGCAGAACCTTCCAGAATGCCAGCGCGGTCAGCGCAAAGATCAGCACGTTGTTGAAGTGGAATAACCCCGCCGGCAGCGACTCTTGATACGGCACTTCAGGGTCGAGCAACTTGTACTCGAACCAGAAGGTCGAGTGCACGATCGGGTAGTACTGCGGAGTCGCCGCGTTGCTGGTCCAGATGGCTTTCAAGCCACCGTCTTCGACCAAGTTCGGGTTGCGCCAGATATAGTCCGGGTCGTCCCAAATCCACTGCGCCTGAAACAAGACATAGAGATAGCTCAGGAAGCAGAGCGCAACGATGACCCCAGCGAAGGACCAAGTCCAGCGCGGGCGATCTTCTAGATTCGGGGTCGCGTTCATCGCTTGCTTAAAGGAACTCGATCTCGCCGCCCGGCAGGATGTACAAGATCAGCATCTTTCCGCCTTTGACGCTCGGCACGTGGGCCGAGTCAGCGGGATAAACCGTCCAGCCGGGTGGGTTGCCGTCGAAGCTGGGCTCACCTTCTTCGACAAAGCACAGATCGATTTCACCTTGCGGGTGGCGGTGGCGCGGGCCGGGCGCCGACATCAGCACCGCATCGGCGCTAAAGCCATGGGTGTCGTCACTCGGCTTCAAAACCCGCGAAAAACGCACCGGGTCCTCGCCCTTGTGGCACATCGTGCCAGCGGCCACGCCAGCGCGCATCGCCGCAGCGATGCCTTGCACGTACTCCCCTTCCAAAGGGAACTCGGCTTCCAGGGCAGCGCACGCGACGGCCGGATCGGCCAGGTCGAGCGTGCGGCAGAAGTCGAGGAGCGGCTTCAATCGGTCCTGCATCCGGGAAGGATACCCCCTCCCGGATGCTCTCGTCGGCCCTACTCGGCGCCGTCCCAGGCCTGCGCGCGCAGCGCTTCAATGTCTTCCAACTTGCGCGGGATCGAGGAAGACAGCAACTCGTAGCCGTCTTCGGTGATCAAGACCACATCTTCGATGCGCACGCCGATGCCTTCGTCTGGGAGGTACACGCCTGGCTCGACCGTGAAGACCATGCCTGGCTCAAACTTGGCGCGTGATGCGCCGACATCGTGGGTCGCCATGCCCAACCAGTGCGAGGTGCCGTGCCACATCCGGCCGAATCCACGTTCGCTGATGACCTTCTGCGCCGCCGCGCCAACCTGACCGAGGGTCGAGCCCGGCTTGCATTCCGCGAAAGCCGCTTCCTGCGCGTCATAAACGGCTTGGTAAATCTCGCGCTGCCGCTTCGAGAACTTCTCGTCGACCGGCCAGCTACGCGAGATATCGGCCACGTAGTGCCGGAACTCGGCGCCGTAATCGATCATCACGACTTCGTTCTTCTCAAGCTGCTTGTTGGCGAGTGGGTAGTGCAGGATGCATGCATTGGCACCACTTCCGACAATGGCCAAGTAGGCCGGGCCCATCGCACCGAGCTCGAGCATCTTGCCGGTCATGCGCGCGCCGACCTGCCACTCGTAATCGCCCGGGCGCGCGTTGCGCATGGCCGTCACGTGAGCTGCGCCAGAGATTTCACAAGCGCGCCGCATAGCTTGGATTTCCGCAGGAGTCTTCACCAAACGAAGGTTATCCAAGAACAGCGTGATGTCCTGCACCTCGACGCCATACGCCTCTGCGACCTTATTGCCGAACTGATCTCCCCGATTGGTGCGTCCGTCGAAAGTGTCGCGCAACACATCGGCTTTGGCGCCCAACAGGTTGTCACGACTCATCATCCAGTTCTCGGCTGGCTGGCGCTGCACATAGAAGGTGCCGTGCTTCTTCGCGAGCTTCTCAAGCAGGGCTTCGAGGTTTCCCGACTTGCCACGCACCCCATCCTTCGAGAGCTTGGTGACATTCTTGATCGTGGTGTACTTACGCCCTTCCTCGGGGCTGATCAAATCGCCGAGCCAGCGCTCTGTCGCCGGATTCACCAGCGGAAGCAATAGGAATTCTTCGCCGGTCTTGGGCACGCAGACATACACCGCATTCGGCGTGGTGATGCCAGTGAAGTACCAGAAGTTGTTGTCTTGGCGAAACTCGCGGTAGTCGTCCTGATCGCCAGCACCGCGCAGAACGATCACCCCATCTTTGTCGTTCGCCTTTTCTAGAAAAGTCTCCATCAGGGCCTGACGCCGGCCTTCATGCCATTCGGCCGTAAATAAACCTTGGCCGCGGCCGTCTTCGGGCCATTGTTGGGCCGCCGAGGCTTGAGCCAGCGGGAAGGTTGTGGCCGCAAACAAGGCTGCAAGACCGAGGGAACACAGGCGAGGGAGAGCCATGCGACCCAGTCTACGCAGATTTCCCCTTCGCGTTGGCCTGCCTCGCCGCCTCTCGATCTGCGCGCGAACGGCTTCGACCGCAACCCTAAGGCGACGGCAAAATGGAGGCGGACGATGCTCTACCTTGACCACGCCGCGACCGCTCCTCCTCTTCCTGAAGCGCTGACCGCTTTTGAAGCGGCCGCACGCGAAGCGTATGCCAACCCGGGTTCGCTGCATGCGCTGGGCGCCAAAGCCGCGCGAGCTCTCGTCGAAGCGCGCGCCGATTTGAGACGCGCTTTCGGGGCGCGCAACTACCGCGTCATCCTGACTGCGACCGGAACCGAGGCGAATGATTTGGGCATTCGCGGCATCGCGCGCGCGGTGCAAGCCAAAGTGGAGCGAGCCAGCGGCAAGCCGGCACGAATTTTGGTTTCGAATATCGAGCACCCGTGCTCGCTGTTGCCAGCGCGAGCGTTGGCGGCAGAAGGCTTTGTCGTCGAGGAGTTGGCGGCGGATGCCGCCGGGGTCCTGCGCACGGAAAAGCTGGTCGAAGCGCTCGACGACGACGTCGCCTTGGTCAGTTTGCACTGGGCGAATAATGAACTCGGCTCGATCCTTCCCTTAGCCGAGCTTGTGCAAGCAACGCGGCAACACGCCCCGCATGCCAGCTTCCATAGCGATGCCGTGCAAGCAGCCGGAAAGCGCAGCGAGTCCTTCGACTCGCTTGGCGCCGATTCGTTTGCGATCGCGGCGCACAAATTCGGCGGCCTGCGTGGCTGTGCGGCCTTGTTCCTGCGCGAGGGTTCGCCCGAACCGCAAGCGATGAGTCTGGGCGGCGGTCATGAAGGTGGCCTGCGCAGCGGCACGGAAAACGTGATGGGCGCGGTTGCGATGGCAGCCGCTGCCAAGCATCGCGCGGAGAGTTTGCGTGCCGAGCCGCGCCGATACCTCGACCGTCGCGCACGCTTGCTCGATGTCCTGCGTACCGAAGCGCCCGATTGTGTGGTGGTCGGCCCGCAAGAGGAAGCGGATTGCCTCGGCTCGATCTTGTCGGTCGCCTTCCCGGGCATGGTTGCCGAAACTCTGTTGCACATGCTCGAAGCCGAAGGCATTGCCTGCGGAAGTGGTTCGGCATGTTCCAGTCATGGCCACACCGAATCCGCCATCTTGCAGGCGATTGACTTGCCGCAGGAGCTACGCAATAGCGTGCTGCGCTTCAGCCTCGACGGAAGCGAATCTGGTGATCAACTGAGATCTGTCGGCACCGCGCTCGCCGCATGTCGGAAGCAACTCTGCAGATAGTTCGGACTACTCCGGAAACGGGAGTCCGAGCTTGGCCATTTCCTCGCGCAGCGTTTGCTCCAAGCCTTCGCGGAGCGGGCGCGGGGCGAAGCCGAGCTCGCGTTTGGCTTTGGCGTTGTTGCCCAAGTAGGTCGCCTGCGCGGCCACGCGCAATGTTTCCGGTTGATAGTCCGGCGGCAACCGCATCCATTGAAATGCCTGCATGAAGCCTGCGAGCAGACGCAGCATGCCAGGGCCGGCGGTGCGCTTCGGCTTGGGCACGCCGCAGATCTCTTCCATCAGCGTGAAGGCTTCGACCATGCCGCAGCGTTGCCCGCAAACGATGTACTTCTCGCCGAGTCTTCCCTTGTCCATGCAAAGGACGTGCGCGTCGGCAACATCGTCGACGTGGGCCCAGCTGTATTCCGGCTTGGCCGGAAGCATCGGCACTTTGCGCTTGAGATAGCGGCGCATCAAATCGCCGGTGGCGGAATGATCGTCGGGCCCGTAGATCAGGCCCGGCATGGCAACGACGAGGGGCAGCCCCTGCTCGATTTCTTGCAGGGCAATCGCATGCGCTTGCGCCTTGGTGGAATCGTATTCCGAGAGATGCGAGCCCGAGTAGACATAGTCTTCGTCGACCTCAACGCCGTGTGTGTCAGAGTTCACCACCAGCGAACTGGTGTAGACGCCTTTGCCCACCTGCAGCTCGCGCATCAACTCCAGCACATGTCGGGTTCCGTCAACGTTGATGCTCTTGGCCAACTTCGTCTCGCGCGCATTCGCCCCGATCTTGTACCAAGCCGCCAAGTGATACACGCCATCGACGCCGGACATCCCGGCGCGCATGCTGTCCTTGTCGGTGATGTCCCCTTCGGTGAAATCGAGATGGCCTGGCAGGCTGCTGGCAAGCTCGGCCAAGGCTTGGCCACGGCTGGTGGAGCGCACCAAAACGACCACATCGTCGCCCCTTTCCAAGAGCTGTCGAATCAGCGAGCCACCGAGAAAACCGGTGCCGCCGGTGACAAAAACGCGCATATGAATAGTTTAGGCCCGCGACTCAAAAAGAGCCGCGGGCCGAAGGTCACGCTTCGTTGACGAGCGTTCTACAAGTGCATGCCAAGGTAGAAGCTGACTCCTGCCTTAACACTGCGAATAGCCACAGCCATGGCACTTGCAGCAACCTTCTTCAAAGGTCAAGGTGCCTGCGTCACAAGCCGGACACTTGATCTTGAAAGCATTGCCCATTCCAGAGCCTGCGCGCGAGCCCGCGTTGACCGGCGACGGCGCCGTACCAGCAAGGCTGCCATCGGCAAAGGCTTCGGTATCGGCCTCGCCGAGCAAGATAGCCTTCAGGCCAAAGTGCGCTTTGGCGTGCAGGTACTTCTGCAAGCCTTTCGCGAGGCCATCTGCCAAGGACATGATGCGGCCTTCGCGTGATGGCACCGAAAGCGACGAGCCGATGCCTTCGAGTTGCTTGAGCGACATGGCAAGCTCGCCGCCGCAGCGCAAGAACAGCGACATCATGCGGCAGATTGCTTCCAGGTCACTGTTGGCCACATCGCCACCCTTGCCGAGCTGCGCAAAGACTTCCATTTCGCGATCTTTGGTGGGATCAACCGAAATCTTGATGTGCATATTGCCGAACGGCGTCATTTGACGAACGCGCAAGGACGGCATGATCTCGGGCAGACGAACCGGCGAGATGGGTACATCGGCGGCCGGCGCAGGCGCTGCGGCTGCCGCGGCTTCCTTGGCCTTCAATGCCATCGGCTGCATATCACGGCAGCCATCGCGGTACACGGTGACACCCTTGCAGCCTTCGCGCCATGCCAAGAGGTAGGCCGTGCGCACATCTTCCTCGTTGGATTCGTGCGGCAGGTTGATCGTCTTCGACACGGCATTGTCGATGTGTGACTGCCAAGCCGCCTGCATCATGATGTGATCGCGCGGCACCACATCGCGGGCGGTCACAAAGGTGTTCTTGACCTCGGAAGGCAGGTCCGAGTTGGCCACCGTGCCATCCGTCAAGGCGATGTCGATGACGGCGTCGATTTCAGGCTCGCTGTAGCCGCGCTTTTCGAGTGCTTCGCGGAAGTCGGGCTGCACCTCGCGCATGATGACCGGAATGCCATCGGCGTTCTTCATGACCTGGCGTTGGAATGCCAAGGAGAACATCGGCTCGATGCCTCCGGAGCACCCGGAGATGATCGAGATCGTGCCGGTCGGCGCCACGGTGCTGACGTGCGAGTTGCGGCGTAGTTTCTTGCCTTCGAGTTGTGGCTTCGAGCCTTCCCAAGCCTCGAATGGCGCGCGGCCATCTTCTTCGACCAGCGCCTCGCTGGCGCGGTAAGAACCTTCGGTCATGCGCTCGCTCAAAGTGCGAGCGATTTCGAAGCTCTTTTCCGAGCCATAGCGCACGCCCAATCGGAACAACAAGTCAGCAAAGCCCATCACGCCCAATCCGATGCGACGCTCTTGGTTGGCGCGCTCACGGATTTCAGGGATGGGGTAGTTGTTGATCGTGACGACGTCGTCGAGGAAGCGCGTGCAATCGGCGGTCACCGAATCGAACTCGTCCCAATCAATCCGGTCTTTCCAATCGGCCGCTTCGGGTGCGTTCTCTTTGTAGAACTTGCCCAGGTTCATCGAGCCAAGGTTGCAGGAACCATAGGGCAGGAGCCATTGTTCGCCGCAAGGGTTGGTGGCTTCGTAGTCGCCCAGGTTCGGAACTTGGTTATCCGCGTTGGCGCGATCGATGAACAACATGCCGGGCTCGCCGTTCTTCCACGCGTGGTGGATGATCGAATCAAGCACTTCGCCATAAGTCCAGTAGCTGGCTTCGCTGGAGGCTTCACCGGCAGCGTAGGCCTCGTAGTCGGCGGTCGAAACACGCCGCCCCTCGGTCTTGCGCAGCCAGGCCTTTTGACCACTGCGCGGGTTGGCCACCACGAGCGGCTCGTCCGGTGCGTCGACGACTTTCTGCATCCAGGCTTCGGTCACGGCGACCGAAACGTTGTAGTTCGTCCAGCGACTGAGGTCGTCTTTGGCGCGCACAAACTCGACCACATCGGGGTGGTCGCAGCGCATCACGCCCATGTTGGCTCCGCGCCGGAACGCACCCTGCTGAATCGACTCGGTGCCGGCCGAGAAGGTATCGATGAAGGACAGCGGGCCCGAGGTGCGGCCACCGCTCGAAGCCACCAAGTCACCCTCGGGGCGCAGACGAGCAAAGCTGAAGCCGGTGCCGCCGCCCGCTTTCTGAATCAAGGCGACGTGCTTCAGAGTGGTGAAGATGCCGTCGATCGAGTCGGCGACCGGAAGCACGAAGCACGCCGAAAGCATGCCCATTTCTCGGCCCGCGTTCATCAGCGTCGGCGAGTTCGGCATAAAGGTGCCGGTCGACATGAGCTCGTAGTAGCGACGGGCCCAGCGCTCACCGATGCGCGGGTCGATCTGGTATTCCGGAGCCGCGACGGCTGCCGCAACCCGCCAAAACAGGTCGCGCGGCTCTTCGATGACTTCGCCGTTGAGTTTGTCCTTGGCGAGGTAGCGGTTGGCGAGCACGGTCGCCGAGTTATCCGTCAACTGCGGCTCTGCCAAATCAGCAGGCGCGGCGGGCAACTCGAACAAACTTGGGGTCGCCGGCTGAGCAGCCACGGCCTTCTTCGGGCGCGCTTTCGCGCGGGTTGAACGTTTCCGCGAGGTAGATTTGGGGGAGGTTTTCTTCGCGTCCATAACAGCGAAGTCAAGTTAAGCACCCAGCAAGAGGTGGTCCAGAAGAACCGTGATAATCCTTCCACATGCTCTCCACAATTGGACCTAATGGGATGCATGCAACCGCCCTTTCCCGCCGGCACCAAGCGAGCCCAGTTCGAGACTTTCTTGGCTTATCCTCCCGAGGAGGTCTGGCCGTTCTTCTGTGATCCGAAGAACCTCGAGCGCATCACGCCGAGCTTTCTGAAGTTCCAAGTCGTGGCTTCCAGCGGGCCACTCGGTGCAGGTACTACGATCGATTACAAGCTGCGCTTCCGTGGATTCCCGATGCGCTGGCGCACTTTGTTGCTCGAGTGGGAGCCCGGCAAGCGATTCGTCGACACATCGATCAAAGGGGCCTTCAAGGTCTGGCACCACGAGCATCGATTTGAGCCAGTCGATGGCGGTACACGGATGGTCGACACGGTGCACTACGCCGTACCGCTTGGCCGGCTCGGGCGCTTTTTCTCGGGCTGGATGGTCGACCGAGATGTGCGCAAGATCTTTGCCCACCGTGAGAAGGTGATTACCGAGATCTTCCCGTCCGACCCCGAGAGCCGGCCGCCTCAGGCCTAGACCGGCTGAGCTGCGGCCCGTTCAAGCGCGGCTTGCATGACGCGCTCGGCTGGCATTTCCAAGCCACAACGAAAGTGTTTTTCTGGGCAACTGGGGTGGCCGTGGATGCCACAAGGGCGGCAGGCCAGACCCTCGACCTCAAGCACCAGATCGCGCGCTCCGCGCGGAGCGAAGCCAAAGGCCGGCACAGTGCTGCAATAAACGGCAACGACCGGAATGCCGGCCGCGACTCCTAGGTGCATCGGCGCCGAGTCATTGCTGACCAAGGTGGCGCAGCACTCCAGGACAGCGGCAGACTCGCGCAAGCTGGTCTGACCCGACAAATCGAGGGCATCGACCTGCGCGGCGGCTTGGATCTCGGCGCACAAGGCCATGTCGTCAGGCCCTCCCAGGAGGACGCAATCTTGGCCAGCCTGACGCAGCCCGCGTAACAGCTCGGACCAGCGTTCGGCGGGCCAGCGCTTGGTGGCCCAGATGGAGCCGGGCGCGAGTGCGATCGGGCGCGCGACCTCGCCTGCGGCACCCTGGGGTAGTTGCGCCAGCAACTCTTCGGCTCGGGCCCGTTCAGCCGGACCGGGGTACATGCGCGGCGCCTGCCAATCTCCCCCGCCAAGCAGTTCGAGATTGCGTTCGATCTCGTGGAGCTCCTTGCGGTACGGGATTCGTTGGCTATACAACCATGCTGCACTCGCATTATGGAATCCGACTCGCTCCGGGATGCCCGCCCAGCGCAGCAAGGCCGCCGTGCGCCAGGAACGGTGCGAGCAAATCGCACGCGCATAATTCTGATCCCGCAGCCTCTTCGCCATCCGGCGCAAGCCGCCCAGGCCTTTGTCCACGCCGCGCTTGTCGAAAACCAGCAGCGCGCGAATATCGGGGTGCCCGGCGAGCATCTGAGCCCCGCCCGGCCCGGCCAAGAAATCGAGCGGCTCGTCCTCCCAGCGATTCGCTGCCACCCGCACCATCGGTTCGGCGCAAAGCACATCCCCCAAGAAGGATGTGTCGACCAGCAGGGTTCCCGAGCGTTCGCTCACCGGCAAGATTCTATTGCCGCCGTCATCGCCAAGGGTTATCCGAAGTCATGCGCGACGCCGCGCTTCCGCAGAACCATGGAGCTTGGTTGGTCCTGGCAGGTGGGCTTTTGCTCGGCGGCTTGGCTGGCGGGTCTTTCTCGCTGCCGCTCTTCGTCTTGACGCTCGCAAGCCTCGCCGGCTTCGTCGCGGTCGAGCGAGCGCTGGCTGGGAATGGCCCGAGGGCCCGGCGCAGTGCCTGCACGGCTGCAGCCGTGGCCGTATTCGCGGGGATTTGGCTGCTTCAGCACGAACAGGGTCGCCGCTTGATCTATCTGGCCCCCTTGGCTGTTGGTTTTTCGCTGGCGGCGGTCCGATTGGCCCATCGTCATGCTCGCGGCGATCGGCGCCGCTTCGAGCTGGTCTGCATGTGTGCGCTGGCTTTGGCCCTCCCTTCGGCTTCCTTGGTTGCCGGCTGTCCGGTGGGCTGGCCACTCGCCGCCCTTTCTTTGGCCTATCTCATTCACGTGGCTCACGCGGTACTGCGAACTCATGCTCACCTCGACCCGATGCTGCGTGGCCGCGCTCAGCATGCTGGCTTGTTTGGCGCAGGACTTGTCGTCGCACTCGCGATCAGCGGTGGACTCCCCGTCATCTTGGCCTTCGCCGTCCTGATTGGCTTGCTCGAGCCTTGGCTTCCGCGCTGGCAGCGCATGCCTGCCAAGCGGATCGGGCGGCGCGAAACCCTGCTGCTGGCCGCTTTACCTCTGGCCTGGCTCGCACTCTAGTCCGCGCCTTCGCTACTTGTCGTCGAAGTTGATGCTCGAACCGGCTTCCTCGGGATCGAGGATGCGGAACTTGTCTGGCATGAAGTCGATCAATGCCCCCGCCGGCAGGCGCAGCATGTCTGCCGCTTGGGCCGTCTCATTTGCCATCAACCATCCGCGCGCGGCTTGCCAGCCGAGGTAATAGCCCATGCGATCCGGAAACTCGCTGCGCCCAAGATGCGAGCTATCCCCGTCGCGGAACGAGCCTCCAAGCGGGTTGACGTTGAGCGTGAACCAAGGGTGCAACTCTTCGCCTTTCCGGCTTTGCGCGCGGAATCGCTTGGCGGCTTCGACCTCGACACTCTTGGCCCAAGCAAATCGCCCGGAAGGCCACATCATCAGCTCGTCGGGGCTCGCGTCTTGAATCAAGCGGCCACTCAAAAGGACCGCCACGCCTTCGACCAACATCGGGTCATCGGGCAAATTGCCGTGCTCGTCGAGCTGCAGGCAATGGATGAACTCATGGACCAACGCGATGCGGAAGGAACGCTCGGTGGGAAAGCAGGCCAGGTTCAGCACCACGCGCGGACGCCCAGTTGCGAGATCGACGCCAACCGTACGGGCATTCGTGACCGCAGGGCCATCGAGTAACAAGAACACCGCTGGTGCCGATTTTCGACCCGGTCCAAAGCGAGTCTCGACGCCGCGATAGATGCGATCGACCATCTCGTTGAGCTTGCGGCCGCGCGTCCAAGACAAGACCTCATTCAATCGCTCTAAGTTTCGGCTCAGTAAGCCAAGCATGTGCTGTCGGGAAGCTTCGATGGTCGGAAGGTGATCAAGATTGCGATCGATCAAGCGCCGTTCGTCGCCATAGCCGGCCATGGCATGGGCGGCGAGTTCCGCGCGTTCGGCAAGATCCAGACCGTCTTGCACGACATCCGATTCCAAGTCAAGAATGGCCAGCGCCGTGCTGGCCGGATCATGCACCAAGGGTCGCCGTTTCTTTGAGTCCGGGGCAGCAGCTTCACCACCACCCGGCCAAGCCCAGTTCAAGAGCAACTTTCCCTGCCGAATCACAAACTCGCGCGGCTGCGAGACATCGACGGAGGTGGTGAAACACTGGAAAACGGCGTCGTCATCGAGCCCGGTGAAAACGCAGTAAGGCTGGCCCCGTTCGCCGCGCCCTGCCAGGACATAGCCCACACCGGGCTCGAGTTCGCGCCCGAGATATTGGCGACCCGAAGTCAAGGTCCCAAGCGTCAGAGCTTGCGCCACGATGTTGTCGTCCAGGCTGCCCACCGCGAAAACCGGGCCGTCAAGAATGGCTGGGTCGAGGTCATCGGCCGCGGCCAGCTTCCATTTGCGGCCCTTCAAATAGATTTGCGCAATCTTCTCGATGTCCAACTGGCCGTATTGCTCGGTGGATCCATGCACCAGTGTCCAAATCGCTTCCGATTCCGGCTCCTGCCCAGCAGCGGCGCGCAGATCGGTTCCAAGAGACAGCAAACCGATCGCGGCGAGAACCGAAAGCAGAGGTTCGCGGAATACGGAGGTCGTCATCGTCGTCGATCCTAACCCGATTTCGCGCACTCGGGAGTTCCCGGGTAGAATCGTCTCCTGTCGACGCTCCGGAGTGATCTGATGAATCTGTAACTCCTGCCCCCGCGGGCCTCGCCCGCCGCTTTCCGCCCCTTCGTTTTTGGCCCGGGCAGGGCCCTGATTCTCTCTCTCCGTTTGAGCTCCACCACCCCGTACGCCCCCGGTTCGAAACGCCAAGTCATGCACATGGCATGGCCGATCGGGGTATCGATGATTTCCTTCACGCTGAAGGGATTCATCGACATGCTGCTCGTCGGCCGCTTGGGTATCGAAGAGTTGGGCGCGGTTGGCCTGGCCTCGGTCATGGCCTGGAATATCATCGCCTTCCCGATGGGCATGCTGCGCGGGCAGCGCCCTTTGGTCAGTCAATACATGGGCGCGGGCGACCGCATGGGCGCCTTCTCCTATGGCGTGCACGCCTTCTACCTGGCGATGGTTTGGGGCGCGGTTTGCTTCCTGATTTCCGAGCCCGCCGCCGCGTGGGTGATCGAAATCACGGCAAGCGATCAGATGTCACTCGCCTCGCGTGGCTACGCGCGCGACTACCTCGAGACGCGCATCGCTTGGGCGGGCACGACCTTGTTGGCGATCGCGGTTGCCGAGTACCTGCGCTCGACCTCGCGGCCACGGATTGGCATGGCCGCCGACCTGCTGGCTCACCCCACCAACATTGCGCTGTCGTGGGTGCTGATCTTCGGTCTGTTTGGCATGCCAGAACTTGGCGTTCGCGGGGCTGCAGTCGGCACGGGCTTGTCCGATCTGCTCGCGCTTGTCGTGATGCTTTACCTCGTGCGGCCGCGCAAGCCGATCCCGCGCGAAGCCATTGTCTATCGCTGGCGGCGTATGAAGCGCGTGCTTTCGACCGGGGTCACCGCCGGGGTGCAGTTCTCGATTGAATCGGGCGCTTTCGCAATCATCACGGTGATGATCGGGTCGCTCGGTACGACGGCCTTGGCCGTGCACCAAGCTGCCATCCAATTGGTGCACCTGTCGATCATGCCTGCCATCGCAGTCGGCGATGGCGGTTCGACTTTGGTCGGCAGGTTCATGGGTGAGAAACAGTTCGAGCACGTCGAACGCGCCTTGCGGTCCACCGTCAAAATCACCTCGATCTTCATGGCTGCGATGGGCGTGGTCTATCTCGCTTTCGGTCGAGAGCTGATTTCGATCTTTTTTCAAGTCGGCGACCCCGACTACGAAGCCGCGCTGTCGCTCGGTGCGAAAGTCATGATCGCGGCCGCCATTTGGCAGGTCGCGGATTCCTACCAGGTCTCTTACCGCTTCTGTCTACGCGCCGCGGGTGACCATCACTTCGTCATGTACACCTGCATCGTGTGCTCATGGGCCTTGTCGGTTCCCCTTGCCTGGGTAGTCGTCGAAGTCTTAGAAGGAGACCTTGCCGATGTCTGGATGGCATGGAACCTCGAGATCTTCCTCGGCTCGCTGCTCTTCTGGTGGCGCTGGCGCAGTGGTGCTTGGCGCAGCAAGCGCATGGTCGAAGACGAGCCGGTCGTCGATGAGACCGTTCACGCCGAAGCCGCTGTTGACGAGCCCAAGCGTCGCTAGGCGCTTCGCGTAATGAACTTGGCGAGCTTCCGATTTAGGCCAATTCCGCAGCGCGAATCCGCTCTGCCATCTCGCCGGCATGGGGAAAGCGATCGCCCTCAGAATGCTTCGAGTAGAGGAGTTTGCCGTCGACGTTGACATCAAAGATCCCGCTGCCACCAGCTTCTAGCTCGGCATCGACCCCGAAGGCTTGCTTGAGCTCTGCAGCCAGACCGACCGCATGGGGTTTGTAGTTTCAGACCGCGCAGTACTTGATGTGAATCTGCATGCGGACAATCTAGACCAAACGCCTACTGCTTGACGAGCGAGAATGTGCAAGCACCCCAGAAATAGTGGCTCAAGGAACCGCTCCAAACCTGGGTCACTGGGCTCAACACGCCCTCGATTTCAAGCGTGTCGCTGCCGAACTGCGAAAAGGTGTCTTCCAAGATTGCCGCGAAACCGCTGTAGTCGGCGCTCATCTCGGCTTGACCTTCGACAAGATCAATCGGGGTGCCGCCAAACTCGCCGAAGCTGCCGCCGATCAAGACGCCGTCGGCATCAAACTCGATTTCGAAGTCGGTCTCGCCGAGCGCCGGATGCATGGCCGTGCCTGACCAACTGCCTGCAGTCTCGGCCAGCGCACGCGGGTAAGCAGCCAAGTCCTTGCGCAACACAAAGCTGCCATCATCGATCGGCCCACCGCTTTGCCAAGCGTCGTAATAGCGCCAGGTGCCGGAGTAGACCGTGCCTTGCGCATTCAAGCCACCGATCAACTCATAGCGCCGCAACAGCGCGGTGCTAGCCACTTCAACTTGAAGCATCTCGCCAATTCCGGAGACCAAGAAGCGGTCGAAGGGCAGCAGGAATCGCTGGGCGCCAATCGCAACCGTTTCGACTGCACCTGCCCCATTCGATTCGAAGCTTGCGGCCGACAAAGCGAGCTGGCCTGTCGAGAAGAAATCACCCGACCAGTCTCCGGCAAAGGACGCGGCCCGCGGCCGGGTCGAAACTGGGCTGAGTGAGAAGTTCCCGCTGCCAGCCAAGTTGCCGCCATAAAAGCGTCGCCAAGTACCGAAAATCCGCGCCTTGTCGTCATCCATTTCGGCGTCGATGGTCAAGCGATCACTGCCATTCGAGCTCGACGACTCAAGCAAGAGCGCACCGCTCGTGGTACTGAAGTCATCGCGAATCGCCACGCTGTAATCGCGATAGCCTTCGCCGAGGCGCTGAAAGCTGCCATCGGTCGCAAAGCGAATGCCAAACGGCAGGTCAGCCGAACCGGCTTCGGCGAGCACCCCCCGCCACAGCCCGGCTCGATCCTCTTGCGAGAAAGCCGTCGCCGATCCGCCGCCGCCTGCGCCAGATTTGCCACCACCGCCGCCGCCACACGCGACAAGCGAGAAGAATGCGAGCAGAAGAAGGGCGCGAGACAAGGGAAAACAGTTGTGAGGGGACGGCGCGCAGCCGTGCGTGGCTAAGTTTACCCCCATTTCTATTTGAGTCGGGCGAGCTTGTACCGAGTCCGTGACAGAATTGAGACGTGCTCAGCCGTTCTATCCTCTCCGTATTCCTGCGACGACTTCCGCTCGTGCTGGGTGCCACCCTTTTGTGCGGCAACTTAGCCGCTGGCCAGGTCGCTTTGCACGACTTCCCCAGCAACGGGCAACTCTACCCGCGGGGCGCCGGAAACTTCGGAACCATGCCGATTTCCGGCACGGTTACCGAGCCGGGCTGGGACGAGATTGTGGTGCGCCTGTCGTCTCGCAGCGCCTTGCTCGGAGAGCAGGTTTTGCCCTTGCAGTACACCGGTGCGAACAGCGCACCGTTTGCGACCACCGGGAAGGTCAAGGCTGGGCTGCGCGATTATGTCGTCGAGCTGTTGATCCGCCGCCCGGGCGAGGAACGTTCGATTCGCACGGCGCACTCGGTGGTAAGCGGAGATGTCTTCTTGGTCGCTGGGCAATCGAATGCGGTGGCACTGGACTACTGGGGTGAGAAGCTGGCGAATCAAAAGCAAAGCTGGTGGCTGCGCTCCTTTGGCACCCAAGCTTGGGGTGCGACCGAGGTCCGCAACAACAAGAATTGGTACCTCGCCGAGGGCGAAACCCAGCGCACGCGAGGCGCGGTTGGTAGCTGGGCGCTTGAGCTCGGCGCGCGCATCATCCAAGAAGTTGGGGTGCCAGTCGCAATCATCAACGGCGCGGTCGGCGGCACCGCAATCATCGCGCATCTGCGCAACGATGCCGAGCCCGACGACACGACGACGATTTATGGCCGCATGTTGTTCCGCGCAGAAGCCTCCGGCTTGCGTGACCATGCGCGCGCGATCTTCTGGTACCAGGGCGAGTCCGATGGACCCAACGCGATTTTCTATGGCCGACGCTTTGATGAGTTGATGCAGGACTGGCGCGAGGACTACCCGAGCCTCGAGAAGGTCTATGTCATGCAAGTCCGGCAGGGTTGCGCGGTCGGCCCGGACTCGTTGATCTTCGAAGCCCAGCGCGAGCTCGCATTGCGTCACTCCGAAGTGCAGCTCATGTCGACTTCCGCGCAACGCGCGCACGATGGCTGCCACTACTTTCATGAGGGCTACATGCAGCTCGCTGCGCAGCTCGCGCGGCTGGTCGCGCGCGACTTTTATGGCCGCCCCTTTGGCCCAGAGATCGCACCGCCCGATGCCATTGCCGCTTGGCGAAGTAATGCGACCGGCGATGAAGTCACGATCGAGTTTGATGCCGCCGCTGTGGGCTTGCGCGCTCAAGCTGGCAGCGAGATTGGATTCGTATTTGAGGACGGCGCGCAAGTTTTATTCATCACCGAGTCGGGACCACAGTTGATCCTGCATCTGGACCGCGCCACGACCAGCACGAGTTTGCGCTATGTTGGACATGTCGGCAATGACGGCTACGTCGTCAACCGCCTTGGCATCGGCGCGCTGTGCTTTGAGTTACCGCTCTAGTTCCTTCGACTTTTCCACTGACATGACCTTGTCCCTTCGACTGCTTTCTTTCTTTGCTCTTGCACTCTTGGCCACTCCAGCAGGCGCTCAAGCCGAACGCATGTACTCGGCCGACAAAGCGCAGATGCTCTACAAGCATGGCTTAGTCGAGGATGCCAAGCGCGAAGCAATCGGAGTGTTGTTCCAACCGCACCATCGCAGCCACGCGACCGCCTCGAAGTTTTTGCTTGCGCGCATCTCGCTCGCTGAAGGTCGCTTTGGGCATGCAGTGGAATTGTGGTCCGAGTTAGTCGAGAGCGATCCGGAAAGCAAGCTCGCGCTCGAATCGCAGGTCCTATTGGAGCAGGTCCGCGCATTGAATGTGCAGACCGATCGTTCTGCTGTCGACAATGTGCGCGCAGCGACCTACTTTTCAGCCGCTGAGTTCTGGTTGGGTGATTTGAATGAGCATCAACCCATCGACGTGCAAGCAATTCCGGTGGAAGAGGCCGCCGCTCACTGGCTTGAGAAGATTGCCAATGAGTTCCCGGGCACGCCGGCAGCAGAACTCGCGATGCGCGACCGCGCACGGGCCTTCCTCGGCCGCCCCTTTGACCCGACTGCTGGGCCCGGCATCGGAGCGCTTTGCTCGCTGACGAATCCACGCATGCTTGGCGCAGCCAATGCTGCGGTACGCAACGACCGTGTGCAGTTCTGGATGAAGCAGGCGATCGAGGCGGTGCGCGACCTTGAATCGGGCTTCCCCGGCTCCGCCTATCTACCGCAACTCAAGTTCTTAGTCGCGGACGCCTACATGCGCGCCGATCAGGTCTCCGATGCGAAGCTCTGGCTTGAAGCGGTCTACCGCGAAGCCAAAGCCGAGTCGTTCTGGAGCCACATCGCGCGTTTGCGCTTGGATCGCTAGGGATCGTTGCGACAACCCAATCGATCGCAGGCGCCACCGCCTCGACGAAACAGGAGCTTGTCGTGCCAGAACCCTTGCTCCGGCGTGTAGCGTACCTCCCGCTTGAGTGGACGACGCTTGCGAGAGTCGGACAACTGCCCGCCGACTCCATTCCTACTCTTTGGAAAATCCTGAGGGAAAGCTGTCATTGGCTGTTGAACGAATACGTTTGCGCCATTCGCCGAAATCGTCTTGAGCGTCGCCCCTGCCGCCGGGCAAGCCGTCCTCGCCATACGTACCAACGCGATACAAATCGCAATCGGCGAAGAACTCAAGCACGTATTCCGCGCCCCATGGATCAAGGGGGACGAACTCCAAGAAGGGCGGCTCTACTGCGGCCAACTCGTCAAGACTGCGCGGGAGCCGGGCGAGCTCTGCTTGAAACAAAGCCAATGAAACCTCAAGCCACTTGATGTCCGAGCGAATGCGTACCGAGCCCGATGGATAGCAGGGAAAGGGTCGGCTTTCGATCCAACGGCCAAGGCAGTAAATCAAACCGATGATCCCCAAGGCATAGAAGATGAAGTTCTTCACCTCTCCAGCATCGGCATCAATCCGTGAACTCACAGACGAAGCCGCGTGAAAAGATCGTGCCCGCACGGTCAACTCGCTTGGACCGACCGCGAGTCCGGAGCAATGGTGGGCCAACCTGGACTTGAACCAGGAACCGACGGATTATGAGTCCGCAGCTCTAACCAATTGAGCTATTGGCCCACACGCAACGGATTGTAGCCGCGGCTACGGACGCAACGGCACCAGGCCGACGCGGTCGCCGGGGCGCAGAGGCAAATCGGTCGGCAGGCTCAGCCGATAGGCGCGCCCATACTGCGGGTAGCGCGGATCGAGCCACAGGCGCTCGGGCATTTGCTCGGCCGCCGCGGCAACAGCAAGCACCGTTGCTTCGCTCTCGCTTCGACCACGCCGCACCAGCACCGTGTCGCCGGGCTGCGGATCAATCGGAGCGTCTTCTGGCAGATACATCAGAATCGCCTCGGCCTCGGTTGCATCGATGCGCAGCATCTCTTGCGCGGGCAACATGATCTGACCGACCGCAATCGGCAAACTGGCGACGCGGCCCGCGCGCGGAGCCCGCACGGCCAAGCCAGCAACCCGATTCTCAAGTTCGAGAATGCGGGTGCGCTGCACCACGAGCGCAGCGTCATGTCCCGCTAAGCGCTCAGCCACACGCGGGTCCAAGACCGTCAACGGCGGCAAGCTCGGGTCGAGCGCTTCGTAGTCGACGCGACGTAGTCGTGCCTCGGCGGCAACCTCGCCCAAGCGTTCTTCGACGGCGCGAATCGTAGTTACTGCAGCGGTCGCTTGCGTGATTTGCGCCAGCAAGTCATCCACATCCGCTTGAGCGCCAACATTGCCTTCCGCCAAACTCTGCGCGCGCGCCAATTGAATGTTGAGCCGCTCGACCTCTAGCTCGGCGTCGACTCGATCAATGATCGCTTCGAGGACCTTGATTTCGGTGTCCTGCTCATCGCCGCGGAACTGACGGATCCGCCGCATCTGATCAGCGAGCGTGCCAACGCCATCGGCGACCCGTGCGTCTTGCCGTTCGGCAACCGAACTCGCGACTTCAAACTCGATCGAGGCGCGTTCGGCCTCTCGTTCGGCCGACAAGCGCCGCAGATCGAGGCGCGCGATTTCTAGCTCGCCATCGAGCGACTGGCTACCTAGGGCAACCAACAATTGTCCGGCGCGGACATCCTCGAACAGGTCGACAAAGACCTCGTCGACGCGTGCGCTTTCCGGCGCCGAAACCAAAACGAGTTCACCCGAGGCAATCCCAGATAGCGGAGCCGATTGCGGTTCGCGCAACCAAAGCAAGGCGACCAAAGCGCACGCTGCTAACCAAGTCACGCCCGGCAACACGTACATGCGCAGATCGCGCAAGTGCTCGCGCAAGGGCACCCGAATCGGCTTCAGGTCACGCGGCGGTTGGGGGGATTCCGAACTCATGCTTAGATCTCGGCAAGCTCGTCTTGCAGAACCAAGGAGACATTCTCGACCTCTCCGGCTTGTTTCATCTCGGCAATGAGCTCATTGGTGCGACGGCGGTCGCGCAGGCGCACTTGAAAAATGAACTCGGTGACACCGGAGCCCTCGCGCACTGACAAGGACTGAAAGCGTCGGCAGAAGCGCCGCATGACCGGCAGAAACTGCTGGCGTTCGCGGCCATCGCCGGTGCTTCGGAAGCTGAGGTGGCCATCAAAGAAGCCACGCGAACCAAAGCGGATGAAGGCCAAGTACAAGGTTGCACTGAGCAGAATGATCGTCGCCATGATCGCCGCGGCAAACTGGCCATTGCCGATCGCCATGCCCAACACCAGGGCATAGAAAATGAACACCGTGTCGCGCGTGTCTTTCAGGACGTTGCGGAAGCGGATGATCGCCAATGCCCCGATCAAGCCAAAGGCCGTCACGATATTGTCGCCAATCACGTGCATGACCAGCGAAACGACCATGGTGATCAGCACCAAGCTCTGCGTGAACGAGCGCGCGTAGGACAGCCCACTATGGGTGCGCTGATAAACCCACGCGATCGCTTGGCCAAGCACGAACGCCAATGCAAGCGACAAGAACAAGCCGTTCATGCGCGCGTCGGTCATCGCCGACGATTGCCCGAGTAACTGATCGAGAAAGTCCACGTGTGATTAACGCAGGGCCGAGTGTTGCCAGTTCGGAGTGACCGCGGTGCGCGCAAAGTGGTGCATGATCTCGCCGGAGTCGCGCGCGCTGTCCACTGACATGACGTACTTCGCAATCGATTGCTTATCGAGTTGGAAGTGAGCGATCATTTGATTCAGCCAAAGCGGTCGCATTTGGGTGAACTTGATCTCCAGGATGACGCCTTCTAATGGCGTCGGCTCCCATGCGGGGCACTCATCGTTTAGCCCTGGTGAGATGGGCAGCGAATGCTCAAGCTGAGTATCGAAAGTGATGCGCACCGGTGAGTTGCCGCGGCATTCCCAAGCTTCGCGGCGGTAACGAATGCGCATCGTGGGACGCGCGCCGACCGCCATCACGCGTTCCATGAACTCGTTTGAGATGGCGTGCACTTGGCCATTTCCGACTTCCGCCAGCGCCGCGACATCGAGTCGGTCGCGCGTCTTGCGCACAATCTGATCGTTGCGCTTCTTCACCTCGGCGAACACCGGACCTTCGCCGGATTCGTCGTAATAGCGCAGGCGCAGCTTGAAGCGATTGCGCGCGCCTTCGATCGTGTCCTGGTACAGCCGGAATCCCGGACTATCGAAATACAAGCTGTAGACCGAGTATTGATGGCTCTCGGACTTCGCCGAAAACGGGTCGAGCGACAGAAACGGCCGCACATACTGACGAATCTCGGACGCAACCTGCTCGCTAACAAAGTACTTACATTCGTAACGAGAGGTCAGGGTCCCGTCGACGCCCGCCTTTGAAGTATCCATGAACTCTTCACAATACCACGGGCAAGTCGTTTTGGGCGAGACAGTTAGCGATCATGCGGCCGCTCCCCTGCGCGGCCCGCGGCAGAATTCGCAGCGCGCAAAGTGAGCGCATCTGCCGGCTTTGCGGCAGCTAAGCGAACGTCGCGCTGCGAATTCTGCTGCCGTCATGCGGCTTCAAGGCTGGCTACGGCAGGACGGTGACGGGTACGACTTGCGAGATGGTGCGAATGGTGGGATCGCCAGCGCTGCTCTTGGTGTACATCGCGAGGTAGAAGGTGCGATTCGCGAGGGATGCGTTGGCGGGGATGTTGAGCACCGTCGCCGCTTGCCCAGCGTTATTGAGGGTGCCGGACATGCCAGGAAGAGCTCCGGAAACTGCGTAGGTCGAATCCGCCTTGACTGGTAGTGCGTAGCCATTGCCAAGCACCGTGATGTTGGGCAGGCTCGCTCCGGAAACGTGGGCTTGGAACCACGAGTTGGGTCGGTATCGCACGTCAAAGTTCAGGTTGATTGCGCCGCCGACTTGCGGGGTGCCGCTGACTTCCAAGATCGCTTCGGCCATGTCGTAGCGACTCGACCATGCCAGCGCGAAGGGCTCACTGACGCCATCGAAGCGCTGCGAAACCAACCGTGCAGTGTGAATCCCGGTCTTGGTCGGAGTGAACTTCAAGATCTCGAAAGAGTTTGAAGCATTCGCCGAAGAGGCCACCACATTGCCGGAAGGATCCAGCACAACCAGGTCGAGGTCCATGTTGAGCACATCGGTGGTGTAGGCCGAGTTCGCGGTCGAGAACCACAAGCCGCAAAGTCGAACCTCATTGCCTTTCGCGGCAGCAAAGTTGACATCGTAGGCGTTGGCAGCATTGGCGAAGTCGGCAGCGGTCAGGCTAGCGGTGTGATAATTGCCGTCGCGCGCGACGCGGTCGGCGGCTAGCGCGTGCACGCCACCGGCTCCGTCGTATTCCGAAAGCACATCATCACCTTCGATGTTGTGCCAAGCCGAAGCCATCAGAATCGCCTTCACTGCTTCCGGGCGGCCACGCAGCGCCGGTTCGCGAGTCGCAAGCAAGGTCGCCACACCGCAAGTGAGCGGGCTGGCCGAAGACGTGCCGCCGAAACCGCTGTAGTACGTCGATGTTCCTGTGGTATCGACATCGTCGCCTGGGCTGGCCAACTCAGGCTTCTCGTGCCCTTCGGCCGGGTCCCAATACGAGGAATAGCTAGCCATCTCATCGTTCGCCCAACGGAAATCGTTGTCGTCGTTGTAGGAACCGCTGTTCGTCGAGTTGTAGCCATTGCCCGGCGATGTCGTGTAGGGCGTCGACGAGTTGCCTTGATTGCCGGTCGACTTGAACATCATCACGCCGAAGTTGCGGATGGTGTAGTCAAAGAAGCGATCGAGATAAACGATTTGCCCCTTGCTGCCGTTCCACCACGAACAGTTGCCAAAATCGATGCCGTTGCTGATCGCTGCATTCCAACTGTTTGGCGCACCGGAATCACCGGTGCCGTCGGCGCTATAGATCTGCGGCAGCCCATACGCAGCGCCGCGCATATTGCCATCGTCCATTGCGATATTGCCGGCAACTGCGCTCGCATGCGAACCCACCGGGCCAGATCCATAGATCCAAACCACAGGCGGCAGATAAGGGTTGTTCTTGGTGACGTGGTCGGGGTCGTTGACCATGGTCTTGACCGGCGAACCCACCGCGGTCAGACCCGAGGCCCAGACTAATGGCGTGCGCAGAGTTCGTTGAGCATGCTCTTGCTCTGTGAAGGTCTCTTGGAAACAGAAGTAGGCCTCGTCGACCAAAGGGTGTTGCGCCGCTTGCCTGACCTCGCCAGCGGGTAGTTCGACATAGACCACGGGCCAAGCACCTAAGGTCTGCGTCACTAGCCAGCCTTGCTCGCGGCAGTGTTGCGCGAAGTCTGCGGTGCGCGCAGCAAAGTAAGCCGCGGCTTGATCTCGCGCATCCCGGCGCGCCGCTTCCACATCGCTGCCCAGGCCGCGCGCTTGGTCGATCAAGCTGCGCCAGTCGGGGGCGTCCGTGCACTCCAACCAGAACACCACTTCCACGCGAGCGTCATCGTGCAGCAGCGCGAGTTCGTCGAGCAACTCAGGCGCTAGCTTGCCGTTTCGCCAACTGCGTTCGGCATGTTCGGCACGCCGTAAGGCGTCCAAATCGACATGCTGCCCTTGGCGGTCAGTCGCGCGACGCTGGATCGTGCCCGATGCACGATCGAGCCAGCGGGTCTCAAGCACCGAACGCTCGAGAAGTGGAAACTCCCAACGGCGCTCCAAAAGCGGCTCTTGTTGGGCGAGGGGAAGCAGAAGCAGAACGGAGAGCATCAAGAATCGCGGTGTTGCGGGAGAAAAGTCCGACAAGCCCAGAATATGCGGTATCCACGGCCTCGGTAGGATGATTCACGATGTTGGCATTCCTCCGACAGCTCGCGCGCGCACTGACTGGCAAAGTCGATGCTCTGGAGTTCGCGCTCGGCGTCTTCTTCGGCACTTGGCTCGGTTTCTTGCCGATGCACGAGGTCGACCCTGGCACAGGCTTGCTCGGACTCAACGGTCTGTGGCTTTGCGTTGTGTTCGTTTTCCTGCTGCTCAAGGCTTCAATCCCGATCGGAATCGTCTTTGCCGCACTCACCCAGGCACTCGGCATCGCCTTCTTGGACGAGGTAGCCTTCAACTTCGGCAAGAGCACGCTCGATGGCATGAGCCCTGACGGTCTCGCAGCGTCATGGCAGAACAGTGCGGCCTTCCTGCAGCTGCACACCTATTGGGGCTTCGGCGCGGCACTGCTCGGCTTGATCCTGGCACTCGCCTTCGCGATTCCGCTCTACTTCGTTTTGAAGAAGAAGCTGCCCGCCTGGCGGGAACGCTTCGCTCAGTCGCGCATCGCGAAAGTGCTGTCCGGCTTCATCGTCTTCCGTGCTCTCAAATACCTGCTGCGATGATCTTCCGTAAAGGCTTTCTGATCCTGCTGCTGACGCTGACCGCTTTGTTGGTTCTCACCGCAGCCTTCGCCGGCGACCCCTTGTTCAAGGGCGCGCTTCGGCGTTACGGCCCTTCCGCCGTCGGCCAGCCACTCGATTTCCAAGACGCTGGTCTGTCGATCTTGGGCGGATCCGCTCACATCGATGAGCTGCGGGTCGGCCCTCAGAAGGAGCCGCTCGCCGAAGTGGGCAGCTTCCGATTCGATGCCGACGCACTCGCGCTGCTCGGCGGGCGCTTAGCAATTGAAGAGGCGGCGCTGGGCAAGACCCATCTGCGCTTGGTGATCGACGAGAACGGCAAGCTTGGATTTGACCCGGGCCCACCCCCACCTGGTACCAAGCCCAAAGCAGGCAAGACTCCTCCAAAGGAGGAAGAGCGCACGCCGCCCGAGGATCGTGACTTGGTCCAGATCGTCGAAGAGCTGTGGGAGCGCTACGAGACCTATAAGGAGTACTACGATGAGTACGGCGGCGTCTTTGGTGGCGGAGAAGAGACCGCCGAAGAAGTCAAAGCCAGCCGTTCCGCGTGGCCGGGCAAGCCAAGCTACTTGACCGCCGGCGAAGGCCAGACTGCCGAAGAAGCTGGATTCTTCTGGCTCGGCAAGGCCGAAGTCGCTGATTTCAGTTGGGAGACCTTGGATAAGCGCACCGGTAAGGAAGTGCTGCCCGCGATCGCAGGCGGAACCTTGCGCTTTGAAAACCTCGGCTCACCCCCGCTCGGCGAGGACGGCAAGGTCACCGCCCCCCCAAGCTTGATGCACGCGACGGCCGATTTTGTCGACGGAGGAAAGATGGGCTTGTCCTTGTCGCTTCCTCGCGATGGCGGCTACACCAGCTTGGACATGGTGCTGACGGATCTCCCGATCGGCTCGCTGCAGAACGCGATCAACGACTCGCTTCCCTATGACTTGGCCGGCGGTTTGTTCGACCTGCAAAGTGACGGCCTGCGCTTCCGCGAAGGCTCCTTGCTCGGCGAAGTCCGCCTGCAGTTACGCGGAGTTGAACTCAAGCCCAAGAAAGGCTCGCCGGAAGTGCTCGGCGTCAAGCCCGCCGAGTTTTGCACGGTGTTGAATCGTGCACTTGGCTCACAGCCTGTTGAGTTCTTGTTCGAACTCGGGGGCTCGCCGACCGACCCGAGCTTCAAGCTGAAGGACGCAACGGATCTTGATGACTTGATCCTTGACGCGGTGGTCGACGAAGCGAAAGCCCGCTTGGAAGCGGAAGCCGCTGCCAAGCAAGCCGAGCTCGAGCAGAAAGCCAAGGAAGAAGCCCAGAAGCTTCAAGACAAAGCCAAAGAGGAACTCGGTGACAAAGCCGAAGAGCTACTTGGCGATAAAGCGAAGAAAGGCCTCGGTGGTCTCCTAGGTGGCAACAAGAAAGGCGGCGGCGGTTAATCCGCCGGCGCTTCTTCCGCGACGATCGGCTGCCAGAGCTCGACCTTGTTTCCTTCTGGGTCGAGGAACCAGCCGAAGCGGCCATACGAGTAGTCGGCAACATCGCCGGCTAGCTTGGCCCCGCCTTCTTGGACCTGCGCGAGCGCGCCATCGAGATCATCGACCACGAGGTTGATCATGTGCTGTTGCTCACTCGGCGCGAAGTAGTCCGTGTCGTCGGCGAAGACCGCGAACACGGTGGCCCCACCAGGCGGCATCGTATCGGGCGCAAACGGCACATAGGTCCCCTGCATTTCGATGTTGAGGTGCTTGGCATACCAAGCAGAAAGCGACTCTGGGTCGCGGGCGCGGAAGAAGATTCCGCCGACTCCAAGGGCTTTGGCCATGCCGCAGCCTAGCGCAAAACAAAAAAACCCGGACCAAATAAATGGCCCGGGTTCGGAGGGGGATTGTCACGGATTTCTCCGCGACGCTAACCACCTTACTGGATCGACAGACTCACGGGGTTCGTGAATGCGGCAAAACTTCCTTGGTAATCCACGACCGCTTGCAAGTGCACCGTGCGACCAACCAGGCCAGCATCGTTCGGCACATTCGCCGTGAATCGTGCGCGGCCTTGGCCATTCAGCGCACCCGACTGCAGAATCTTGTAGTTGCCCATGTAGAACTTGCCCTCGATGCCACCGACCGTCTGGCCAGCAGTGCGTTGGAAGCTATAAACCAAGGTCCAATTGCGGTTCGGCGTACCATCGAAGTACAGGTTGATCGGTTGTCCGATCTGTGCCTGACCCAAGGTGCCCAAGGTAGGCAGCTCGCTGTAGGTGCTGAGTTGCACATCATCGATCAAACCCTCGGTGATGTCGTTATTCGGCTCGTCAGCGACCGTGACGCGCAAGCGCATCGTGTCGGTCAACGCGAGGTAGTCTTCCAAGCGGAAGGAATGCGTCTGCCAGCTGTTGGCGTTCGAGCTTGCTTCCAGCTGCGTCCAGCTTGCACCGTCGTCATTGGAAACTTCCACCAGCATGACGTCGTCCTGAGCGCTGCCCGGTAAGTTGGCAAACCAACGCGCGTACTCCAATTCGACTCGATCGAACTCGCCGGCGGCAAAGCGGGGCGAAGTCAGGCGAGCCGTGCCATCGACATCGTTGGTTCCGGCACTGCTTCCGGCGGCGGCACCCGTTACCCACGCAAGGGTGCCCGATCCATTCGGGTTGTCATTGTTCGGTTGCGCGACTTGACCGCCAGTCGTGGTTTGTTGTGGATCGGCGCGTTCCCAAGACCAGTTCGTGTTGTTATTGCTCGTCCAACCCGTATCCGTTTGCATGTCATCTGCAAACAAAACACGCGGGCGTCCGAGTTGGAAATCAATCGACTGCAGATCGGCATAGCCCTCGTAATCGAGACTCAGATCCAGCGAGTACAGCTCGCCGACTTCCAAAGCTGCGTCGAAAGCGACCGTGAAGGCCGAGAGAGCTTGGCTTGCTTGCTGGCCAATGTTCATATTCGAAGCGCCGCCGGTCACGGTGATCAGGCCATTGCTGGAACCAAGCGTCGCGGTACCCAGCAAAGTGATCGCGCCGTAGTTGCGCACCACCG
The DNA here is from genome assembly GCA_040264055.1 of Planctomycetota bacterium. GTDB lineage: Bacteria > Planctomycetota > UBA1135 > UBA1135 > UBA1135. Next base: position 30,689 of record JBDQJC010000010.1, read on the forward strand.
GTTGCACGGCCCAGGTCTCGCCTGGCTCGGGGTAGGCGTCGCCATTGCCGCTGATTTCGCTCCAGCTCAAGTCCATCAAGTCGGCCCACGACCCGGTCCATTGCGCGACCAACAGATAAGGAGGAATCGAATCGGCAGTCAACGCCGGGATGCGGTTCGGGTCGGGCCAGAAACCATCGCCGTTGTTGCCGATCTCGGGAGTGAAGGCATAGGTGCCGTGCTCGCCGTAGTGGTAGTCATCGCTGACGCCGTTGGCGGTGTACAGCACTTCCCATGCGGTGCCGTAGACCCAACCGTTCTCGGCGGTCTGTTCCGCCGACCAGTTGCGATATTGCTGGTCCTCGGTCGTGAAGACCGTGTCGTAGCCCCATGGGTAGATCCAAAGATCGGAGTAGGTGTGAGCCGAAACCGACATCCCTGGCGTTTGCGTCGCGAGCAGGTCGCGAATCGCCTGAGTCTCGGGCTCGCTGAACGGCGAGGCACCTCGATAGGTCTCGCTGTTCTGGTTGCCGCTTGAGCCACTCCATTGACCGCCCCACTCGTAGTCATAGTTGCGGTTCAAGTCGACGCCATAACTCCCGCGTCGGTTCTTGCGCCACAAGCCGCCGCCATTTGGATTGGTTTGGCGGTTGTACTCATAGCCATCTGGGTTGACGCAAGGAATGAACAGCACATTGCGCGTTTCAACGATCCGCGTGACCGCATCGTCGACGCCGTAGTTGGTCGCGAGATGATTCGCGAACTGCAGCAGCGACTCGCCACTCATCGGTTCGCGCGCGTGGTGAATCGCGTCGAACCAGGCGACGGGCTTGACCGGGTCGTGGCTTCCCGGAGTGGTGCTGATCCGCATCGCGTAGATTTCGCGCCCCTGAATCGACTGGCCGATCGAGAACTTCGGCGAAACCAAAGTCGGGTGCGCTGCAGCCAAACGATCCATCTCTTGATGAATCTCGGCGAGAGTGCGGAAGCCGCCCATCGAGCCGACGGCCATGCGACTTTGGCTCAAACGCGCGCGTTCCTCGTAGTAACTCGCCAGGTCCTCGATCTTCACTTCGAAATCGAAGCCGCGCTCGGCGAGCAAAGACTGCTCAGCATCGGTCGCGTAAACCACTGCGTGGCCGTGAAGGCCGAAGCCGTGGTGGTCGTCGACATCACTGCACAGATCAAGCAGCAAGGCGTGCTCGGCTGGGCTATGAATCTCGACCTCGACCAGGTCTTTGATGGGTTGGCGCTCGCTTGCGCCAGCTTGCTGAGACGCAATTTGCAGCGCCAAAAGGAGGGATACCGTAATCATGGACGATTCAGGGGGAAGGACAAGCGTTGAGCATAGTGCACACTTTGCCCCGCGACGAGCGAACTCGCTCTAAGTGGACCCCAAGAAAGCCCCTTCGGTTCCCCTGAATTACCCGCCGCGCCGGCCATCGAGGCCCCGCGCGTCGGTTCTCAGCGTGTCTTTAGCCTTCGCCCTCGTCGCCGCCGTCGTCGCCGCCGGGCGGATCATCGCTGCCGCCGAACAACGGACTACCAAACAGAGGGTCGACATCCTGCCCCTCGGGGAACAAACCCTCAGGCGGCGGGGTGTAGGTGCCCTCGTCGTAGCGCTTCGCGTCTTCGTTGTCCCAGAAGGCCGGGGCTCGCGGCTCCTTCGGGATGTACACGACTTCATAGCCTGGAGCGACCGCGAGCGGCAGATCCGGCTGTGGATTCTCGATCGTGCAAGCGGGCAGACCCAGCGCCAAGGCGAGGCCAGCGGTCATCGAAAGGAGTGAGTTTCGCTTCATGGTGCGATGCGGGGAGGAAGACGCCCTGCCCCGATTGTAGAATCAGATTGGTTGTAAACCACGATGGCTCGTCCCCCCATCAAAGCCCTTTTCCTCGACGCCGGTAAGACCCTGTTCACTGAACGGGAGCCGCGCGCGGTTCTGTACGCACAATTGGCTGCTGAGTTCGGGGGCCAAGACTGCTCCGAATTGGCCCAAGAGTCCATGTCGCGCGCGTTTCGCGAGCTTCCGCAGATCATCGAGGGTCATTTTCGCTTCAGCCTGGAGTGGTTCCGAAGTTTCAACGGTCGGGTGCTCCGCGAGCTGGGAGTGGCCGAGGCCAAGCAGCAAAGCGCACACGATCGCGCGGTCGCCGTGTTCGAAGACCCGGCAACCTATCGCCTTTACGCCGATGTTCTGCCCTTCCTTGAGGGAATTCGTGAGCGCGGTTTGGTGGTTGGCATCGTTTCGAACTGGTCCGAGCGCCTTCCGACGCTCTGCCAAGGCCTCGGAATCGCCGATTTGGTGCATTTCGTCATCGCCAGCGCGGACATCAAGGCGGAAAAGCCCGAACGCGAGATTTTTGATCGAGCTTTGTTCCGGGCCGGGGCTCCAGGCTCCGAAACCGTGCACATCGGCGATCACCCACAGCGCGACGTCAAGGGCGCGCTCGATGCCGGGCTGCGGGCGGTTTTGCTGCATCGCGACACCGAGACCCCGCTGGCCCCGGTCGAGGACGTCACGATCGTGCACGGCCTCGATGAGCTCCTGCCTTTGCTACCGGCGGCCGAGGCTCCCGCGCCGAGCGTTTAGGCTACCGGTCGGATGTCTTTGCAAGTCGCCCTCTGCCAGCTCCGCCCGGTGCTCGGCGACGCGGCCCAGAACCTGGCCGCTCACCACGCTTGGCTCGACCGAGCCTTGGAGGCCAATGCACAGCTGGTTATCTTTCCCGAGCTCTCGCTACATGGGTATTTCCTGCGCGATCTAACCCAGGAAGTCGCCCTGCCGATCGAGCACCAGCTGATTCAAGACCTGGTCGCTCGCTCGCGAGATTGCAGCATCGTGTTTGGCTTTGTCGAAGAGAGCGCCGATCATCGCTTCTACAACACCGTGGTGTTCGCTGAAGACGGCGAGATCCTCCATGCGCATCGAAAGGTGCATTTGCCCGACTACGGCATCTTCGAAGAAGGCCGCTACTTCGCAGCGGGTGACTCGATCGACGTCGTGCAATCGAAGCACGGCCGCTTTGGCTTGATGATCTGTGAAGATGCTTGGCATCTGTCAACGGGTTGGCTGCAGTTCATTCAAGGCTCGGATGCTCTGATCCTTCCCTCTGCATCGCCAGCGCGCGGCGTGGATACCGCGGACAGCGAGTTGTCCTCGCAAGCGAGCTGGAACACCCTGGTCAAAGCGCACGCACTTTTCTTTCAATCGTGGGTCTTGCACTGCAACCGCGTCGGCTTTGAAGACGGCGCGATGTTCTGGGGCGGATCGAGCGTGCTCGATCCCTTCGGTGAACAACTCGCCGTAGCCGGCCAAGACGAAGAGATGCTCATGACAAGCATGGAGGTCGGCCCGCTGCGGCGCGCGCGCATGGCAACTCCTTTGCGGAGGGACGCCAAGCCCGAGCTCATCCGTCGCCATCTCGCCCGCATTCTGCAAGACCCCGATGCGATGACGGCGCGACGCGACGACGCCGACCCCAAGCTGCTCGACGAGCCTGCCGCCGATCAACCGTCGTCATGACGCTGCCTCCTCCACCCGCTTGCCAGGTCGAACTCGCAGAACGGGTGCTACTCGCTTTCTTGCAGGAAGAGACGCGCAAGGTAGGCTTTCAACGCGCCGTGCTGGGGCTTTCCGGAGGAATTGATAGTGCCTTGGTCGTCGAGCTGGCGGCGCGCGCATTGGGTGCTGAAAACGTGCTCGCGGTTGCGATGCCGTATCGCACCAGCCATCCCGATTCACTGCGGCTCGCGCAAGACTCGGCTCAACATGCCGGTGTCGAATTGGAAGTCGTCGATATTTCGACCGCTGCCGACGCCCACATCGAAGCAGTTGCCGGCTTGTCCGAAGACTTGAGCGACACCGGCAAGTTGCGCAAAGGCAATATCATGTCGCGCACCCGCATGATCACCTTGTTCGATCGATCGGCACGCGATCACGCTCTGGTCTACGGTACTTCGAACAAGACCGAGTTGATGCTTGGATACGGCACGATCTACGGTGACATGGCTTCGGGCATCAACCCGATCGGCGACCTCTATAAATCGCAAGTCGTCGCCCTTTCGCGCCACTTGGGCGTGCCCCAGGAAATCATCGATCGCCCGCCCAGCGCTGACCTATGGGAGGGTCAGACCGATGAAGACGAGCTTGGCCATTCCTACGATACTGTCGATGCTTTCCTGCATTACTCAATCGATCGCCGCTACTCGCGCAGCGAACTCGAGCGACTCGGTTTCGATTCCGATCTGATTGATCTACTGCAGCGACGGGTCCGCCATAATCAATACAAGCGGCGCCCGCCGATCATTGCCAAACTCGCAGCTCGCACGGTCAATCTCGACTATCGCTATGCGCGCGATTGGGGCGCTTGATCTCGCACGCTGCCTTGCCGATCATTGTCTATGGCTTCGCTCAAGACTCGCATTAAGTCCGCCGCCCCAGTTGGCCTCACCTACTGGGCGAAGACGCGAGTCCAGCGCCGGCGACTGCGTCGCTCCGGTGCCGAGCAAGCGCTGCTGCAGGCTTCCCCTGCGAAGGAACGACTGCCCCTGGACGAGTTGAAACGCTTGGCCAAGGAATACCCTTCGCCGGAAGTTGCGCATTGGGATACCACCGAGTGGATTGAGTCCTCCACCCAACTTGGGATCGAACGCGTCGCCTGGATGAAGCGCGTGCTCGGCTCGCGTCTCCGCCCTGGCACGCGTTGCTTGGAACTCGGTGCGGGCGACGCATCTGTCGCTGGCGCACTTGCGAACACCGGCGCCGAGGTTCTCGCCGTCGATATTCAGCGCGAGGTCTACGAAGACGCGAGCCGCCATATGCACGTGCCGTTTTTGGAAGCGGACGTCTGCAATCTTGCGGCGATCGAGGACGATTCTTACGACCTCGTGTATTCCTTCGATTCCTTCGAACACTTCCCCGATCCGACCGCGGCGCTTGCCGAAGCGCTGCGCGTGACGCGCCCGGGTGGGCACATCTACTTGCGCTTCGGCCCGCTTTACGATTGCCCCGACGGCAAGCACCTCGGAGATCGATTGGGCATTCCCTATGCCGGCGTGCTATTTGACGATGCGACCATCGATGCCCACATGCTGGAACAGGGCCGCGAGGTCATCAATCACGAGTACTGCAACTACTGGAAGCTCGATCAATATCGCGCTCTATTTGCACCTGACCCGCAGCGCTTTCGCGTGATCTTCGCTTACGATCACCTCGACCTGTCTGCGCTCGAGTTGATCTCGCGCTACCCGGGAGTATTCCGCGCAAGAGCTGACACGATCGATTCATTCCTGGTCAATGTGATCGAAATCTTGCTGCAGAAACCCGACGCGAGCTCTAGGAGTTGAGTCGATGTCGAGGCTAAAGATTGCTCTTCGCACGCGGCTGCGACCCACCTGGTATCGAATGAAACGAGCCGGGTACCGGGCTCAGATCTGGCGCGAACGATTGCGGCGTCGGCTGCCCGGCTATCAACCCAAGCCACAAGATGGGCCGCTCGACCCACCGCGCGAGGCTCGATCAAGCGCGCAACACTGCCCGGACCGCACGGTCGTTCTGGAAGCGCAGAAACTCCTGCGCCAAGTCGCGCCGCTCACAATCGAAGATGCGATTCACCCGCACTTTCAGTTTGACCTTGAGCACACGGTTCCCGAGCAAACTGTCTGCAGTCTTCGCAACGGGCGAGTGTGGGGACCGACCGGCGCCGTCATCACGGGAGACAACGCTCTTCTCGATGATCTATCGATTGCCTGGCAGCAAGATCAGAAGTCGAAGAGCCAGCATCCGATCTTCAGTAACTGGCGCTACCACCCCGTGCATCGGCTCTCTGGGACAACCGCGGTCTTGACCACTGATGGCGCGGATCTCTATTACCACTGGCTGTTTCAGCTTCTGCCACGCGTCGACTTACTGGAACGCGCAGGCTTTGGTCCCGATCGCATCGATCACTATCTTGTCAATCGTGCAATCTACCCTTATGAGTTCGACACTTTGTTACGGCTCGGGATTCGACCTCAACAGATCGTCGAAACCCGAGTTCATCCCCATGTGCAAGCCGAGACTCTGCTTGCACCATCGATCCCTCTGCACGGAAGCCAGTTTTCAAAACCGTTGGTCGAGTTCGTTCGCACCCGGCTGGCGGGTCTTCCGCCTGCAGCGGAATGCACGCCGGGCCAGCGGCTCATTTACTTGACACGGCTCGGTGCCGGATACCGTCATGTCATCAACGAGGCCGAGGTACGCGAACGCGTGCAAGCGCGTGGCTTCGAGCTGGTCGCTCCAGAAGAACTCTCGTTTGCCGAACAGATTCAGCTGATGACCGAAGCGAGGGTCGTACTCGGACCGCACGGTGGCGGGATGAGCAATACCGTTTTTTGCGCGCCGGGTACGCGAGTCGCAGAGTTCTTCGCTGAAGAGTACGTTGCGCCTTGGTTCTGGTTCCTGGCTTCCATGACTCAAGTGGAATACCACTACATGCTTGGCGCCGCAAAGCCTCGGATCGAACGCGCCGACCGCTGGGATAGCGGCGCGAGCATGGAGATCGATCTGGCGAAACTCGAGTGGCTCTTGGACACGCTCTTGAGCTAGGTCACGTCTTCGTCGAGCTTCGTGAGCTGTGCACAAAGCTGATCGAGTTCCTTTGCATCGAGTTTCGATTCAGAAAGCGGCGCGAGTCCGCAGAGTCGCTCAAACTCTTCCAAACTGGAGGACTCCGCAAAACAACCGGGCCGGGAATCGACCTCCTCTCCGCGCGCCACGGTCGGCTCAATTGGCTGGCCATCACTCGAAGCGAGTGGCACCGAACCCCGTGGTGGCCGTGCGCGTAGAGCGCGTCGGGCCGTATCGCAGACATCGAGTGTCTTCGATAAGTCACCGTGCATCTTGTCGATGCGCGCGGCCTCGTTCGGACGGGTGGATTGGGCGTCTGATGCCTTCTGTTGCGCAAGGCGCAATACGGCGATCAGGGAATCGAGACGTGCAAGCATCTCCGCGCGGTAACGCGGGTCTGCAAGCCGGCCGCGGGGAGAGCGGGGCTGGCGAGGTTCCATAGCAACAGGGAATCACCGAAGGCTATCCCACAATCCGCTCGGTCGCGTGAAAACGCGCCTGCCGCGACTACGCTACGGTGAGCGACGCCAGGAACAAGAGCAGGTCATCGAGAGGAACCGGGCCGATCGCATACGCGAACTTGTCCAGAACCGGGCCTTCCACAACGGTGACACCGGTGTCCTCGGAATGATGCAAGGTGATGGCTTGGACCTCGGTGCCGAAAGACTTCAGCACGCCATCTTCGTCTTGCTGCGCGATCGCCACCGTGCGCACCCCATCGTTCAACAGATTGAGGTGAATCTTGCTTTGCCCGGCGAAGAGCTGATCGGCTGAAAGCGTCTTCTGTTCGCTGTTCTCAAAGCCGGCACCGGAACTGGTCAGCTTCAGCGGGTCGAAGCCCAGCGAACCCTGTGCACCCAGTCCATCGTAGGCTTCGGTTGCGACGTTGACATCCGCCCAACTGATGCCCTGGAAATCGGGCGAGTAGTCCACTTCGGTCGCGGTTTGGCGCAGTACAGGCGTGCCTGCCGGGTCTCGAATCGTCCAAGCGAGCATCACATGCGTGCTGGGGTCGACGTCGAAAATCACATCGCCTATTCCGTACAGCGACTTCAAGCGGTAACGCCGCACCGGAATGTCGGCGACGGTGAAGTTGCCGTCGAGTTCGCGCCACGAGTAGTTGCGTTGGGCGAGCGTCGAATCATGAATCGCTGGACCCCGGAAGCGCACCAAGAAGTGTTGGCGCTGCTCGTGAAGAAAGCGCTGCGCAACACTGGCCGGAATCCAGTTGGAACTACCTGAAGTTTTGGTCGCGATCAACTCGAGCGCGAACTGCCCCGCGCCATCGGCCGTCTGCACTTCCATCAGTGACTGGCTCAGAACTCCATGATCGAAGACCTTGACCTCGGAACGCATTTGCATCGAGGCTTCGTAGGGCGCGAGCACCAACGGAGCTTCGCTGAGCATCGATTCGCCCGGATCAAGCGAAGCGCTGCTGTTCAGGCTTTCTTGGTCTTCTCCGCTCGTGTTGCTCTCGTAGCTGTAGCCGTCGGGACGGCAAGCAGCAAAGACCAGCAACAAAAGCCATGCGAAGCGGTGGATCATTCGGCTCCCTCCATCGGCAGCGGAGCGCCGAAGCCGGCGGCCAAACTGCGTGACGCTTCGCTGAGCTCGTCTGCAGGAACCTCGATCACGAATACATTCTCGAGCAAGGCATCGCGTTCCATGAGATAGGCCTCGCGATTCGGCACGCTTTCGGTGCTGCCGGACCAGGGGCCAAACATGACGCCAATCCCAACCAAGATTGCGGCTGCCGCCGTGCGACGCCAAGTGACGCCGAAGGGCAGGATGGGCCGCGTGAGTTTCTTGACTTCCGCGGCGACGCGTTCTTGAAGAACCGCCGGCGCTTGCACCTTCCCGAAGGCTGCGAGCTCGACGCGATGACGGAGCTCGGCTGGTGCCTGGACTTGCCCGAGCCGGGCAAGTGCAACCCGATCCGCAAGCTCGCGAGGAGCTTGTACACCACCGAGCGACTGAAGAGCATCCTTCAGTTCTTCCGGCAGCGCGTCGTGTTGTGGATCAGGGTTCATGGGTAAGGGAGAGATTCAAGCGGCACCAGAATCGTGGCGGCGCTCAAGGTAGGCACGCAAGGCGGCGTGCGCGCGGTTCAACCGGGACTTCACGGTGCCGAGGTTGCATTCAAGCACCTCGGAGATCTCGTCGTAACTCAGGCCTTCGACGTAGCGAAGCGTGAGCAAACTCGAGAAACGCGGATTGATGTTGGCAAGGGCTCGGCGGACCTGTTCGTGCTCTTCCGCACGCTCTACCGCAGCGAGAGGCCCATTCGAATCTTGTTCGACGGCCGTTTCCGCAAGCCATTCTGCGTCTTCTCCGAGGCGGGTCGTCACCCCCGCACGCGGCGCGTCCATGCGCCGGCGGCGGATGTCGATTGCGGCATTGACCGCAATGCGATAGACCCAGCTGGAGAATCGACTGCGGCCCTGGAAGTCGCTAATTCGCCGCGACAAGGTGATCAGAGTCTCCTGGGCCGCGTCGAGAGCATCTTCCTGGTTGCCGCAAACGCGCAAACAGATGGAGTACACCCGGTCTTGGTAAAGAGCGAAAACGCGCGCGAAGGCGCGTTCAAACTCCTCGGCTTCCGCTGTTTGGCAGGCTTGAACCAGCTCGAGATCAGGATCAGTCACAGGAGTTCGCGCTTTGGACGGCCTTACCCACAAGGGAGTTCCGCAATGTATCAAAAAAAACCGCCCGACCGCTTGAAGCGATCGGGCAGGGCCGGGCAGCGTGCCCCAGGCTGGTCTGGACGATCAATTCAGCAAAGACAGAATGTCAATGCCGATCACGATTTCCAACACCGAATTTGCGCAGCCAGGCAGGCAAATCGCGCCGACGAGCGGATCACACCCAGCGTCCGTGACTTGGTATTCGATCTTGCCACCAGGCAGATATGCCGTGGGAGTAAGAGTTTGCACGCAGACCTCATCTGGCGAGCCGCTCGGCAACTGCCCCCCAGGCTCGACCGGGAACACACCATTGCCGCCGTTCTGATTGACGAACAGATCCTCGCGGAGCTGACACAAGACCTGATCGATATGAATCAGCTTGGTCGTGGACTCGAGTAGCAGCCCGTCGACCACGGCGACCAAACCAACACCCATGCTCGGCACCTTGGAAAACAGCGCCGCAGGCATAGACAAGCTTATGGTCTTGATTTCCCAGCCTGCGTAAATGCTTGGCCGGCTGGACGATTGCAAAACCGTGTGGCGCAGCTCGTTGAAGCCCGCTTGCCCGGTGCTATTCGGCGTCGCCCAAGCGAAGAGCGGGCTGTGAACCGAAACCTGCGACAGAGCAGCGATCTGGAACACCATATCGGGGCCAGTCGCGTACAGATCGAAGTAGAGCCTAGGCTCAGGCGGGAACTGGGCGAGGTTGTCCGGACGCAGCGGATCCGAGCCGAGCAGCATCTCTTCGTAATCGTCGAGACCGTCAGAATCGGTGTCGACGACCGAAAAACTGGTGCCCAGTCGGACTTCGAGGGCGTCGTGGAGGCCGTCGCCGTCTGAATCGAGCCCCACTGCATACGATCCGCCCGACGCTCGCAGCCCGGCCGATGAATCAGGGGCCATGCCCGGAAGCAGGATGAGCGCAGATGCCGTGAGGATGGCGGATACGGTCGAGCTCAGTTGGGGATGGATCATGTGAAGGTCCGCCTCGGGGAGAAAGCGGAAACACCAGTCTAAGCGGGGTGCTTGGGACCGATTGAAAAATCCTATCCCGTAGACCGCGCTCAGTTACTGGAAACTGCCCCGGAGGCATAGGGGAAACGCCGCCAAAACGGGGATCGCCGCCGAAAATTTGGATCCCTCTACCGTCTGGAGAGCCCGCCCTCGCTATCCTGTGCCCCCGATCGGGCCCTTGGCCCGGGGCAAGCACCCGTAGCTCAGTTGGATAGAGCGACAGCCTCCGAAGCTGTAGGCCGCACGTTCGAATCGTGCCGGGTGCACCACCCCGGCTGCTATTTGCGGCGTCCGTCGCGGATCGGGTATTCCGGCAAAATCCCGGTGTACGGAGCAATGCTCAGGCTTTGCTCGCCGCGGTTGCGCGCTTGGAACAGGCGCTCGGCATCGCGCCGCAGGTTACCGAACTGACCGCGCAGATTGTCATGTCGATCGCCGCGGCCATCCGGGACACCATCGATATCGAGGCCAAAAACGCGCACCATCATGGTGCCGACCCACTCGCCTTTGCCGTCATAGATCGGCTCGTAGACGTCGTAGCCGGCAAGCCAATGCAGGTCGTCACCGGTGCCATGCAGGTAGAGAACCGGGCGACCGTCCTCGAGCAGACGATTCAGGGTGTGCAGATGGAATTCCGCGGTCGTGAACGGGAAAGGCAAGTCGAACTCAAAGTCGATATCCAAACTTGCTGCGATCAGGCCTCCTTTGTCATCGCGCACTTGCAGCGCACTGTTCAAATCGACTTCAATCTCCTCCCAGTCGTGTTTGCGGTGATTCCAGTATCCCGCGTAATCGGCCTCTGCTGCCTTAATCGAGGCCAAGTCAGCCAAAACGATCTGCGCGATTTGCTCGACCTCGCGGTCGGCTTTTGCCTCGGGCCATTCAGTCTTCTTGAACTCCCAAGAAGGGCCGAAATGCATGCCATGACGCTGACTCGACTTGCGCGGGCTCCAAGACTTGCCGTACAAATCCCAAGCACTCAAGAGGTGGCGCACGCGTTCAAAATCATCCTTGCTCAGCGCTGGTTCGACGCGAGAAAGCACGCGCTTACTGGCGTCCTTACTCCAGTTGCCGGCTTCCATTTCACGCACCAAGTCGCCTAACCAAATCGCCGGAGTACCGGCACGCGCGGGAACCAAGGGTTCGCGGATCAATCGGAAGTTGGCTTCCTCGAAGGCGACGCCGGGATAGGCCGAGCCATCGGCGCGATGACGCGGGAATTCCCAAGCGGCGTCGAAACCGCGACCACGAAGCTCGGCTTCGCTGACCACGCGCGGGGAGACCAGGGCTGGGTCCTGGGGCGGAACGGGGGCGGCCGCAACGGCAAGGAGGGCAAATAACATCACCCCTCCCTATCGGATGGACGAGCCCGAGTTCCTTTAGAAAGCCGCTCAAACCGGCTCAAGTCCCAGTTTTCCGGGCCGTGAAGGAACCAGGATGTCCTTTCTCCTAGCCTCCGCTGCGGTCTCCACTGTGCTGATCGCCCCCCAGCAGGTGAGCCCTCACCCGACTCCTGAGCCCGCCCGGGTGACTTACCAAGAGCTGCCGGAGGGGCGCTGGGTGGAACACCCCGTCACCGGCATTTGGTATGGCCTCACGGAGGCGAGTGATTGGCAGACTGCCGAAGACTCGGCCCAAATCATGGGGGGCCACCTCGTCACAGTACGCTCCATGGAGCAGCTTGACTGGCTGCGCGAGCAATTCGGAACCGAGCGCATGTGGATCGGATTGTCCGACCGCGGCGAAGAAGCCGTCTTCCGTTGGGCAAGTGGTGAAGATTGCGACTTCCGCTTCTGGTCATGGGGTTGCCCGAACAACTTCGGTCTGGGCGAACACGACGTCTACATGAACCACAGCTACTTCGGTGACTGGAACGATGCCGGGGCTCCGGAAAGCCCGGACCTCGCGCTCCAAGGTGTCGTCGAACTCCCTCACCCACCGGGCGACTTCGATGGTGACGGATTATCCGATGACCTCGAACGCGTCTTGGGTACGGACCGCAACGACTTCGACAGCGATGACGATGGCCTGAGCGATTTTGAAGAGCATCGCGGTTGGGGAACTGAGCTTTGGCAAACCGATCCGACCCGTTTCGATACCGATGGCGACGGCTTGTCCGACGGACAAGAAGGCGGACGAACCCAGGGCGTCGAAAGTGACCGCGTGCGTGAAGTACCCGGAACCAACTTGGCTGTCTTCCGAGCCGACCAAGACCCAAGCCATACGACCGATCCGACTCGCGCCGATACCGATCTGGACGGCGCCAGCGATGGAGAGGAAGACCTCAACCGCAACGGAGCACGCGATGCGAATGAGACCGATCCGCTCGATTCAGGCGATCAGGGCCTCAAGCTGCGTTCGGGCACTTGGACGCAACGCGATCACGCCTTGCTCGAGATCCTCGGTGCCGAACCGGGCGCCCAGCTGACGGTTTTTGCTTCGCGAAGTGTGGACTGGGCTAATCTCGAAACTGGTGGGCTCGATACGCTGCGCCTGCCTTTGCTGCCGATTGCGATCGACCATGCAAACGCAGCGGGAGAATCGCACTGGGTCGTCGAACACACCAGCACTCTCACGAGTCAAGGCAGCGTTTGGCTGCAGGCCGTTGAGGTCGGAACAGACGGCACCCGTCGTATCACCCAACCAGTGTTGGTGGCTTCCGAACGCGCCGGTTCGTAGGACCCTTTAAGCGCGCGCGCTTTCTTCCACCGAGCCCTCTTGGATTTCTTTCGCAGGTTGCGATAGAGATCCAGAGCCTGGGGCCGGCTCTGCCCTCACGTCATCGGACGGAGGCGGCAAAAGGAAGACTGCAAATGCGACCAAGGGAACCGCCGCAAAGAGCGGCAGGGACCGTTGCAAGAGAGACCGAAGACGGGGGCGGGGCATGAAGAAACGGCTCGGTTGGAGCGAGCGAAACCTCCGCCTGCCATCCTGGGAGCCCCGGGAACCGCATCCAAGCCCTTTTTGCCTCAGAATGCGTCAATTTGCGCACACATAGCATCAAGCCTGGGAAATCGCTCGCGATAAGGAGGCAACCCGTTTGTCCCCCCAACATGTTCAAGAAGCTCCCTACTGTGCTTCCGATCGTACTGATTAGCCTGCTCTCCGTGAGCGAGCTCGGTGCCCAGGAATCCAGCTCGCCGCGCCTCGGGCCGGCGCCGATCACTGATCCACGCCCGCTATCTTTCCGATTCATCGAGTGGGAATACGGCGCGGAAACGAGTTGGCAACGCTGGTGGGCCCTGGAGCGCGAGCGCTTCCTCGACCTGCGTCGGCTGGCGCGGCGCGGTGAAAGCAAGACCGAGGGTCAGCTCATCGGAAACCCTTGGGCAAGCCGCGTCGAAGATGTGGACGCGCCGACCCGGGCCCAAAAGGAATACCTGATTCGTCCCGGCCTGGAGCGCTTGCGGCTCAACTTGAGCGACCGCGATGCGCAATCCGAGATCCTGATCGCACTTGGCCGGGTCGGTATTTTTGGTGACGAAAGCACGCAAATCCTGCGTGACTACTTGCGGGCACCCTCGCGCGACTTGGCCCAATCTGCCGTGCTTGGGCTTGGTCTGCTCGGACACGACGCCGCCTGGTCCCCGCTCCGTAGCCTTCTGACCGATGACGCCAACGGCCGCTGGTTGACCGGTGATGGCGGTGGCGTGCAAACCGAAACGCGCAGTTGGGCAGCGATTGCGACGGGCTTGGGAGCCGTGCACTGGAGTGAGGAAACTCGCGCCGAGGCCGAGGCCACCTTGCTCGAACTGATTGGCCAGGTCGATGCGCGCCCCGAGCTTCAGGCCAGTGCCGTGATCGCATTGGGCATGATCCCGGCCAATGATCCCGAAGCCCGCGTTGACGCCTTGGTTGGATTGCTGCATGACGACGGCGTCAACCAATCCGCGCGCGCCATGGTGCCCACCGCGATGGCTCGCGGGGCACTTGGCAACGAAGACGCTGCGCAAGTCGTGCGCGCCGAACTCCTGCGGGTGTTGACTGGCTCCAAAGCGGCGTCCACGCGGCAAAGCGCGATTCGCGCATTGGCCCTCGTGCCCGAGACCGACCCCGAAGCAGAGCGCATCGTTGTGGCGACCCTCAACAAGATCTTGCAGAGCGCACGCACTCCGACCGAACGTGCTTTCGCCAGTCTGAGTTTGGCCGAGATTGCCAGTCAGGTCGAAGACATCAAGTTGATCGAAGCAACGGCGGCATCCTTGATTGCGCAGCTCGAAGACAGCGCGCCAGAACAGCGCGCTTGGGCCGCCGTCAGCTTGGGCGTACTTGGATTCGAACAACCGCTTTGGGCAGGGATCTCCAAGGTCCGCGCCGAACGCGCTTTGCTGAGCAGCTTGATCGAAAGCAGAGCAGAAGAAGAGCGCGGCTCTGCGGCAATCGCCTTGGGATTGCTCGGTCAAACGAATGCCGCACCCACCCTCATGCGCATCCTCGAGGCGGGCGATCACCCCAGCTTGCGCGGCCACGCTGCGATCGCGCTGGGGCTCCTTGGTCATCAGGAAGCGGAAGAAGTTCTGCTGGAGCAACTCGCCGCAAGCTCACACCGAGCAACGCTCTTGGAGCAAACCACGATTGGCTTGGCTCTGATCCAGTCCGACTCCTTGCATAGCAAGCTCTTGCGCATGCTCGCTCCGGAAGACGGCAGCTTGCCGACTCTGTCCGAGGTCACCGCCGCCGCGCGTGGACTGGCCTTAGTCGGCGATGCGCGCACCGCGCCCTTTCTCCTAACTGCGATGGACGACGACCGCTTCACCGCGAAGTCACGCGCCCTCGCTGCACGCACTCTCGGCTACCTCGCCGATCACGACACGACACCGTGGCAGCTGCGCATGACGCCGGGTCTCAACCACTTGGCCGTTCCGAGTAGCGTGCTCGATTGGGAGTCAGGCAACGGGGTGCTGAACCGACGCTAAGCGTTTGGCCTTCGGCACAGAAAGGGGCAGCCTTGCGGCTGCCCCTTTTTTTATTTGCGCCGACTCGAGTCGGTGTGGTCCGCGTCTATTTGCCGCGCGTCTGGCCCACCGAGACGCCCTTCCGCTCGCGTTGCACTTCCTTATCGAAGCGCTGCGCACGCGAATCTTGATTCTCGGCGTTGAAGCGGAACACGTTGCCAAGGTAGTCGCCGGCTTCCAGTTGCTGCGCCGGCCCTTCATTCGGATTGCGCGAAGGAGCCGGTGGCGTTGCCGGAGTCGGCGGCCCCAACGGTGCGCCACGGAAGAAGGCGTAGTGTTGATCGCCGCGGCGAGCAATCACCGTTGCCGTTCCTTGCACGCCTTCGGCAACGAACATGCCGCGCGGGTCCGTGCGACCGGTGACAAAGTCACCCCCGCTACTTCCCACCACGCGCACGTCCACGTCGCGCACAAATCCATCGCCCTTGCGGTCGAGAGCTTGCACACGCAAACGCCCGTTGCCGAGGTCTTCCTCTACCTCCAACTCGATGTCGCTGACCAAGACCAATCCTGAGGTGTGGAGTTCGTCGCCACGACAGATCACCAGATAGGCCCCTGGCTCATCGAGCTTCAAGCGCACCGTTTGTTCCGCCTCGCGCATTCCTGTCGAACTCTTAAGAGAGACCTGCTTGCGCTGAGTCGGCTCAATTCCTGCGAGGTTGACCGCCGTCACTTCCGAGAGGTTGCGTTCACGCAGGTAAAGCGTCATCAGGTCAACGCGGTAGACCAACAATTCGGCTTCTTCGATGTTGCGGTAGCGCAACTCCACTTCGGCCGTCTTGCCAGGACGCACTTCGGTGACTTCATCCAAGGCAATCTGCTTGGCCTGGAAACCTTGCAGGACATCGCGCGCATCCGGGAAGACCGCTGCAACCTGTTCGTAGTATTCGGCTGCTTCACTGAAGTTGCGACGAGCGTGGTGAATCTGCGCAAGGATGTACAAAGCGAGATCTCGGTTCTCGCTCTGCACCATCGCACCGTTCGACGCTTTGTATTGCGCATCGGCGATGCCCCGCAGCGTGCGTACCGCAGCATCATCCTTGCCCATATACCACTGAGCGACGGCCTCGCTGTAACGGAAGGCGTCTTGGAAACGCGGCTTCTCGAAGCGACCCGACATTTCTTGAGCCAGCGTGACGCCCGTCTCAAAGTCCTCCAAGTCGAGGTAGGCGGCCACTAGGTTCAAGCCCGCTTCGGGCGCCAAGGGGTCAGCGTGATAGAGGGTCAGGAAACGCTGTAGCAGGTCGATGCCTGCTTTGGTCAACTCGCTACGCCCCAGGCCGGACGCGACTAAACCAGGAACCTCATGCGCGCGCGGGGCAAGCGTCAGCAGCTTGTCCGACAAAGTCAGGTAGGTTTCGACCACGACGGGAAGATCGGGGAACTCAAGCCACAAGCGTTCCAAGACCGCGATCGAACCGGAAGGTTCGCCTTGCGCATCGAGCGTGCCAGCGACCTTCAAATCCTTACCGAAACTCTCTTCAATCGTGGCG
Source organism: Planctomycetota bacterium (assembly GCA_040264055.1). Lineage (GTDB taxonomy): Bacteria > Planctomycetota > UBA1135 > UBA1135 > UBA1135. The sequence goes on from JBDQJC010000010.1 coordinate 47,425, forward strand.
CGGAAAATCAGCAAGGCGCGTTCGTATTCTTCCAGCGAACGGTAAGCACGCCCCACCGAAAGCACCTTCTCGAACGGAATGTTCAGCCCAGGGTTCTTCTCTTTGAGCACCTCGAAGTAGCGCACGACCTCATTCGGCGTGCCCCGGTCAATCGCGAGGAACAGCAGCTTGCCGGCCGCCGTTGCGAGCATTTCGTCGCGAAGCTCAGAACCGAAGCCGTCGTACAAACGCGATAGCAACGAGAAGGCCATCTCTTCGTCGGCCTGCTCCAAGGCAGCCAGCCCTAGGTAGTACAGCTCGTCGGGCGTTTCTTTGTAGTCGTCGGTACTCGCTCGGCCACGAGGAAGCACCTCAAGATCGTGCGGCTTGCCAAGCGCGAAGCGCGAAGGGTCGGAGAGATCTTCGATGCGCACCGGCAAGCTGCGATAGTTGCCCGGCACTGCGCCAATCAACTTGTAGTTGAGCCAGCCCGTGCCCTTGTGCTGGCCAAGGAAGACCACGATTTCATGATCGCGCTGGATGTAGCGTTCGAAACGACCCTCGACGCTGCCAGGCAGGACCGAAGTGCCGGCCGGTAAAGGCACATGCATGACCAGGTACGGCGAATCATCTCCTTCCCGCAACTGGCCCGTTTGGTGGTACATCTGCAAGGAAACCCGCGTGGTTCCGCCGCGCTCCAGCTCGCTGACTTCATTATTCCAACCCTCACGGGCACGCTCGATAACCGAGAAGCCGGTTTGAATGCGGCGTCCGTCGTAGAGCGGTTGCTCGGCTTCATACAAGTGACGCGTAACACGGAAGTCCTTGTGGTGACGCTCGCTCAGATCCCGCGTGAAGGCACGCAAGGCTGCTTGGAAGTAGGGACGGCTCCGGCCTTTCAGCTGCAGGCGCACGCTCAGCTTGTCGGTCTCCAAGTCCGATTGCGAGAAGCCACTGAACTGACCTTTGCCGAGTTCCATTTCCATCGACTCACCATTGATCTCGACGACGATCGAAACTTCGCCGGCCTCGGGTTGCGTCGCGCCAATCCATGCGCCGACCGCACTCGCCGCCAAACCGCGGCCGCGAGCATCGTTCCACGGGCGGTGATTCAGCAGGTAGTCGATGGCCGCTCGCGTTGCTGCGGCTGCCGGAGTCGCTTTCTGGAGGACGATCGCCGCAAGCGCCGTCATTTCAAGTCGGCTGCGATGGAAGGCCTTGTTCGACACCGTCGAAGCTCCGGTCTCCAAATCAACTTTGCTCGCCAGCAACTCGGCGATCTCGACCGCCATGGGCTTGCGTTCCATCTCGAGCAAGGCCAGCGCCGTGTAGGCCAGCGCCGCCGGGCTCAACTCATTGCGCGAACGATGCAAGCGGTTTGCGGTGCCGAAGTCACCGCGGTCATGCAAAGACAGAGCATGCAGCACGATGGCTTTGCGCTCGTTTTCGCGCTGACTGGTGTCTTGGAAGACCTGCAGCAGGTAGCCAACCCCGCGGTCGAGCGCTTGCGCCGCAACGGGGATGCCGCGTTCGCGCGCGGCAGCAAGCGCATGCATCACGCGTGCACTGGTTTCCGGTTCGGAAGCGCGTCCGGGCGCACCACTCCAAGTCCAGCCACCGTCTTCGCTCTGAGCCGAAACGAGAGCCATGGTGAGAGCCTCTGCGCGATCGCGCAGGCTCGTCCCTTGCGGGTCCGAACCTCCAAGCTCTTCAATCATGGCAAGCGCGCCGCAGGCTCCGATTAGACGCGATGCCGTCGCTGCGTGCACCGGCGAAACGCGATGCGAGCGCACTTCGTAGAGCGCGTTGCGATCCATCGCAGCATCCAGAACCAGGTCGGAAAGGCTGCTTCCGAAGCTGAGCTCGAGCACGCGGTCGCGATAGTCCACGCCCGCCGGCAACTGCAAGTCGAAGACCGTTTCCGAACTGAGCACGCCACTGGCGTAATCCGCAACTTCCATGCCCCAAGCTCGTACCGGAATCACCTTCTTGGCGCTCGAATCGTAGTTGGACTCTCCAAGCTGTGCGCTCGCAACCGCAGTCACCTCCAGATCGCGGATCATCGGCACGCCCGATTCCATGACGATCGAGACTTCGGCTTGTCCTCCCGCGAGCACCTCGACTTCTGCCGGAAAGCTCTCGACCTCTCCGTCCTTGAGCACCCGTAACTGCAACTGTGCCGTGCCATCGTGCGCGGTCAAGTTGTGGACGCGAGCCATCAGGATCGGGCGATCCCCTTCGGTCAAGCTGCGCGGCGTACGCAGCTCGACAAAGAACGGTGCTCGCGAGATCAAACTCGCCGTGCCTTCACCGAAGTGATCCATTTCCCCTACGCCGCGCGCGGTCACGCGCCATTCGGTGCTCGCTTGCGGCATCGGGAATCGCAGCTCGGCCTTGCCTTGCTTGTCGGTGACCACCGACGGCGTCCAGAACGCCAGGCCGGCATCGACCCACTCTGCAAGTTCGCCCGCCGCCGCTCCGTCTTCGGACCAGTTCGCAAAGTCCTCTCCACCCAGGAAGCCGCGCTTGCTGGCAGCACGACCGCCTCGACCGCCGAACTTGCCTCCTGCTCCGCCGCCCATGCCAATGGCGTAGCCGAGTTCTTCAAGCTCCTCGACGGCAACCCCGTCTGAGTCAAAGGCTTCGAAGTACGCGCCGGCAGAGGGGGCCAGACCACGCCCGAGCTTGACGCGGGCGTTGACCGATTGTTCCTTCGTGCCGAAAGCCTGCTGCAATTGCAGTTCGCTGCGCAGCGTCTCGCGATCGCGCTCCCAGGCCTCGTTCGCCAGTTCGCGACGCGCTTCGGCCAACAGGACTTCGGCGATCTCGCGCGTTTGACCTTGGTAGCGGAACTCACACGAACTCGTGGTTTGGAATCCGACCGAGCGGCGTGCATCCTGCGCGAAGAAGGCATCAATCGCGCCCTCGCGAGCCGCAAACTGCGCGAAGATCGATTCGTCCACGACTGCCAAGGAGAACTCGCCGCGCACTGGCTTGCCAAGTTCATCAACGACCGTGAGGTCAACCACGGCCTCTTCGCCCGGGGCAAGCTCGCGCTGCCGCGGTTCGACCTGGACCTGCAAACGTCGTTCGACTTCGAAGTCGGCCGCCGCCGTGTGGAAGCGGTTGCCGTCCATCATCGCAACTCCGAGTTGGAAGTTCGGCGCAAGCTCGGACTCCAACGGAAGCGAAAGTTCGTTCGCGCCCGGCTCCAACTCAAGAATGCGATAGCCCAGCACGCGCTCGCCTTCCAAGGTGAGCAAGGCACGCTTGGCTTCCGTGCGGTTGATGAGCTGCACCGAGAGGTCGGCGCCTACCGGCAACACGTGGCTGGCCGCCAGAATTCGCAGCCGCTGCGCGTCGGCCTCGCCGGAAGCAAAGACCGTCGTTTCACTGACGATGGGATTCCCGAATCGGTCGGTGCCGCGCACACGCAACAGATAGTTGCCGCCTTCCGCCAAAGTCAATCCAGCAGAGGCCTGTCCACGCTCATTCGTCTTGACGGCGATCGTGTCGACCGTCACGTCCGTCCAACCGCCGCGCTTGTTCGGCCGACGATGCAGTACCTCCAGCTTCAACTCGCGCGCAACCGGCAGACCGGCTGCATCGCTGGTGGAGATTTGCGCTGAGAAACTGGTCCCGGTGAGCACGACCGATTGCTCGACGCGAATCGAACTGGAATACCCGAGTGCCGAAACAGGAACACCACCAGTCGCGTGCACGCCCTCTTCAGGCAGATGCGCCGAGACATTGATGAAGCGAGACCCAGTAAAGTCACGGGTCGCGATCTCAAACCGCACGCGGCCTTCTGCGTCGGTGCGCGCCAGCAGTTCACGCCCATCCGGCAACTGCAAATGGAGTGGCTGATCGACAACCGGTTCGCCGTAGTAGTAACGCGCTTCCGCGATGCCGTGCACCGTTTCTCCGCGGTAGTACACCGACTGATCAAACTCAAAATCGAGCGCGACGGTTTGCAGCTCAAACTCGCGCACATCAAATCCGCCCTGAAAGCTCGCTCCCGATGGACGCGAGAGGCGCACCGTCCAACGACCTAGTGGCGCATGATGCGGCAACACCAGTTCGTCATGTACGGTGCCGAACTCACTCAACGTGAGGCGGCGTTCGCGCACGATCCGCCCCTGACTATCCAAAACCTCGGCCAGGTACTCCGCGCCGGCTTCAAACTCGAATCGCCCGTCTTTCACCTCGCGTAACACGCCGCGCCAGTTGACGCGTTGACCTGGGCGGTAGGCACTACGGTCGGGGTAGATGTAGCCGCGTGGTTGCAAGCCTTGCGAAAGGCTGAGAGCGCCCACCGAGAGGCCGTCCGAAGCGTAGTGGCCATCGTTCTGCGCAAGCACGCGTAGCTCTGGACGCGTGACTAGATCGTCGAGCTCCTTGCTCGCGACTCCATCGCGACCGGTTTTCACGGTATGCAAGCTGGGTGCTCCGCCATTCGGATCCGGAAGCGCAAGCAACACCTCCACGCCGGATGCTGGCCGATCGCGCACCATGTCTTGAACATAGACGAAGAACTCGCGCCGCGAGGACTTCACGATCATGTCCAAGTCGCTGCGCACGACCAGCGTGGTCGCGCGGCGTTCCCCGTCATCGACCGCGACGGCCCAGACACCAGCGCCTTCGAGCGGAAGGTCCACATCCTGGCGGATTGGCTTGTATTCCTCGTAGTCCTTGACGGCGATCGTCAAGATTCGCTCGGGCGCGATTAGATCCAAATCGAGATCTTCGATGCGTTGATGAGTGAGATGCTTGCGGAAGTACGCTTGCAAGTCGAGCGGATACAGCCGCACTGTGATCTCCTCGCTATTGCGTACCTGCACGGCGATCTTCGGCGTTTCATTGCTGCGCCAAACGCGAGGCGTTTCCACACCGAGACTCCGCTCGGTCATTTCCTCCAAACGCGCCAGCGCCGAGCCGCCATAACTGCCAAAGTTGCAGCTGCGGTAGGCCTCGATCGCAGCATCGAGTTCTTGCAGCTCGTTCTCGTAAAGGCCACCAATCGAGAACAAGGCAGCGGAAGCTTCGTTGGTCGCGGGATACTTGCGCGCCAGACGCTGCCAAGAATCGATCGCCGCGCGCCATAGCTCGGCGCGTTCTTGATTCTTCTCGCTGCCCTCCAGCGCTTCGCTGCTGGCTTGTTCGACGTACATCTGCCCGAGGTCGAAAGCGATCTGCCGAGCACGCGGATCTAAGGGGTGCGCGGCCAAGAATGATTGCCACGCATCGCGCGCCGCTTGCCATTCTTGTTCGCTGCGCTTCAACACACCGATGCGATACTCGGCGTCGATCAAGGACTGTTGCGCTTGCGCCCACTCCGCACCGGTTGGATACCGACCAACATAATCTTGGAAGACCGGAATCGCTTCGCTTGGTCGCTCCAAGGCCAGGTACATCGCGCCCTTTTGGAAGAGCGCCATCTGGCGCAAGCGAGCATTGACCTCGCGCGTCTCTTGACTGAGTTCGGCAGGGTCTTCCCATGCCAGCAAGACGTCATACGCCGCCACCGCTTGATCGAGCTGATTCGAAGCGCGGTATGCCTCCGCGATCCCAGCGCGAGCACGACCAACCCAAGCATGCGCGGGCATCGCTGCGATCATGCGTTCCCATGCGGCGATCCGAAGCGCCAGTCCTTGCGAACCATTGCCATGGGTCTCGGCGATTTGGAAACGCGCACGCCCTTCCAGATCAGCCAAGGCAGCGCGTTTCTCGGCATCCGCAGCGCGCAGATAGGCCGCTAGACTTTTCGCGAAACCCGACGGCTCGACCGCTTGCGCCTGATCAAAGAGGTCGATGAGATCCTCGAAGACATACCGCGCTTGGTTCGACTCGCCCAACTTCTGTTCCGCTTCTGCGCTGCGATAACGCGCTTCGAGCACACGGGTTCCCGCGACCTCCAAGGCCTCGCCAAACTCGGCAAGGTAAGCGCGATAAGCATGACGCGCCGCATTCCAATCCTCGGTGCGAGCTCCGCAACGAGCGATGCCCCACAGAGCCTCTTCCCTTTGCTTCGCCGGAATCTCGAGCTCGAGCGCTTTCTGATACAGCGCGCGCGCCCGCTGATAGTCCGGCTTCGCTTTGCCCGGCGCATGAGGATCCGGGTCGGTTGAAAGCAGCCGCGCGAATCGCAAATAGATCTCGGCGAGTTCACTTTGCCGTTCCGAGGAAAGCAGCCGCCCGGCTTCCTGTTCATAGATCGCTTCCGCCTCGGCCATGCGCCCCGTCTCGCGCATGAGGTCGGCAAGCAAGAAGCGCGCCTTGAAGCGCCACGCCCCTTGCGGGAAGTCGCGCTCGACCTTCTCAAGAACCTCGATCGCCTGATCGAACTGGCCATCCTCGGCGAGCACCCGGGCTCGCGTGTACAGCCATGCGTCAGCAAGATCGGCATCACGCTTGACCAGCGCATCGAGCAGCTTCAGGGCCGCGCGGGTGTCGCCGGACATCACCGCCTGCCGCAGAGCATCGGGTACCGCAGGCAATCCTTCGGCGGCGAGGGCTTCGGGCTCTTGGGCGACTCGATCCTCGGCCGTCTGGGCAAGTAACTGGGCCGGAGCAGAAGTGAAGATGCTCGTGGCGAGCAGCAGAGCTGAGAAGCGTGACAGAGCTAATAACATTTCTAATGCCTTGTTCCTGGTGGGCGGCGATCGGGCGGGACTGCGCCTGAGGCAAGCCTAACGCAGGAGGAACCCCTCTGGGTTCGACTCGATCTGAAGCTTGCCTGGCAGGGGACAACGCCGCACGGACCGGGAGCCTTGGCCAATCGACCTGAATCTTCTCGCTTCGCGAAGGCGAGGCTGGAAATCGCCCCTGCCCCTTGCCTAGACTCACGTCGTGATCAGCCCCTCGAAGCCCAGCACGACCCCGGCACCGGCAGCCAGTTCCGCTGCCCAGGTCATGCAGAAGGATTCCGCCGATTTGGCGGCCCGCCGCGGGGTCGATCCGGCGGTTCTTGAGAAAGAAGCGGTCACTTCGGCGAATCCGTCCGCCGCCCCGAGCCGAGAGCTCAGCACGCCCCCGGAAGTCCGTCCGGAAGTACGCACTGCGTCTTCGCAAGCCGCCAAAGAAATCGGTGGCAGCTGCATCGGCTTCCGCTTGCGCTTGCTCGATCGTGTGGTCGCACGCATCTACGACGACGCTTTGCGTGCACACGAGTTGCGGCGCACCCAACTTGATCTGCTCGCCGCGCTGCAACGCTTCGGTCCAGCTTCTCCTACCCAACTCATTCGGATTCTTGGCCTGGAGAAGTCCTCACTTTCGCGCAACCTGCGTCGCTTAATCAAGCGCGGCCTGGTTGCCGAGCTACCCGGCCCGGACCGCCGTTGCCACTTGCTCGATCTCACCGAAACCGGCCATAGGCAACTCACTCTTGCTCTGCCGGATTGGCGTCGTGCCCAAGAAGAAGCCGCCGCGCTGCTTGGTGAAGAATCGGGCGAAGCGATTCGTCGTATGGCCCGCCACTATTGGCAGTCGGCCGCAGAAAACGCTTAAACGTACCAAGCGAAGATCAGAGTTCCGGCGAGCGATAAGCCCCAGAACAATAACGAGGCATGCGCGAGGCGCACCGAGTCGCGGTGTTCCCACCAGGTACGCGGCCGCACGCGACGCCAAAGGAAGACGCAGACCGCTGAAAGGTTGACGCAAACCACATTTGCCCACACCAAGGTGGCGGCACGGAAAGCCAGATCGAACTCGCCGCTGGTCAAAAACAGCGCAGCGGTCGCAAGCGGGGGAAGCAAGGCGACCGCCACCATCACGCCGACCAAGGTTGCCGAAACCCCCGAAGTGAAAGCCAAGGCGCCGGCCGCCCCGGAGGCGAGCGCGAGCACTAAATCTGAGGGCGTCAAATTGGCGCGCGCGGCGAGTTCCCCTACCTGCGGGTCGGCCTCGTAGACCAAGCCGAGCAAGAGCACCGAAAGCAAAGCAAGGCCCACGCCTTCCAGGTTTCGAATCAAGGACAGCTTCAGCAAGTCTCGATCGCCCACAGTCGTCGCAAAAGCCAGAGCCATGTTGGGACCCAACAAGGGCGCGATCACCATCGCGCCGATGACGACCGCGGGGCTGTCCTGGACCAAACCGATCGTGGCCACGATCGCCGAAAGCACTACGGTCGTGCGAAAGACCGGACCGCCTTCGACGCTGACGCGCAAGGTCATCGCAAGCTCTTCGCGCGCGATGCGGCGCTGCTTCTGCCCATCTTCATCGGGATCGACTTCGGACGGTGTCTTGGGAGCCGGGGAGGGCAGAACCGCAGCAAGCGGCAACACCAAGACATGGAAGTTCAAGTCGCCCGATAGCTTCGATTGCAGGCCATCCAAGATGGCTTCGACCTCATCGGCATCGACAACGACGCGATGCAGGGAAGTCCCTTCCGGCCCGCCTTCCCAGGTCCATACCTGCTTGCGCTCGCCAAGGATCTCGGTGAGCAAGGCATTGCCACTTTGCGGCAGTCGAATCTCTAGGCAGCGTTGACTCAAGGATCGAATGCCTTGCTAGCTCTGGTCTTCTTGTGAAGCAAGTGCTTCAACTTCACAGTCCGCGAAAATCGACAGCCAATATGCCATCGTCACTGCGCCAAGCTGTAGCTCGCGCGGGTTGACGCTGTCGAGCGTATCGATTGCACTGTGGTGAACATCGAAGTAGCGTTCGTCGTTGACCTTCAGGCTTGAAACAAAGCAGCCGTAGTCGCGGAGCGGACCAATATCCGCTCCGCCTCCCCCTGCGAACAACCGCTCGGCCCCAACCGACGCGAGCGGGAAGCCCAGGCCTTGCAAGCGATCAATCACATCGCGCGGGCGCGAAAGGCCAATGCCGCGCGGACCGAAGGCTCCGCTATCCGTTTCCATCGCGAGGAAGTGCTTGCCACCCGGGCCATGGCGTTCGGCGTAGCCCATGCCGCCCGCCAGGCCGTTCTCTTCATTTGCGAACAACACGACCCGAATCGTGCGACGAGGTCGATGGCCTTCCTTTAGCAGCAAGCGCGCTGCTTCGATCGACTGAGCGACTCCGGCTCCATCGTCATGTGCGCCGACGCCGGTTCCCCAAGCATCGAGGTGTCCGCCGACCACGATCAACTCTTCGGCGAGGTCGGTGCCGGGAATCTCCCCGATCACATTCCATTGCTCAACATCGGGCAGGGTCTGCGCTTCGATCTCAAGCGTGACCCGTACGCTGCCAAGCTTGAGTGCGGCGGAAAGCTTGTCGGCCGAGACCAGGCCAAGCGCTGCCGCCGGGATCTTCTCTCCGCCTTCGTCGTAACCCATCGCTCCGGTATGCGGGTTGTCGTCGTGCTTGGTGCTCATCGAGCGCACCAGTACCGCGACCGCACCGTGCTTGACGGCTTCCCTGGCGCCGCGCGTCCGTTGCCCGACCGCCTCTCCGTACGCCGAGCCCGTCGTGCGCGCTGTCGCCCGCATTGGCTTGTTCAGAAACGCGATCTTGCCACGCAAGGAGTCGCCGGCTTCGGCGAGACCTTCCAAGCCGTTCACTTCCACGACTTCGGCGGTGATTCCACCGGGGCCGGTTGCGATCGTGCCGCCTAAGGCTGTCACTGCAAGATCAAGTTGGCTGCCGTCCGAAGCCTCTGCAACACAACGCTCGACATCGCCGCGCACCCAGCGCGGCACCATGACCGGTTCGCGGCGCACATTCTGCAAGCCCGCCTCGACCATCGCGTCGAAGCCCCATTCCACCGCTCGTTCGAATCCGGGCGAGCCGGCCAAGCGCTTCGGCGCTTGTGTGCACAGCTCGGTCAGGTACTCCCAAGCGCGCCCCGACGCGAGGCCGCGATCCAAAAGACCGTTGCCACGAAGGCGCAAAGTCTCGTCATCGGGGATCCCGACCGCGGCACGATCCCAGGCACTGGCTTCGGCGGCCGCCCCGGGGTTCGCCGCCGCAGCGGCGTTCGATTCAGTGCTGCCGGCGTTGGGATCGGGTGTTGCATCCGAGCAAGCCGGCAAGACGAGAAGCAACAACGGGAGGGCGGCGCGGCAAATCACTCCGCGATTCTAGACCTCTGTTGGCTCTAGCCGCGCCGCAATGCTGCCGCCTCGACCTTGCGCTGCTCGGCTTCGGCGTAGCGTTGACGGATCGCCGGACGGACCGCGAACATCACGCTGGCGAGAATCAGTCCCAGCAGCAGGAAGGGGTAGTAGATCGCATAGGGCTGATCCATGACGACTGCGACGATTCCCACCAACAGGAAGGCGACACCCAAGCAGCCCAGCCCGAGCATCGAATTCAGGATGAAAGCGCGGCCCTTGCCTTTCGGTGCGAGCACGCCGCCGGCGGCGCCGAGGATGCCCCCGAATACCCCGATGGCAGCCCCTCCAAAGGAGCCGAAGTAAATGGCTACCTCGGTCGAAAACCATGGTTCGGCGTCGGCAAGGAGAGTCATAAGTACGGGGTGATTCATCAGACGTTTTCCTGGCCCGCTGGGGCCGATTCAAGGATGGTGCGATGGAGATCAAGCAGCTCACGGGCGGCCTGAGGCAGCAGCGAGCCCGCTTCAACCAAGTCTGCAAGCTTGTGCGCGAGCTGATCTACCCCGGTATCGGCCTGCAGTTCCTCGACGCGAGCGATCAATCGATCGAGCCGGGCGCGAATGGTCGGATAGGAAACTCCGTATCGCTCGGCGAGCGATTTGAGCGAACCCGAAGCAAGCAAGAGCTCGAAGAGCATGTCTTGCTCGGCTGGGTTCAGTCGAGAGTAGATCCGGGTGTAGTTGGTGTCCGCCATGAGCGTTGCTCCGCTCAAGCCTACGCAAGGATCTTTAAGATTATGAAAGTAATTCTTCGTTTTATTTAGATTTCGCCAGCGCCGCTGCGCGTCGAGCACGACGCTTCCGGCTATCCACCACGTCGAGCGCGCGCACCGCGTATTCCTGGCTGGTATAGACCTGCTTCATCACAGGCTCATCCGGCCTTTGCGCTAAATCCCCTACTACAAATAGGTTCGGCACGCTTGTCTCGCCCCGCGCGTCGATCTGCACATGTCGCTGATCGCTGGGCTTGCCTTCGTCACCGAGGGTCGCCCCGAGCTGCACGGCCAGTTCGTTGTAGACCTTAAAAAGCCCCATTGAGACCAACCCAAAGCGCACCTTCAAGGTGGTGCCGTCCTCGAGTTCAATCGACTCCAACGCATCCTTGGAAGCATGGAAGTCGACAATCCGAGCCTGGTGCACGCCAACTCCGTAGGCCTCGAGCAGCTTGGCGGAATCATCCGACCAAGCCGGTGCCTCGCCATTGGTCAGAATCGCGGCCGCAGACTCGTAGCGTTCTTGCAGCATCATGGCGATCTGGGCCGCGGTTTCGGAAGCCCCGATCACCGCAACCTGAAAGCCCTTGCTGAGGTGTCCTTCGCAGCGAATGCAATACAGCACCTGCTCTCGGTTGGCCGCCGGGTAGATCCACTTGATGTCATCTTGCAGCTCGCCCTTGCGGTTCGACTTCAGGATCTCTGGCTGGCGATCCATCACCCCGGTCGCGAGCACTAAATGACGGGCCCGATACTCAACTCCGTCGGCGCTCACGACGAAGCTGCCATCTGCTTCTCGGCGCGCTGCGGTCGCAGTTTCGTTCAGCATCGACACGCACTCGGCATAGCCCTCTTCGATGCGCTCCACCACATTGTCGACGATGTCACGCGTCGAAATCGGTAGGTGTGGCGCGCCGTCCAAAACCGCGCGCGCGTCCTCAAACTCGTCGCCACGCAGCAGCTTGCGCACCTTCTTGCGCACGATGCCATCGTGCACGCCAATCATGTTGTCGATGTTGTAAACCCACTGCGCCCGCGAGCGCTTGGCATCCAACTTCGACCCGCGGATCCACAGCGTGCGATGCAGATACTGCGCCGCGCGCAGCGCCGCCGCCGAGCCAGCAATGCCGCCCCCGACAATCAGGACTTCATAGACTTCGGAACTGGAGGGAGGGGAGTGACTCATGACCGCGTGCGAGACCGTAGCCTGATGGCGTGACCGGCTGGGAAAGACTTCGTGATCTTCGGCTCGATGTGACGGCAGTTCAAATCCAAGAGCTCGCCTTGGTCGCCGGTCCACAATGGACGCGGCGCACACGACGCATTCAGTTGGATGGTTCGGGCCGGCACGCGGGCGCAGGCGAGGACGTGAGCTGGGTGGAAGTCTCGCCCGACGAGATCCTTGCGCTGTATCCCGCGGACCTGCTTTGCTGGCAAGGCAGCTTCGGCGATTGGAGCGCGCGACTCGATGCGCGCGAGCAATGCCCCGCCTACCAGGCGCTGGCGGCCGCGCGGCAATCCGAGCCCGACTACCTGCGTTGGGCGCTCGAGTCGGCCGCCATGGAGTTGGCACTGCGTCAAAATCAGACCAACCTAGAGGACCGGCTGCAACGCAAAGCGGCGCCGCTGCGTTTTTGCCTTTCGATGGGGCTGGGCCAGCCGCCGAGCACGGCCACCGTGCGGGCCTGGCGCGAGCATGGTGACTATCGTTTCAAACTCGACGCTAGCTCGGATTGGACAGTGGAACTGATCGCCGAACTGGCGACTCTAGATTGTGTCGAGGTCGTCGATTTGAAGGCGTACTACCACGGCACTTCGGTGGACCAAGCGGTCGACCCAGCGCTGTATTCCCGTGTTGCCGAGGGCCTGCCCGAAGCCGTGCTCGAAGACGCGCTGCCCAACGCCGAGACCAAGCCCTTGCTTGCCGCCCATTTTGCGCGCCTCGCCTGGGACGCACCGATCCACTCGGTGGAGGACATCACTGCGACCCTTCCGCAAGATTGGGGAACGCCTCGCTATCTCAACATCAAACCGAGTCGCTTCGGCACATGGCGCCGCTTGCTCGAGGCCTACGCTTGGGCAGAGCAACATCAGGTCCACTGTTATGGCGGCGGGCAGTTCGAACTGGGCATTGGCCGCGCACACGCGCAGGCACTCGCTGCGATATTCCATCCCCACCACGCGAACGATCTCGCTCCGACGCTGTTCCACCAAGCGGCACCCCAAGCTGGCCTGCCGGTGCAGGAACTCGCGCTCAAAGCGATCAACGAGAGCTGTTGGCTTGCAGCGACTCGTAAGCCTGATTGATTTCCTTCATGCGCTGATTAGCGGCTTGCACCATCGCCGGCCCTAACCGGGCAGCACGGTCCGGGTGATGCTTCATCGCAAGCTTGAGATAGGCGCGACGCACTTCGGCAAAGCTTGCTTGCGGGGAAACTCCAAGCACCTCATGCGCCGTGCGCACTGGCTTGCTAGCGGCCGGTTCAAGCACAAACCAAATCTTGCGATCTTCTTCTGGGACGCCGAGTTGCTCCGCAAGTCTTGCGGCGACTCTGTTCTCGAACTTGTCCAGTCCCCCGGTCGCTTCGGCGACCTGCAGGAACAGGGCCAGCAAGAGAGGGAAATCAAAAGGCCGTAAGCGCGCGCGCAGCAACTGCACGGCTTCTGCAATTTCTTCGCGACGGGGCGCTGGCCGAAGCTGCTTGCCCGGGTCGAGCTGTTTCCAGAGCTGCGGTTCATCCAAGTGCATCGCGTAAATCGCACGCCGCATCGCCTGCCATTCCAACGGGTCGGTGACGCCATCCGCTTGAGCAACCGCACGCAAGAGACACAGCACCGCGCGCGCCGCAGCCAAGCGGTCTTCCTGGTCTCCGGTCGTCTGCGCATGGAACTTGCCCGCTTGGCGCGCCCGAAACTCAGCGACCGTCGCGCCTTCGAAAGCCAGTGCTTCGCTCAGCCAAGCGGTCGGACCAATCCAAGGCAGCGCCAAAGCCCGTGTCAGTTGAAGGCTCGCGCTCAGCCAGCGCAAGTGAAAGAACAAGTCCAGCGCGCCGCGCAGCCCTTCGCGACGCAGGCAGGGAACGCAGCCGAAGTTCACGATCCAGCCGTCAGAACCGTGCGGCCCGCGGGCACGCCAATACTCCAAGGCGTCCGCAAGCGGACGCTCGCGACAGAACGCGCAGCGAAGTACCAATCGATCCATCATGCTCAGCCGGGAACCGCGCCCGCAAGGGACAGGGTAGAGTGTCGCCGTGGAGTGGGCCCCTTACGTTGTTCTTGCTTTTCTCGTCGGCATGACCGTCTTAGGCGCGTGGCACTCGCGCGAGGTCAAGACAGCTGAAGACTTCGCGCTTGCAGGGCGCGGTCTGAATGGCTGGATTCTGTCTGGCACTCTGATCGCAACCTGGATCGGCACAGGGTCGATCTTCGGCAACGCAGAGTTCACTTACAACTACGGCTCGATCGCCTTCTTTCTGCCGATCTCGGGCGCGCTCGGCATGCTCTTGCTCGCCTTCGTGGCACCGCGCATTCGAAGTTTGCCCGCGGCGAGCGTGCCGCAGATCCTCGGCCTGAAGTTTGGCCCGTCTGCGCAAAAGCTCGGCGCGATCGCGCTGCTCGGCGCATACCTGATCATTGTCTCGTATCAGTATCGAGCGGGTGCGGCGATCTCGGAGCGACTGTTTCCAGATCTCAACCTAGATTTCGGCGATGGCACCAAGAATGGTTGGCCGATCGCTTTCGCCTTCTTCGTCATTCTGTATACCGCGCTCGCCGGCCTCGTCAGTGTCGCATGGACCGATGTGGTGAACGGCGTCGTCATGTGTACCGGCATTCTGTTTGGCCTGGGTTACCTCTATTGGAAATGGGACCCCGCCACTCAACCGATGCCCGAAGACATGCTGAGCTTGAGCCACCCCGATGGAGGAATCGGTTGGATCAATATTTTGCTCCCGACCTTCCTCTTGATTCTGGGCGACGCCAACTTGATGCAGCGATTCTTGGCCGCCAAGACTCCAGCGACGGCCAAGCGCGCGGCTTTTGTGACCTTCATTGCATTGATCGTGCTTGAGACCGCGATCATCGGCCTGGCCTTCCTGGGTCGCGCCATGTTGCCCGAGACCTTGGAAGTTCCGGGCCACGTCGTCGTCGAAACAGCCTTCACTTTGCTGCCGCCATTCATTGGCATTCTGCTCGCTTCCACGGTCGTTGCCGTCATCGTTTCGACGGCTGACAGCTTCCTGCTGGCCTGCTCGACAACCGCAGCTACTGACCTCGGCGGAGGCATGACCACGCCAAAGCGTCAGCGCAGTTTGGTGCTCATTTTTGGATTGGTCTCGCTCGGCCTAGCCTATTCGAGCGACAGCTTTTTCAAGATGGCACTGTATGCCTTCACGCTGTACGGAGTCACCATCACTCCGGCCATGATCTGCGCCTTGCTCTTTGACTGGGTGAAACGGCGCGCCGTCGTCTCCGGCATGTCCGCCGGACTCGGCGCCGCGATTATTTGGAAAGTGTTGCTGGTGACGGGAACCCTTGCCGAGGGTTCCGCGCTCGCAAGTGTCGATTCCGTGTTGCCCGCTTTGCTGGTAAACCTGGTCGTGCTCGTCGCCGTGCACCGATTCAGCAAGCAAGACGATGACGCACAGGGGGCTCCCGCCCTATCCTGAGGGGGCGATGGCATCCCTCCTGATTCGCGCACTCTCTCTGCTTACGATTCCCGCGCTGAGCTTCTCGGCGGCTGCGCAAGAACTCGAACACGATGGCTGGCTTCCGGTCATTGTTCCCGAGCGCTGGGAAAGCTACACCGATCTCGCTGGCAACAAGCCCTTCGCGTCACTGGATGGCGAAGCTTGGTACTGGACCAAAGTCTGGGTTCCGCGCGGATTCCCGATGGATACCGGCACGCTCGAGATGGGCAACATCGACGATGCCGATGAGATCTTCATCAATGGCATTAAGGTAGGCGGCTCCGGCGGCATGACCGCGGCTGGCCCCTCGGCCTATAACCAGCCACGCCGCTATCTGCTTCCCGCCGATGTGCTGGAAGAAGGCCGCATGAACGAGGTCTTTGTGCGCATCTTTGATTCGGGCGGCGGTGGCGGAATCATTCCGAACAATGTTGCTGGAACAAAGTTGGTCGCCGGTGAATACACGATCGAACTCGGTGGCTTGTGGCTGATGCGCCCCGGTTCCTTCGATGCCAAACCACAGCCGCGGCCCGAGTTGGTGCAGCTGCAGCAACAGGCCATCCAGGCATTCCAGGCGGCCGGCCGCAAGGAAGCGGTCCAACCCGGATTGGTGGGACAAATCGTTGAGGCCGCGGAACGGCCGCATTCGCAAGCCGGAGCGATGCACACGCTTTGGTACCAGCGCCCCGCCGCGCGATGGACCGAAGCTTTGCCTGTGGGCAATGGCCGCTTGGGTGCCATGGTATTCGGCGGCATCGACGTCGAACGCTTGCAGCTCAATGAAGACAGCGTTTGGGCGGGACAAGCCGTGAATCGCAATCGCGAGATTGCTGAAGGCCGTTTGCAGGAGGCACGCGAACTGTTCTTCGCCGGCGAGGTCGTCGAAGGCCAGCGGCTCATGCAACAGGAGTTCATGTCGCCGCGTTGGATTCGTAGCCATCAAACATTGGGTGAGCTTGAAATCCAAGGCCCCGAAGCACTCTCGGTATCGGAGTACTCGCGTGACTTGAACCTACGCGACGGCATCGCAACGACCCATTGGGTGCTCGGTGAGACCACTTGGACACGGACCGTGTTTTCTTCGGTTGCCGACCAAGTCTTAGTCGTGCATCTCGAAGCTGACGGCCCGGATCCCATCAATCACTCGGTCCGCTTGGATCGTCCGCAGCTCGCGGACGCGATTGCCGCCGGCCTCGCAACACGCACGGCTAGCCCCAAGGCCGCGAGCGTCGGCATTCGAGGCCAGGCGGTGAACGGCGAACATCCGGGCGTGCATTTCGCAGCCGACGCAGTCTTGTTGGGTGGCCGACAGGTTCATGAAGTCGACCGCGGCATGCATGTTTTCGGCGGCCAGCAGCTCACCGTGCTGATTGCTGGCTCGACGGACTACGACCGCCACCCGGGCTATCGCGCCAAGGACCCCGCCAAGAAGAATCAAGCGATCCTGGAAGCCGCCAAGCAACGTGGTTTTGACGAGTTGCTCGCCCGCCATATTGAGGCCCACCGCGCGATGGCCGATCGCTGCCAGATGGGGCTGCCGTCCACCCAGCAGACCACCAAACCGACGGATCAACGGCTACGCGAGTACCGCAATGGCGCCGAAGATCCCAGCTTGGCCGCGCTCTACTTCCACTACGGTCGCTACCTGCTGATGGCGAGTTCTCAGCCGGGCACCCTGCCGGCCAATCTGCAGGGAATCTGGAACGAACACCTCGCCGCGCCGTGGAACGCCGACTACCACATCAACATCAATATGCAGATGAACTACTGGCCGGCCGAAGTCACCGGGCTCAGTGAATGTCACCTGCCGATGGTCGATTTCGTCGAAGGCCTCGCCAAAAGCGGCGCCGTCACCGCCCAACAACTGTATGGCGCACGCGGCTGGGTTGCGCACCACACCAGCGACGCTTGGCATTTCACGGCACCCACCGGGTCGACGGTTTGGGGCCTCTGGCCGATGGGTGGCGCCTGGGCAAGTCGGCATCTTTGGGAGCACTATCAGTACACCCTCGACCAGGACTTCCTCGCCGAACGCGCTTGGCCGATCCTGCTCGGTGCGGCGCAGTTCTATCTCGACTATCTCGTTGAAGACCCGAGCAGCGGCAAGTTGGTCAGCGGCCCTTCAAGCAGTCCGGAGAATCGTTTCCGGACCGATGACGGACAAGTTGCCGATACCTCGATGGGCGCGGCGATGGATCACCAGATCATCTGGGATCTGTTCACCAATCTGCTCGCTGCCGCCGAAGTGCTCGGCAAACAAGACGATGCTTTGGTCGCCGAGGTGCGCAGCGCGCGCGCGCGACTTGCGCCGCCGAAGATTGGCAGCGATGGCCGTCTGATGGAATGGAATCAGCCCTATCAAGAGGTCGAGCCGGGCCACCGTCACATCTCGCATCTTTACGGACTGCACCCGGGCGCCCAGTTCACCTTCGCCGAAACGCCCGAGCTCTTGGAAGCCGCGCGCGCCAGCTTGGCCTTCCGGCTCGCCAACGGCGGCGGCCACACGGGTTGGAGCCGCGCATGGATCACGAATTTCTATGCCCGACTGCGCGACGGCCAAGCTGCGGGCGAGAATCTGCGCGCCTTGCTGACCAAGTCGACGCTTCCCAATCTGTTCGACAACCACCCGCCTTTCCAGATCGATGGCAACTTTGGCGGCACGGCTGCGATGGCCGAGATGATCTTGCAATCACATGAGCGGGTCACCAACCGCGAGGGCGAAACGGCAACGCAACTCGTTTTGCTGCCGGCGATTCCCGCAGATTGGCCTGAAGGCAAAATCGTCGGCCTGCGCGCGCGCGGTGGCCATCAAGTCGACTTGGCTTGGCGCAACGGCAAGGTCGTTTGGCTCAGGCTGCACCTTTCCGGCAAGTCGGCGGTGCAATTGATCGCACCCGGACTTGGCGATCTGATCCCTCAAGAGGGCTCATCGCTGCTACCCTCGATTCGCGTCCGCGACCTCAAAGACAGCGCTTCCCCTGATTCGCTGTGGCTCCCGGGCACAGGACAAGATTCTGAACTTGTCTTCTCCGCTGGCAGTTAGCCTGCCAAGGAATCCTCTCACATCGAGTCGTCTCACCCGAAGGTGACCGATCCCTCTCTCATTTGAGGAGAAACCAAATGCAAACCCCGAAACTGCTGGCTGCTGCCGTCGCAGGTCTGCTCTTCTCGGCGCCGATTCTGGCCCAAGATGACGACATGCAGGCGAAGTTCGAAGCAAAGATCTCGGAAGAGTGGGTGTCCAATGGAAATTGGGTACTCGACTTCGACGAGGCAAAAGCTCGAGCCAAGGCCGAAAACAAGATCATCTTCGCGTACTTCACGCGATCCTACGCGCCATGACCGCCTTGTAAGGCACTGGAGAGTGGTTCACTCTCCTCCAAAGAGTTCGCGGCCTGGTCCGATGATGTCATCCCGTTTCTGCACGTCACCACCCGAATTGAGTCTCGTCCAAACGAGAATCTCTACAAGGATTACGGTGTGCGCGGGTTCCCCACCCTCATGTACATGGATGCAGACGGCAAGAAGCTGACTGAGCCAGGTGGCCGTGACGTTGCGAGTTTCGCATCGACCGCGAAG
>JBDQJC010000011.1:0-64290 GCA_040264055.1 Planctomycetota bacterium
CCTTGGTAGGCGCGCAAATCGACGCCGTTGTGCAGCACCGTGATGCGCTCGGCCGAGAAGCCGGTTTGCTGTTCGACCGCGCGCGCGACCGCGCCGCTGACCGCCCAAACCGAATGGGTGCGCTGCAGCATCTTGCGGAACATGCGCAAGCGCGCGCGCCCGCGCCAATCCATGCGTTCGCGATGCAAGTGAAATTGCAGCGAGTGGATCAGGGGCACATGCAAGCCGATTCCGGTGCGACGCACGCCATCCGAAGCGAGCAAATCGTCTTCGGGGATGTGCGATTGCACGACATCTGGTTGAAACTTCTGCAGCGCCGCGTCGAAGGCGACGCGAAGAGCGCGCACGCTGCTAAAAAAGGCTAGCGGCTGCTTGACCGAGGCACGTTGAATACCCAAGACTTGGAGTTTCACGCCGAGATCTTTGCGTAAACGCTCTTCTTGCGGCCCGCTGCCGCGAATCGCAAGCAGCGTGACATCATGGCCCGCTTCAGCCAGGCCATTGCAAAGCGTGACAGCAACGCGCTCGGCGCCGCCGACGCGCAGATCGGGAATCACCTGCATGACCTTGAGGGGGCGAGCTTGGCTCATGAATAGCCCTCCTGAGGTCCGGCCGATCCCTGGCGCTTGGCCGCGCGCTTCAAGACGCGGTTGGCGATGCCGGTTTGGATGCGGGCCCAACCCTGACCGCGCAGCCGCCGGGTGCGTCCGGCGAAGTGCAGCACACTCGGCCAGGCTTTTCCCATCAGTTCCGGGCTGCGTTGCGCAAAGAAGCTGCGCTTGATCAGGCGCGGGTCGTCGCCAGCCGCTTGCACGCCCGGATCCGTAGTGAAAGTGGCTTCGTAGTGACGCAGCGCCAACTCTTGCAGACGCTCGGTGTAGACCCCGCCCGGCCAAGCCATGAACGGGCAGGGCTGGCCGCTGATTCTTTCTAAGAGAGCGCGGGCGTCACGGCATTCCGCTTCGAACCGAGCTTCAAACTCTTCGCGTGATTCGCGCGCGAGCAGCGGTGCGTGCAGCACGCCATCTCGCTCTTCGCAGCCCGCCGCACGAGCGGCGGCGTGCAGTTCCTCGCGCCAATCGGGGCGAGCAAAGAAAGAGTCTGCGGGTGCGCTGGGGTCGCCGGAGGATTCGCCTTCGGCGATGACGCGGGCGCGCAAGGCCTCGGCGACCGCCGGATCGGGAGTCACCGCCGGTGCGGCATGACTCCGCGTGTTGGCGTAGACAGGGCTGCCCCACGGCAGCACGCGTCCGTAATCGCTGTTCTGCCAAGAAAGCCATTGCGGTTTCTCGGCGCCGGCGGCGTTCCAGGCCATCCAAGCACAGGTTGCGGCTGGACGGTGGAAGTCGATGATCTTGCCGCTGCTCGGCTGCCAACTATGGGTCATCAAATGCGAACCCAACTCAAGGCTGCCAGCTTGCGCCATCGCGCGCAGTTCGGCCGTGTTGCAGTAGCCCAAGCCGGGCAGCTCGGGCCGCGCCACCTTGCCGAACGCCGTCGGGCGCGGTGTCTCACCTTGCTCCATGAACTCACCGGTGACATAGATTACCCCGCGCATGCCGTACTTCTGCAGCAGAGGGTGCACCCAAACCCAGTTGTCGAGGTAGCCGTCGTCGAAAGCGAGCAAGACCGCACGGTCGGCGATTGCCGCGCCGTTTGCCAGATGATCGAACAACTGCTGCTGCGTCACCGCGGTGAACTTGCGACGCTGCAGCCAACGCAAGCAGCCCTCCAGGACTTCAGGCGAAGTCGTGAGGTGGCGCATATCGCTGGGCAGACCGTGGTCCCCGACGCTATGAAAGCTCATCACGGGGACGGGCTTCATGGCTTGTCCGTCAGTGGATCGGGGAGGCCTTGCGCGCGCCGTGCCTGATCCTGGTCGGCGAGTTCGCGAAACACGAGGCACAGGCCTAGCGTGTACCAACCGTCGAGGGAGTTCAACGGATTGTTGATGTACAGCGGTGTTTGAATGATGCGGGCCACGAAGCCCCAAGGCATCAAGAAGGCCATGATTGCTGGGAAAGTGAAGGCATCGGGTCGCATGCGCAAGGTGCGACGCAGCACGACCAGCCAGATCCAGAGCAACAAGACCAGCGCAGGAACTCCGTATTCCGCGGCGGTATAGGCATAGCCGTTGTGCACGATGAACGGAAAGGCCTCGGAGTGCTTGATGACGGTGTCGTCATAGGCTTCGAAGTACAAAGTGTAATTATCCCAGCCAAACCCGAACCACGGCTTCGCTTCAATCATGTTGAAAGCGATGCGGTTCATGTAGGTGCGCGCCTCAGTCGATCCGCGGTCATCCTCGGTCAAGCGCTCCACGACGCCCGGCGTAGCGAAAGCAATGATGCCGAGAGTCAGCGCGATCCACAGGACACCGAAGCTTGCTCGCGTGGACGAATAACGCGTGCGGAGCAGCGAGAAGATCAAGTAGCCGAAAACCAGCGTGCTCGACAGCCAGACGCCGCGTGATTTGGTCGCAAGAATGGCGAAGCCCGTGAAGACGATCAGGCCACCGATCGCGAGCTTGGAAATGCGATTGCGCGAGAACAACAGGCCGATGGGCTGCAAGACGAAGCCCGCCATCATGGCGGCAAAGGCATTGGGCGTCGGCATCGTGCCGGTAATGCGCGAGCCACTGTGTTCCACCGATCGTTTGACCGGCGCGCCGAGCGCTTCCATGCCGAAGTTGAAGCCTCCGGTCATGCCCTGGCCCAAGCCCAGGGTCGATTCAAACAGCAGCATGCCCGAGGTGGTGAGCACGTGCGCGACGTAGTCTCGAATTGGCCGGATGTTGTTAACGAGATACAACATCAAGGCGCAGCATTCCAGGTAACGCAAGATCATCCAGCTACCCGACGCGAGGTCGGCCTCTGCGCGCAGCCCGGAATAGGCGACCCAAAAGAACAGCAAGAACATCGGGATCGAGATCTTCGGCAACCAACGAATCGGTTGATCGAAGAAAAGGACACGGCGTGCCCAAGCGATCATCAGCACGATGACCACACAATCGGTGACGCCGACCAAGAAACCGAGCGCCGAGTGCGCGCGTTCATAAACCGCGGGATCGGTCAGCCGCATGTTCAGTCGGATGGGCATGCTGGCCGCGAGCGCCAGGAACGAGACGTACTCCAGATCGCGCACCAAGGAAAGCGCAATCAACGCGGAGAGCACCACCAAAGTGATCAAGATCGCTGCTTTTCCGGCGACGAAGAGCCCAAGCGCGGCTCCCGCCATCCCGATTGCCATCAAGGCGATCAGGAAGTAGCGCGAAAGGCCACGCGACAGGGAGCTCATGCTTCTCTATCGGCCAAGCCGCCCTCCGATTTTGCGTGCCAGGCCATGGAATGGCTTGCTACCTGCGAGCAGCACATCCTTGTCCTGTTGATCGAGGCCAAGAATCGCCAAGGCTGTCGCGTAGATCGCGCTGATGACCATGCCGCCAAGCAGGGCGCCGGGCAGTGAGCCGGGCAGCCAGCCCGCGCTGAGCATGCCCCATGCGGCGAGGCCACCGAGCGCGCCGGCGACGATGGGTTTGACCAGCGCGCCGTGCAGAGGGTTCAAGCCCAGGATCTTCCAGCCCTGGAACAGCGTCAGGATGCAGTTCACGAGCAGCGAACCGGCAAAGGCCGCGGCGGCGCCAAAGACGCCGTGTTCGGGGATCAGCCAGTAGCCGATCAGGACAATCGCGATCAGCGATGCGATTGCGTTCAGAAGGGTCAAGCGGCTGTGCCCGGCCATCGTCACGGCGTAGCCCGCGGGATTGGCAAAGCCGTTGATGATCAGTGTTCCGGCGAGCAGCATGAACGCGGAGGCGCCTGTTTCGAAGCCTTCGCCCAAGTGACCGAGGATCGGCGTCGCCCAAAGGAACCCCGTGATCGCAAACGGCAGGCTGATCGCGAAGATCCAGCGCACCGAGGTGCGGTAGAGCTGACGGAGATCATCCATGCGCCCTTGACCGTAGAGTTGGGCGGACAGGGGTGTCAGCAGCGAACTAAACAGATAGAGCGGCATGCCCAAGATCGGCAGCAAGCGACGCACGGCCATGTAGGTGCCGAGATCACCCTGTGTATCGACTCCGGCCTGTCCTTCACGCAGCGTGGTCAGCAGGAAGATGTCGGCGCTTAGCGAAAAGAACACCACGATGTCGACGCCAACCAAGGGCAAGGCATAGCGCATGAACTCGCGCTTATCGATCGTGGATTCGACGCGTCCGATCAGGCCGACACGGCGATGGACAAACCACAGGCCAAGCGCTGCGGCGATGGTTGCGGAAAGCACGATCGCCCAAGCAAGTCCGTCGAGGTCGCTTGGGCCCCACAGTGCAAGGAACATCAGGATCAACAGGACCCGGCTGAACGGCTGCACAAACGAGCGCACGATGACCTGCTGGCCGATCAGCTTCAACGCGCGCAGGGTGCGCCCGAAGAGCATGAGCAGCGCGGTGGTTGGCAGCGCAAAACAAGAAATGCGCACCAGGTCGATGACCATGTCGCGTGGCACATCGCCGGCCTTTTCTTCGGGAAGTTTGTCGGCGACCGTGTCGGCGAGCAGCCAAAGTCCGAGCGCGTAGGCAATGCCAATGCCAAGGATGATCTTGCCAGCGAACAGAATTGCGCCGCGTGTTTGCGCGATCTCACCTCGCGACTGATGCACCGCGATGTGGCGCATCACGCCATCGTGCAGGCCGGCCGAGGAGGCGCGTTGCCCCAACTCGTTGACCGTCATGACGAAGCCGAACACACCGTAAGCGGCGCGTCCGTATTGGCTCGTCACGAGCAACATCGAGACATAGCGCAGCAGACCCTCAACCACGGCACCGATGCCGGTGAGTCCTGCCCCCTTTGCGACTTGGACGTGCTCGTCTCGGCGGGGCTCAGCGCCGCTTTCGGCGCTTGCGTGCGAAGCCTCGCTCATTTTGAATCGTGGCGAGCACCGGCAAGCCGAGTTCGCGTTCCGCTTCACCCGGGGTATCGAGCGTGCGGTCGAGGTATCCGGCGACGAAGACCGTGGTCAAGGCCATTAACAGGCCAAGTGTGACGGCGAGTACCGAAATCAACCAAACTGGCGGCGGCATCGAACGGTCATTTGGCACCGCGGCTTGACCAGCAAGCGAGACTTGGACTTCAGGCAGTTGCACCCCTGAAGACTTCGCCGTGCTGAGACGCTTTTGGGCGAGTTGGAAGGCCTCGCGCTTGGCGTCGTATTCGACGACGAATCCGTCGAGTTGAGTCTGCAAGTTGGCGAGGCGCGCGATTTCGGCGTTGGTCGCAGCCAGTTCTTCGCGGTAGCTCTCGACTTCGGCGGCCTTCTCATCGACCACGGTGCGCAACTGATAGACGAGGCCTTCGAAAGCCGAGCGTACCGCGGAGTCGTGGCGGTCTTTTGCATCGCTGAGCTCTTTGCGGAACAGCCCGACCGAAGGGTTCGCGTCGAGGCTATGCAAAAGCTCTCGGTTGAGCTTGGTGCGGGCCAGGCGGATTTCGTCTTCGTGGCTCTTGATCAGGTTGTTGGAGCCGACTTCAGGCAGCGCTTTGACCAGGTCGAGTCGCTGCAGATCAACCGAAGACACGGAAAGCAATCGCGACTCCAAGCCGGCCAGCGCGCTTTGCGCTTCGGCGAGTCGCACGCTGATCGAGGTGCGCGCTTCTTGGAGCTTGCCGACTTCGTCGGTCGCTGAACTGCTGCTGAGGCCGCTGTCCCTGCGGAACTGGTCCAAGGCAGCGCCTGCGTTTTCAAAGTCTTCCTTCGCTTTGCTCCGCCCTTCGGTGAGCGTTTCAATCTTCTTGAGCTGGGTGGCGGAAGGCTGCGTGCGGTGCGCCACATAGGCTTCACCCAACAAGTTGGCGAGCTTTGCAGCGCGGTCCGGAGACCAATCTTCAAACTTCAGAACGACCAGATTGGTGTTCGGAATGCCCTCGGCGCTAAACCCGCCGAATAGGTAACGCATCCATGCCGAAGCCTTCTCTTTGTCCGTGCGCTCATCCCATTTCGGCATGTTCTTGAACGGGGGATCCTGGTTGACCTCAGGATTGTTGGCAACGGCAGCGCGCACTTCGCGAGCCTGGAAGAGCTGGATCTCTGCCGCGACATCGGGCGCGGTCATCATCCGGTAGCGGAAGCGTTCCGGGTTGTCCGGATCGCCGGTGACTTCGTGCTCCAGGCGTGAGTCGAAACGCACCCGCGCCGAAGCGGTGTACGTTTCCGGCAACTTCATTGCCATGAAGTAGAAGGCGGCCGCGAAGACCACCAAGACCATCCAGTAGAGGCCTCGGCGCTTGTAGAGCGTGGTGAACAGGTCACGCGCCGACTCGCTGCGAAACAGGCGGTCGCCGGTGCCTTGTTCGGCGCCTGATCGTGGGTCGATGAACTTTTCGCTCATATTCTGGACCTTTAGTTCAGGCGGTAGGAGACGTTGCCGCCAACGCCGCGGAACAGCAGCAACTTGGCGATGTACTGATCGACCCAGCGGTCCATCTCGACGATGCGCTTGGACGGCACGATGAGGACATCGTTCGGGCCAAGGAAGGCATCGCGCGAGACGTCGCCGCGCTTGAGCACAGCTTCGAGGTCGACGTATTGGGCAAGGGCTTCGCCAGTGACGACATCGAGTGACAGCAAGATGCACTTCGACAGGTCGGCCTCGGCGAGGTCGTGGCCGCCGGCCAGCGCAAGCGCGCGAGCTGCGGTGGTGGGGCCGGTGATCGTCAGACGACCCGGCTCCTCGACTTCACCCATGACGAAGATGCCGTAGCCGGCCGTATCGGTCAGGGTGATGTTGCAGTTGACCTCGGGGGCCATGCGCGCGTACGAGCTATTGACAATGCTCTCGAGCTGCGCAACGGTCAGGCCAGCGGCGCGGAACTCGCCCACAACGGGCAAGTTGACGTAGCCGTCCGGGCCGAGCTGATAGTTCTGCGTTTGGCCTTGGTTGCCAAAGTTGAAGATCTGACGCATGTTGTCGATGCGCAGACCGGTGTCCTTCAACTGAATCGAAACCGAAGGGTCGCGGAAGATGTCGCTATACAGCGTCGAGATCTCCAGGCTGGCTTCTTCCGGGGTCAAGCCAGCGATCCGGAAGTCGTTCTTGTATGGCAACGAGATCTTGCCGTCTGGGCGCACGTTGTAGGTACCGTCCACTTCGCCGTGGAACAGGACCTTGATGTCGATGACATCGCCCGGCTCGATGATGTAGTCGGCCTCGGATTCGATCGCGCGCACATCGAAAGCAACTTGCACGCGGTCGCCGGAGTTCAGCGAGTAGCGCGGCAGGTAGCGAGATTCTTCGAAGGGGCGGTCCGGGTCAAAACTGTCGCGCGAGATTGGACGAACCGCGCTAATGAACTCGGACTCGCCTTCCCTGTCGTGCGGAAAGATGCTCGAGCAGGACCCGATCAAGCTCGTCACAATGCCAAGCGCGAGCAAGGCGAGACGAGGGAGGGCGGCATGAGGAGGAGCTTCGCGCATGACTACAGGCGGCGGTAGACGAAGCTCGGGACGAAGAAGCGGCGTTTGTTCAAGACGACGCCGACGACGCGGGCGCCCATCAAGCCGAGCTCGTGGCGAGCGCCATTGATCACTTCGCGATTGGTCGCGCTCGCCTCGATGACGAGTACCGTGAGGGCTTCCTCTTCGGGAAGATGAGTGGAGCCCTGGCCCGAGGCGAGCGGGGGGCAGTCGACGACGACCAGGTCGTATTGCTTGGCGAGTTGCGCGACGATCTCGCGGAAGCGCAGCGAATTCAAGAATCCGCTTCCCGATTCCGTGCGTCCGGCCGAGATCAAATCGAGGTTCTCAAGCTCGGTGCCTTGGATCGCTTGCGCGACCGGAAGGCCCTCGTTGCAGGCTTCAAAGACGCCTGGGTAATGGTCGACTCCGAGCAGATCGGCCAGGTTGGGGCTTTCCAGGTTGCCGTCAATCAGCAAGACCCGATCGGATGCGCCCGATTGGGCAGCGGCAATCGCGAACTGAGCGGCGACCGTGGTAGCGCCTTCGCCGGGGATCGCGGAAGCAAAGGCGACGACGATGTTGCGATCGCGCTCGGCAATGTCTCGCAGCTTGGGCAACAAGCGCAAGAACTCACTGCGCTGGCTTGCGCCAGGCAAATCCTCAAGCTGACCGACTCGAGTCGGTGCAGAAAGGATGTCGTGTGCAGGGTCGTTCATCGTTCGCAGAAGCGACCGAAAGTTGCGCGACGGTCGCTAGATGCCGCCGGGGCGCAAAAAACTCGGGTTTTCACCCGTCGGAAAAACCCAACGGGATGTAGCAGTCCTTCGACCGCCAAGGCCCAGTTCTTGAGCCTTTCTTCGGCAGGAAAGTCCGCTGTCAACGGGATTTCGGTCAGATGAGCGGAGCTCGGCATCAAGCCCGGGAAGGCCGCTTCCAAGGAACTCGGGAGCAAGCGTTGGAGATTCTATCCAAGCATAGGGGGCCGCTAACAGCACCGATTCGCATCCCTCATAGAACGCCAGGAGTGCACCAAACGTGCCAGCTTCTTCGGCAAGGAATTTCCTAATGCAAGTAGCCGAGATCTTTCAGCAACTGTGCGCTCGCACCCAAGCCTCCCGACTTGGTGCCGAACTCGAAGATCTGTTCCGTGCCAAACCAGCGATCGGCAAGCGGTGACGGTTGTGGATACAACGAGCGAATCTCTTCGATGCCTCGGTTCTTCAGCGCTCGGCCGCGCGCCGTCTCGTCATTCCAACGATCTTGCATTTCCATTCGGTCGGCACTGACTTGGAAGAGTTCGCTGTAGGGCAGACCCTGCTCTTCCTTCGGCGAGATGCTTGGAATGATCTCCCAGGTCTCGGACTTGTCCGGGCGGTTTTCAAGTCGTTCGATCATCTTCCACTCGCCATCCGAAACGCCGCGGAAATGCCAAGGAGGACGCTCATCACCGCCGACTTCCATCAAGGCGAGGCGATGGCTGTCTTGCATGCCCACCAGGCTGATGCCCATCAGCGGAAAGTCGTCTTTTCCGCGCGCGGCGCCGGCGAGTTCAAGCAAGGTCGGAAGGATGTCATAGGAGCGAACCTGCCACTCGATGCGTGCGGGCTCCAGGTTGGGGGCCCAAATGACCAGGGGTACATTGACCAATTCCGCGTAAAGCGACTGGGAATGGCCAATTTGACCGTGCTCCAGGAACTCTTCGCCATGATCGCTGATCAGTACGACCACCGTATCGGGGTAGTCGCGCAGGATGCCCTCGATGAACGGCGCGAGGTAGTGATCGGTGTACAGAATCTCTTCGTCGTAGATCGCTTTGATGCGCTCGAGCTCGAGCGGGCCGATGTCTTCGCGCGGAATTTCGCCGCTGATCCACTTGCCACAGAGTTCCCCGATCAACTGGAAGTCGGAACCCGTCTTGTCGAAGGTCCCTTTGAACGGTGCAGGTGCAACAAAGGGGTAGTGCGGGTCCATCAAGTGGATGTACGCCGCGAAGCGCTTGCCGTTCTGCGCCTGTGCGTCGATCCATTCGCGAGCATCCGGCAACATGAACTCGGCGCGCCCAGGGTCGATTGCATCTTCCTGTTGCAGTGCGCCACGCCGGTCAGGGTGGTTGACATAGTCGGCGAAATAAGCGGCGCCCTGATCAAAGCCGTGCGAGGGCAGGATGTTCGGGTTGTTCGAGAACATCCCGGTTTCCCAACCGCTTGCGCGTAGCGTTTCCACCCAGGTCGTCATGCTTTTCGGCAGCACCGTCCCGTTCACGGCGACGCCGCCAATCGGTTGGCTGACCGCGCCGTGCACCGAGGGGAGCAAACCCGTCAACTGAGTCGCCACCGACGGTTTGGTCCAACTCGAGGCCGAAACCGCGCGTTCAAAAACCACCCCGCTGCGCACCAGTGGATCGAGTTTGGGAGTGACGGGTCGGTCATAGCCCAGCCAGCCAGCATGGTCGGCGCGCCAAGTATCGACCATGACGTAGACCACATTCTTGCCGCCTTCGGGCGTGGCCGGCCGCGTGATCGAGGCGGCGAGAGGCGGAATCGCAAAAGTCAATACGGCTAGGCTTGCGACCACAACCGGCTTCGCGGCGAGCTGCTGGCCCCAAACCAAGATCCGAGCGATCAAGAATCGACTGCCGAGTAATCTCTCAGCAAGCAGAGCCAAAACCAAAGTCAGGGCAGCACCCGCGGCAGCTTCTTTAATTTCCCAGGCGCGACTCCATTGGTCATAAAAGAGCCAGTCATAACCCAGCACTTCCCAGCGATGGGCGCCTGCATCTCGCGAGGTGTACGCCACGCAGACCACGAACATCGTGAACAGGAAGCCAGAGAAGGTCGCGAGCAGAACGCGCAGGATGGGCGATGGCTTAGCCACGTTCAAAGTATAGACCGGAGAATGACCAGACGCGCCGAAGAGAAGGGGTGGGCACCGCTTCCTTCCCCGCCCCGAGTAGAATGATCCTGATGCTCCGGAGTTTCCTGGCAGGCGCCGCCCTTGGCGCACTCCTCGATGGGTGGACGATGTTGCCGCTCGCCGATTCGGCAAAGCTAGGCCGCGAGTATTTGCTCCTGACCGTGGCGAGCACGCTGCTTTGCGCATGGGCTTACGCCTTGCTCGCGGGTGCTGCACTCCGTGTTCTGCCCTTTGCGAAGACGCGCGAGCGACTCGCCGACTCGGGCGCATTCTTGCCCGGCTTCGTCTTCGGCGGGATCCCGATGTTGCTGGGCTTCATTCCCGAAGCCCAACGCATGCCGATCCTGGGGCTCCCGACCTTGATCGGTCTGGTCCTCTGGACCTTGCCAAGCACACTACTGTTGCTTGCGCCGCTGCGCTTGCCGCGCGCGGGCTTTGGTCCGCGTTCCCACTTCGCCACGCTGTGCCTATTGACGGCGCCGGTCGTGTGGTTGATCACTTTCTTTCAAACCAGCGCGGCCGCGCCGATGTTCGAAAACGGAGGGGCTTACCCCGACGCCGAGCGAGTCAAGGTGATGGCCCAGCAAGGTGCGCAGGCCGACGCCCTTCCCGGTTCGCCTGACTTGGTGCTGGTCAGCATCGACACCTTGCGTACCGATTTGAATCGCGAGGGAAAAGCGGTATTGCCTTTCCTGGATGAGTTGCGCAGCGAAGGGCTTTGGTCTGCCGAAGGCTACTCGACCAGCAATCAGACCGTGCCGGCACATGTCGGAATGCTGACCGGCCTGGCACCCGAGCAACACTTGGTGGGTCAGAACCCGCATGCCATGGTGATTCCCTTTGAGGAATTGCTCGCGCTGCAGCTGCGAAAGAGTGGCTACCAAACCGCTGGAGTGGTTTCGAATGCCATGGCCGACCCATTTAGCCCGGGCTATGAAGCCTGGGACAACACGAGGGCGCGTTATGGCAAGCGCTTCTTCTTCATGCGAACGGCGGGACGCACGACTTGGCTTGCTCGTGTGATCAATCCGCGTCGCGCGCAGAACTTCATTGCTGAGTGGCTCGAGGTTCGGCCGAATGATCTGCTGCCGGCCGGCATGAGCATCTACGCGACCGACCAAGCCTTGGCCTATCACGCAGCGATGGCCGAGAACGCGGCGCGCCCTTTGCACCTCTTTGTGCACTACATGGATGCGCACAGTCCGTACACGCCGCGTGAAAGTTCGGCTGGTGCGTTTACCGAAGGCGAGCTGCTTCCGCAGCCTTACCGTCGCTGGAACGAAGACCACCGCACCTTGATCAATAAGGTGCGCAATGCGCTGCATCAGGCGACCGAGAAGGGTGAAAACGATGCCGAAGCCATGGCGGCAGCCAAGCTGATGCATGGTTGGTACGACGAAGAGATCCTCGGCATCGACGGCGACCTGCGTCGGTTGGTCGCAGGAATTCGCGAACAGGGGCGACCGACCTTGCTGTTGATCACTTCCGATCACGGCGAGCATTTCGGCGAACACGGCTTGATGGAACACAGCAACTCGCTGTACCAAGAGTTAGTGCGCGTGCCCTTCGTCATGCTTGGCCTGAATGGCTTTGAGGCTCCTCAGGGCGAATTGCCCGGCCCGCCGAGCGTGATTGATGTTGCGCCGACCTTCTATTCCGCAGCGAAACTCGGCTACCTTCAAACGGGCGCGCTGGCACGGCCGGGTCTCAATCTGCTCGACTCGGCTTCGCACGCCCAACTCGAAGAACGCGTGCTCACAATGGCGTGGACTTCGGCAGTGGAAGGCAACCTGTTTGCTGCTGTTTCCAACGACATCAAGCTGCTGGTCGAGATCGAAGAAGCGCCGGAAATCGGACTCGCTCCGATTGTCACCGAAGTTGCCGTCTATGACCTTGCTGCCGATTCGAAGGAGTCGCGCAACTTGTTGGATGCCGGGTCGACGCTTCCCGTTGAAATGAATGTCTTGCGCTCGCGCGTGCAGGCGGCCGCACTCCTCTGGCTCGATATCGGGTACTTCGACGAGAGCAAGCGCGAGATCTCCGAGGAGTTCAAAGCAAACCTCGAAGCGCTCGGCTACTTAGTCAAGTAGCGATTCCAGCAGCGCTCGCTTATCGCGCGGGAAGTTGCCTGCGAGTACATCCTGATTGCTGACGTGATTGGAACGGAAGATCGTCGCTTCCAACTCGAGGGCTTCCAGGAAGGTCGCCATCTCGCGCGTCAGTTCCGATTGACTGGATTCCAACCAGCGGCCCGCTTTCCAGTCTGCCCAGAGGGGCGTGCCGGGGCGCGGGCTCATGACCAGGGTCGAGAGGAAGCGCGGCTGAATGCGGTTGATGAGCTCCGCCGAAGCCAGTGCGTGTTCGCGCCAGCGTTGCGGGCCCGCCGCGCCGAGCAGGATCATGGCGGAGAGTTTGACGCCTGAATCGCTGGCTTTGGCGCAGCATGCGGCCCACTCGTTCGCGTCAACGCCCTTGATGAGTTCACTAAGCGTTTGATCATCGCCGCTTTCGATGCCGACGTAGTACTGAGTCAGCCCGCGCTCGCGCAGATCGCGCATTTCTGCGACGCTGCGAATCTGCAAGGCCTGTGGCGAGGCATAACAACTGACGCGGCGCAGGCGGGGGAAGGCCGCACGCAGTTCATCGCACAGTTCGCCGAGGAAGCTCGCCTTCGCGATCAAGGCATCACCATCGGCGAGGAACACCTTGCGCACCCAGGGCGCTTGTCCCTTTGCGTAGGCAATCTCGGTACGCAACTCATTCAGCGAGCGCACCCGGAACTTCTTGTCCCGATACATCTCGCAGAAACTGCAGGCGTTGTAACTGCAGCCAATCGTCGCCTGAAGAATCAGGCTGTCGGCCTCAGAGGGCGGCCGATAGAGAGTGCCTTCGTACTGGATCAAGAGTCTTCGGTCTCGGTCGCTTCGGATTCAGTTGGCTCGAGTTCAGGCGGCACGAGTTCCTTCGCTTCGCCTTCGACTCCGTCCAAGGCTGCCTGCAGGCTTGCTTGGGTGAGCAAGTCCGCGGGTCCGTTGGCTTGCACATAAACGGTTTCACCTCCCCATGGCAATCCAACCAAGAACTGATGGCGCAAGGCCTGGGTTTCATCCTGAAAAACCTGCAGCTGGGCGAAGTGCTGTTCGCCGCGGAACTGCACATTGACTTCACGCACGCCACCGATCGGTTCAAAGCTGCCTTTGTCCCATTCACGATTCATGCCCTTGTCAAAGTCGCCGTCGAGGCGCACATTCTCGCCGGGCAAACGAGACACGATCATGATCACGCCCTCGCTTGGGACTTCGGCGCTCTTGAGGTAGACCGATGCCCAGCCGAAGCGCTGACGCAGATCCATTGCCTGATAAGGCTGCGCGCCGGCGATCCCCGGAATCGGGAAGGACACCGCGTGCAACTCGGACGCAAAGACGGGGTCCTTGCGCATCTGTTGGTTCAGGTCCTGCAGGCCTCCCAGTAGTCCAGCGACGACCAAAAAGAGGATCACCGTGCAGGCGGCAACCAGGCGGAGTCCGGGGCTCATGGCGGGAATTGTAGAAGGCCGCCTGCCTTGCGGCGGACGGCCTTCTGAAAGCCTGAAACTCGAGGCTTAGATGGTCAGGAACTCGGTGAAGATGCGCGAAAGCGAAGTCGAGTCTCTGCCCTCAAAGGACAGCGAGACGATGCCTTTGCCGGGGCGCAGCGGGTCGGACTCGAGCACGTCGAGGGCCGGACGCCAAGGAAGCTTGCCTTCAAAGTCGCGGAGCAGTTCCCAGGTCGTCGAGTTTCGCAACTGGTAGCCCGCGTGGTACGCGCCAGGACTCGGGTCGACGGTGATCACGACGCCGCGCACGGTCTTGTACTGCAGCGGGGTCGGAACCCCCGGGTCAATGTTGTTCGGAACCGGAGTCGGAGCGTGGTCGACGAAGCTTGGATCGTCGGTTGCGTTCGGGTAGACCGCATCCATATGGAAGATGTCGATCGAGTTGCCGGGTAGCTGAATCTCGCCCCAAGCGATGCTGACTGCATCGTTCCTCGGGGATCGGAACAGGTTCGGGCGGCGCTGAGCAAACTCAGTGCTGCTGCCAAGCAAGATCTGCGCATTCAGCTCGGTGAAGACGCCGAATGCATCGACCGAGTAGCGATTCAAGTGAATCTGTCCGTAGTCCGGCGCGCTGCCACTGGTGCGTTCGCCGCGGGCGAAATCCTCGAACGCGATGACCACATTGCCCCAGGAATCGAAGACCAGGTCGGGAAGTACCCGGCCGCGATCGACTGCGCCAGCTGAGAGGTCATCAAAGGGGACGCTGGTCAGCGTATTCACGGCGTTGACCGACGGTGCAAAGCCCGCCGTCGGGAAGTCGAAGGTCACTGCGCGTAGATCGAAATCCCAGGCAAAGTCACCGGGGCCGATCGCGAACTTGTTGGTGCGATGGGCATAGGCCACAGCAACCGGGCTGGTCGTGCCACGTTGGCAGGCCAAGTCAAGCATGCCACCCGCGCCGCGTGGGTCGAAACTATCGAGCACCCAACCAATGCCCGAGGCATCCATGAGGTGATAGTTGGCGTTGCCACTGACCGGAGCTTCGATCAAAGCGACCTCGATGCGACCATTCGCAGTGTCGGCATTCTCGATGCGTTGCCAGCCAACCACGAAATCGTCGCCCACGGCGACGACGTCGGCCTTGCGACAGATATCGCCGGCGGCGTAGACGCTCACGCCCGAAGGCAGAGCGATCGGATCGGCTTCGCCGAGAATTTCGGTCGGGTAGAGATCCCAGGTAGTGGCACCCGTGCGACGGAAGAATGCGCCTTCGACGCGCCGGATGACCGAGTCCGGTCCCGTGAGGGAGAACACACTCGAAGACCAAACGACAAACACATCGCCACGGTTATTCATCGCGACGGTTTCGTGGTCCGCTTTTCCATCGACCGGAGCGTGCGAAGGCAGCTCAACGACGGAATTCGCGTTGACGGGTGTTTGGGCGCTGGCCAGCGGGGAGGCTGCCAGGACAAAGGCAGCTGAGGTCAGGACCGATTTCATGAGATGGTTGAGACGCAAGCCGTTGGGAAAGGTTCCCAGGACCGTTTCGAATGGCAACAGCAAAAGGCTGAGGGCTTGATCAGCTGTTTCCGACGGAGGACCAGGTTCGCGGTTTCCTCAGTCTACTTCAGAAACGCCATTTAAGCCGAATCAGGGCCAAGTACACACCCAAGTCACGCCGCCAAATTGCCAAGAATCCCGCATTTTTCGCGGGATTCTTGCTGTCGGAGAAATTCTCCGCTGGATTTGCTTTTTTCTAGAAGGCCTCGTCGAAGGCAACTTCGCCTTCTACGCCGATCTGGTAGGCCGAGACTCGTCTCTCAAAGAAGTTGGAAAGCTCCTGTACGTCCTGCAACTCCATGAAACTGAACGGATTCTTGGATCCGAAGTGAGCCGGCATGCCGAGATTGCCCAGTCGCTGGTCGGCGACGAATTCGAGGTAGGTCCGCATATCGCGCAGCGACATGCCTGGGACTCCGCCTTCCAGCAGATCCTCGGCGAAGGCCATCTCGCATTCGACCGCCTCCTTCATCATGTCGACGATGTCGGCGTGCATGCGTTCGTCCCACAGCTCCGGATGTTCATCGCGCACCGTGCTGACAACTTCGAATGCGAAGTTCATGTGGCAGCTCTCGTCGCGGAAGACCCAGTTGGTTCCGCTGGCTAGGCCATTCAGCAATCCCTTCGAACGAAGGAAGTAGACGTAGGCGAAGGCGGCGAAGAAGAACAGGCCTTCAATGCAGCTTGAGAAGCAGACCAAGTTCAGCAAGAACTGGCGGCGCTGCTCCGGAGTCTCGATCTTCTCGAGCTTGTTGATGCTGTCGATCCACTTGAAGCAGAACTCAGCTTTGCGGCGAATCGACGGGATGTTCTCGACCGCGGCGAAAGCAGCGTGGCGCTCTTTCGGTTCCGGGATGTAGGTGTCGAGCAGCGTCAAGTAGAACTGAACATGCAGCGCTTCTTCAAACAGCTGGCGTGACAAGTACATCCGCGCCTCGGGCGAGTTGATGTGCTTGTACAGGTTCAGGACGAGGTTGTTGGAGACGATCGAATCGCCGGTTGCGAAAAATGCGACCAAGCGGTTGATCATGTGGCGTTCGGAGGGCAGCAAGCGCTCACGCAAATCGGTGAGGTCTTGCGACCAATCGATTTCATCCACGGTCCAGGTGTTCTTGATGGCGTCTTTGTACATCTCAAAGAACACCGGGTAGCGCATCGGGCGCAGGGTCAGGTCAAAGCCTGGGTCGAGAATCGCAGTCTTGCGCATCGTTTGAGTTCGTCGTGGGGCGGGGAGGGTGACGCGGCCGCCTACTGGCAGGACTCGCAAGACTCGGGGTTTTCCAAAGAGCACGCGATTTC
The DNA here is from genome assembly GCA_040264055.1 of Planctomycetota bacterium. Taxonomy (GTDB): domain Bacteria; phylum Planctomycetota; class UBA1135; order UBA1135; family UBA1135. Next base: position 16,757 of record JBDQJC010000011.1, read on the forward strand.
TTCCGCGGTTCTCTGGCCATTCATCGGAGCTTCTGCGCTTTCCGAACCCGAGTCGGTTTGGCGAATGCGCGTCGCGGGGCGCGAGCGCAGGTAATAGGTGGTCTTCAAGCCCTTCTTCCAGGCGTACATGTACATCGAGGAAAGTTTGCCGATACTCGGCGTCTCCATGAACAAGTTGAGGGATTGCGACTGATCGATGTACGGGCCGCGTGCGGCGCCCAAATCGAGCAGTGCTTTTTGCGGCAACTCCCAGGCCGTGCGGTAGAGCATGCGTGTTTCCGCTGGCAGCTCTTCGATGCCTTGTACCGAGCCTTCGGCTTTCTTGATCTTGTTGCGCATCTCTTCGGTCCACATCCCTGCGGCTTTCAGGTCAGCGACCAAGTAGTTGTTGATCTGCAGGAAATCGCCCGACAGCGTTTCGCGCTTGAACAGGTTGGAGATTTGCGGCTCGATGCACTCGTAGCAACCCGAAATCGATGCAATCGTTGCGGTCGGGGCGATCGCGATCAGCAGCGAGTTGCGCAGGCCATATCGCTTGATGCGCTGCTTGAGCTCATCGAAGCGGGGGCGATCGCTGGGCTCGACTCCCCAAAGATCGAACTGCAGCTGGCCTTGCGCCGCACGGGTTTCGTCGAAGGATGGGTGAGCGCCTTCGACTTCCGCGATTCGGCAGCTGGTGTCGACCGCGTGGTAGTAGATTTCTTCCTGGATGCGCGTCGACAGCGCGAGGGCCTCGGGGCTGTCAAATGGCAGGCGCATTTGGAAGAAGACATCCTGCAGGCCCATCATGCCGAGACCGACCGGGCGCCAGCGCGAGTTCGATGCGCCTGCGCTCTCTGTCGGGTAGTAGTTGATGTCGATGACGCGGTCGAGGTATTTGACCGCGGTGCGCGCCACTTCCCCGAGGTGCTCAAAGTCAAACTGGCCGTCAGCAGTGACAAACTTGGACAGGTTGATCGAGCCGAGGTTGCAGACCGCAGTCTCTGCGTCCGAAGTAACCTCGATGATCTCGGTGCAAAGGTTCGAGAGGTGAACCACATTGCCCTTCTTGCCGGTTTGGTTGCACTTGAGGTTGGATGAGTCCTTAAAGGTCATCCAGCCATTCCCTGTTTGTGCGAGCGCGCGCATCATGCGCGAATAAAGGTCTTGAGCTTTGACGGTGCGCGCACCCAGGCCATCGGCCTCGGCCTTCTCGTAGACCTGCTTGAACTCGTCACCGAAGGTGTCGCACAACTCAGGAACCGACTTCGGGTCGAACAGAGTCCAATCAGCGTTGGCTTCCACGCGCTGCATGAACAAGTCGGGGATCCAGTTCGATAGGTTCAGGTTGTGCGTGCGGCGTGACTCATCGCCGGTGTTCTCGCGCAATTCCAGGAAGTCCTCGATGTCGGCGTGCCAGCTTTCGAGGTAAACGCAAGCCGCGCCTTTGCGGCGGCCGCCTTGGTTGACCGCAGCGACCGAACTATCCAAGGTCTTCAAGAACGGCACGATGCCGTTCGAATGTCCATTGGTGCCTTGGATCAAAGAGCCTTTGGCGCGTACACGGTGGAACGCGACGCCGATGCCGCCGGCGTACTTCGACAAGCGCGCGATGTCTGCGTACTTGTTGTAGATCGACATCAGGTCGTCCAACGGCGAATCGAGCAGGTAGCACGACGAAAGTTGCGTGCGTTGCGTGCCCGAGTTGAACAGCGTCGGCGAGGAAGCGACGTACTCGAGCGAACTGATCAGGCGATAGAACTCGATCGCTTCCGCGGGGGTGTCGGCCAGGCCGCAGGCGACCCGCATGAAGAAGTACTGCGGAGTCTCGAGGACCATCCGCGTTTCAGGGTTCTTCAGGAGGTAGCGGTCGTAGACCGTGCGCAGGCCGAAGTAGCGGAACAGCTGATCGCGCTCGCGCTCGATGGCGTCGTTCAGCTTACGGCGATTCGCCGCGACGAAGGCCGCCGTCTTGTCGTTGATGAGGCCCGACTTGTGGCCGTATCGAATCGCTTGCGAGAAGGACTGGATGTCCTGGTTGCGGACTTCCTTGCCGATGTACACGCTGAGCAAACGCGCCGCGAGCTGGGAGTACTGAGGTTCTTCGGCGGTCAGCGCGGCAGCGGTCTGAATCGAGAGACGGTCCAGTTCGGCAGTGGTGGCGCCGTCGTACAGCCCCGAAATCGTTCGGGTGGCCACGCGGAGTGGGTCGACACCCCCCAGGCCGTGGGCCGAGAGGGCGACCGCGCGCACGATCTTGTTGACATCAACTGGCTCCAGATCGCCGTTGCGCTTTTGCACGCGCATGCCAATTCCGGTGTCAAGGGTGGTCTGTGAGTCTCGAGGGGGGGCCGCGGTCGGATTCATCGACTAGTCAAACGGTTGGAAGTACTTTTCCAGCGGAGGGTTGGGGGAGTCAACGAGCGCCTCGGCTGAATGCCGCTGACTCGCAGGAGGGTCCTCCACCATATCTAGCGCATAAGTGTGCTGCAATGGGCGACATATGGTGGTTTTAATTTTCATCCTTCTCCACAGCGAGACAAGAACCGGCCCTGGTTTCTTGCCCCGTTCTGCACAATTCTGGGTGGTTCTCCTCGCAGCTCAGCCGGTTTTGCCCGGCTTCTGATCGGGTTTTCCACTACCTATCCACGTCTCGCGCTTGGCTCTCAACTAGGTCCACCTGCGGCTGAGCCAGTTTGCGTCGTCCGGCCCAGCCGCGGAACTTGCCTTCCATCTCGTAGGCGAGGGTTTCGTGGGGGTGCTCTTCGCCGCCGCCATGCCATATCGCTTGGAGGTAATAGTTCAGGCCGGAGAAGAAGCCGGTGGTGCCATTTTCGAGCATCGTGTGAACCGCCTCATGCAGGATGAGTCCTCCTAATCCGTGCGAGCCACGCAGCCCGAAGCCCCCGTAGAAAAAGGAGTTATCAAAAACTGGCTGGTCGCCGCCGACTGGGCCAACGACGAATCCCCAAGAGCGCTCCTGGGCGGTAAACCCGCTCTTGACGACGACCCAACCCCAAGGAGTGCAGGCGACATCGAAGCGCTGCACCCCGTTTTCCCGAATCAGCAGCATGCCGCGCTCTCCGAACGCAAGCCGGAACCAGGGAACGTCTTCGGGCGCTTGCTCGTCCAAGAATTGGTTCACCAGTTCGACGGCAGCTTCCCACTGGCCGAGCGATCGGTCGACGAGCTCGGTCGGAATACTCGAGGCTCGAACTGCCTCGGGGGTAATCACCGTTGAGCACGCTGGAATGAGTGCGAGCGGGCCGAGAATCGCGATAGGAAGCCACTTTGTCATCGTTTTGGAGTCTAACGCGGCAATCCGCATGCTCCGATTTGCGAAACCGCGTGCCTTATGTAATCTTCGCAACAGGGCATTCCGGCCCTTCTTTGACCCATGCGCCACCTCTCCCCCCTTGTCGCGGCATGCTTGGCATTCACGGCCACGCTTTCCGCTCAGAATAACGGCATCGACCCGCCAGTTGATGGCCGCTATATCGAACACGTCGACCAACCGCTGACCTTCTCGGACGGTTACCAAACTCTGGCAGACATTCGATACCCGGTCGTCGAGCCCAATCCGGGCGGCTGGCCCATCGTCGTCCTCGTCCATGGCGGGGGCAAGAGTCGCGACCAGGTCTTGTTCGATGGTCGCGCTTTGGCGAGACGTGGCTACGCAACCATCGCGTTTGACGTGCGCGGACAAGGGCCGGGAGCGGCCCTCAACAACCCCAGCGACTACGGCTACGAAGGGTTGCAGTTGCGGGAGCGCATCGACCTTGCAGAAGCATTGGAAGGTGCAGCGGCGCTTTACCCGGACAAGATGGACTTGGGTCGAGTCGGAATCACCGGGCGTTCGCAGGGTGCGGCTTACTCCTGGATCGCGGCTGGCCACTCTGGGCGTTCTTTGCCGGCCAATCCTTGGCGAACCGACCCGTTCCCCGAGTTCCACTGCGCCGTACCGGTCAATTACGTTCCGGACCTCGTTGGAGGTGTCTTCCCTGGTGGAGAAACGATCACGGAGGCCTACGCGCGTGCGCTGTACACCCCGAACCATGGCATCCACTTTGAGCCGTCCTTCTTCTCGTTCATGGATGCCAACGTTCGAGCCGAGGATTTTGTTGCGATAGCGAATGAGTTTTCTGATGCGGAGCTCTTCCTTCCCGACCTGCTCAAGACGAGCTCCGTTCCGGTACTGGCAAGCGTTGTTTATGACGATCGATACACCGCGGCGAACTCGTTGTTGAAAATCTGGCCGGACATTCTTCCGAATACGCCCAAGATGCTCAATTTCACCAGCGATGGGCACAGCTCGCCGAGCAATGTGCACCAAGCAGCAGTGCTTGAGTTGAGGCGCAACCGGTGGTTCGACCATTTCTTGAAAATGGTTCCGAACGGCATTGCCGACGAACCGGAGTTCCGTTTTGCGTTAACCCCGCCGGATGCAGGCGAGTACGCCGATGTGGACACCCTGTGGGATCAGCGTGAATATGACAACTTCCCGCCGGCCGGATCGAGCGAGCGGGTTTGGTACTTGGACAAGAACGGCGATCTCGCAGACACGAATTCGGGCAGCGATTCCTTCGAGCTCAAGCAGGTTGTCAGTTCGTCGACCTTCAAGATCGATGACTATCTCTCGGCTTTGCCGCAGCCCGAAGCGCTGCAACAGGTCATTCCCCTCGATTCGCTTTCCTGGGAATCGGATCCCTTCCAAGAGGATACGTTGATGATCGGCGAGGCGGTCGTTCGCCTGCGCCTACAAACCTATTCTGAGAATGTTCAAGTTCAGGCGTCCTTGTTTGAGGAACCGTCGGGGCGCTTTATCCAAGGTGGATTCATCACCTTGAGAAATCTGGGCGATTGGGATTTCAATGAAAAGGTTGATATTGCCATCGGAGTTCAGGGCTACGTGTTCCGCAAGGGCACGCGCCTTCGCTTGCAAGTCGAGAACCTTGCTTGGCACCGCCCGCCCAACCCATCAGCACAATCCTCCTTGCGTGGTATTCCGATCTTCGACGACTTCGATGTGACGATGACAGTGGGCTGGGCCTATAACGAAGCCCGTTTGACCGTTCCCTTAGTGCCGCTTGGTGGCCCGAGCTTGATCGGTTCCTTGGCCGAAATCGAACGAGTCCCACCGAGTGATGTGCTCTTCGAGATTTACTCGGATAGCTCGCGCTCGGGTTGGTCCTACGAGATGCTGGTTTCCGCCTCAGGAACTGAGCCGGGGTACATCTACAACGGGGAGCATGTGCCTCTCAATCGCGATTGGTTGACCGCGAGGGTTGAGAACTCGAATGGCAACCTACCCTTGAATGGTTGGAGCGGAACTCTCGACCAAGATGGGCGAGCCAGCGCCGATGCGCTGCTCTCGAAGCTCAAAGGATTGCCTGGCCGCATCAAGGAACTCGACTTCGTCGTGATCCTGACGGGCCCAGGCGGCGAGACCAAAGTCAGCCCGGCCTACAAGTTGCCAGTGATCGACTGATCGCACCGAAGTCACGAAGCGCAGCCCGGGTCCGATGGAACCCGGGCAGATTCTCCAGAATTGGTCGTTCGCGATCACATTGGTGCGGACGAACGGCGGCGCAATATCGGCACGCCGGGAATTGCAAAAATCCTTATGCCATAGGATTTTAGGATTATTCGAAGTGGCCAAGGCAAGCGAATTGAAGCGGTGATTCAGCAGGGCGTGATGACGGCCACCGCTGCTGAGTTTGACCCGATTTGCAGAATCTTGGGGTATCTTTAGATCTGGGCATTCTTCGCCCATCCTGTCTGTTCATGCGCCACCTCCCCATCTTTGTCGCGGCTTTCTTGGCATTCGCGGCCTCGCTACCCGCTCAGAACAACGGCATCGACCCTCCCGTTGACGGCCGGTTTGTTGAATATGCCGATCAGCCGCTGACCTTTTCGGATGGCTATCGCACGCTCGCTGACATTCGCCTCCCCGTCGTGGAGCCCAATCCCGGCGGCTGGCCCGTCGTCGTGCTTGTGCATGGTGGGGGCAAGAACCGCGATCAGGTTGAGTTTGATGGTCGCTTTTTAGCTCGTCGCGGATACGCAACGGTTGCCTTTGATGTTCGTGGCCAGGGGCCGGGCATGGCTCTGAATGACCCCAACCAATATGGCTACGAAGGTCTTCGCCTGCGCGAGCGCATTGACCTTGCCGAGGCTCTCGAGGGTGCCGTGGCACTCTTCCCGGACAAGATGGATATCAATCGTGTGGGAATCACCGGGCGTTCCCAAGGCGCGGCCTATTCCTGGATTGCTGTGGGACATTCAGGGCGAACTTTGCCGAGCAACCCCTGGCGCTCGAAGCCGTTCCCGACCTTTCTTTGCGCAGTTCCGGTCAACTATGTTCCAGACTTAGTCGGTGGAGTCTTGCCAGGAGGCGAGACGATCACCGAGCCGTATGCGAGAGCGCTGTATGACCCGAATAGTGGCATCGATTTCCAACCTTCGTTTTTCTCGTTCATGGATGACAACATTCGTGGCGAGGACTTCGCCGCGATTGCCAACGAGTTTTCTGAGCCGGAGCTCTTCCTGCCTGATTTGCTCGAGACGAGTTCGGTTCCGACCCTCGCAAGCGTGCTCTATGACGACCAATACACCGCAGTCAATTCACTCTTGGACGTATGGGATGACATCCTTCCGAATACGCCCAAGATGTTGAACATCACTTCCGATGGGCACAACACGCCCAGCAACGTGCATCAGGCAGCGGTACTTGAAACCAAGCGCAATCTGTGGTTCGACCATTTCTTGAAGATGGTCCCGAATGGCATTGCCAATGAACCAGAGTTCCGCTTTGCTTTGACTCCGCCGGATGCGGCCGAATACTCGGATGTTGACTCCCTTTGGGATCATCGCGAGTACCAGAGCTTCCCACCGGCGGGTTCCCGGGAGCGCGTCTGGTACTTGGACAAGAACGGTGACCTCGTCGATTCGGTGCCGAAGAAGCGCGATTCCTTTGATCTATCACACGAGTTCGTCTCTCCGCTTGGAATCGATGATTACCTTTTGTCGCTGCCTCAGCCCGATGCGCTTCAGACGGTCATTCCTCTCAATTCGATCTCCTGGGAAACCGAGGTCTTCCAGGAAGACATGTTGATGATCGGCGAGGCAGTCGCTCGCTTGCGCATCGAGACGGATGACGACGAAATTCAGGTGCAGGCTTCCCTCTTTGAAGAGCCCTCTGGCCGATTCATTCAGGGTGGCTTCGTCACCTTGCGCGGCCTGAGTCGATTCAAGGAGCATGTCGAAATCCCGATCGGCGTGCAGGGCTACGTCTTCCGCAAAGGAACGAGCCTGCGGTTGCAGGTCGAAAACCTCGCTTGGCACCGGCCGCCGAACGCAGGGAAACCGACTTCACTGCGCGGCCTTCCTCTCTTCCGGGACTTTGATGCAAAGATCCGTGTAGGCAAAGGCGATAACGAATCGCGCTTGACGATCCCCTTGGTCCCGCTTGGTGGGCCGAGCCTGATCGGATCCCTCACGGAAATCGATCGAGATCCACCCTCTGATGTGCTGTTCGAGATCTACTCGGATAGTTCCACCGCAGGATGGTCCTATGAGTTGCTGGTTTCAAGCTCGGGGACGGTGCCCGGATTTGCCCTAAACGGAGAACATGTCCCTCTCAACCGCGATTGGCTGACCGATATGGTTGAGAACTCGAATGGCAATCTGCCGTTGAATGGGTGGTATGGAGTCCTCGACAACGATGGTCGCTCCAGCGCGGATGCATTGCTTTCGAAGATCAATGCTCTCCCTGGGCGCATCGAAGAACTCGATTTCGTGCTCATCCTGACCGGTCCAGGTGGCGAAACCAAAGTCAGCCCGGCCTATAAGCTGCCGGTCGTCGACTGATCGCAACGAAGCCACGAAGCGCTGCCCAGGTCGGATAGAATCTGGCCATGATCGTCATCACGGGCGGCGCTGGTTTTATCGGAAGCAACTTGGTCGCCGGTCTGGAGAAGGCTGGCTACCCCGAGTTGGTCGTTTGCGATCGCTTCGGCGAAGATGATCGCTGGCGCAATATCGCCAAGCGCGAAATCGCGGACATCATCACTCCCGAGGAGTTGATGCCCTTTCTTGATGGCCACCGCAATCGGCTCGAGGCGGTCATCCATATGGGCGCGATCTCGGCGACCACCGAGCGCGATGTCGATGCGATCATTCGCAATAATGTGCGCCTGACGCTCGACCTCTTCCATTGGTCGAAGCACACCGATGTCCGTCTGATTTACGCGAGTTCCGCGGCGACCTATGGCGATGGCACGGCGGGTTTCTCCGATGACGATTCGGTCGAAGCACTGAACAGCCTGCGGCCGCTAAACGCTTACGGCTGGTCAAAAGTCATGGTCGATCGACGCATTGCGCGCATCGTGGGCGAGGGGGGCAAAACCCCTCGACAGTGGGCCGGCCTCAAGTTTTTCAATGTCTACGGGCCCAATGAATACCACAAGGGCGAGATGCAGTCGGTGGTATCGAAGATCTACCCGCTCGCCAAGCAGGGCGGTACCGCCCAGCTTTTTGAATCGCATCACCCCGACTTTGAACATGGCGGGCAATCGCGTGATTTTGTTTATGTTGCCGATTGCGTGAAGGTCGTGCTTTGGCTGCTGCAAAACCCGCAGGTGAGTGGCGTCTTCAATTTGGGAACGGGCCAGGCGCGCAGCTTCAAGGATCTCGCGAATTCGGTCTATCGCGCGCTCGGCGTCGAACCGCGCATCGCATACGTGCCGACTCCGGAACAAATCCGCGACAAGTATCAGTACTTCACTCAAGCCGAGATGGGGCGACTGCGAGCAGCCGGGTATGACGAAGCCTTCACGAGCCTCGAAGACGGCATTCGTGACTATGTGCAGAACTATCTTCATACTGCAGACCCGTATCTCTAGGCACGGAGATTCAAGCGCGCGCTAGCGTCGGGCTTGGCGCAACGGCATGATGTTGCGCACCCGTCCCCGGCGATCCAAGTGGCGAAAAAGAACAAAGAAGAGTACGACGCGCAGGACCTGTACCTAGCGAGCGTGCAATGTCCCGAGGCCGATGTGGCCTTTTTCGAGAAGGTTTTCAAGAAGCACGCGGACCGTCCGATGCGCTATCTGCGCGAAGACTTTTGCGGTACCGCGGCTCTGTGCGCCGAGTGGGTCAAGCAACACCCGGAAAACCGAGCGATCGGCGTGGACTATCACGAACCGACCTTGGATTGGGGGCGCCGCCGCATTCTCCCGCTATTGACCGAAGATCAACGCAATCGCATCGAGTTGATCTGCGACGACGTGCGCCATGTCGTCGACACGCAAGCCGACCTGCTGTGCGCGCAGAACTTCAGCTATTGGATCTTCTCCGAGCGCGAGGAAATGAAGCGCTACCTCGAGATCGCCAAGCAGTCGATCGTCGAAGATGGCTTGCTGGTTCTCGACTTGCTAGGTGGCACCGAATCGACGAGCGTCGATACCGAAGAGCGCAAAGTCGATGACGGCACCAAGGTCGACGGCAGCAAGTTGCCGCCCTTCACTTACATCTGGGATCAGCACAGCTACAACCCGATCACGGGCGATATGCAGTGCTACATCCACTTCAAGGTGAAGCGCAATCTGATGAAGAAGGCCTTCAGCTACCGCTGGCGGATGTGGACCTTGCCCGAGCTACGCGACATCCTGTTCGAAATCGGCTTCAAGGATGTCACGGTCTACACCGAGGGCTGGGATGACGACGCCGATGAATCGGACGGCGTGTTCCGCAAGCGCAAAGACTTTGACCACGAAGGAAGCTTTATCGCTTACATCGTGGCCAAAAAGAACTAGCGCGTCGATTTACTTCGCCGCGTCGATGCGGTGCACCGTGCCAGCTGCCAGGCTAATCACGAACAATTCTCCGTCGCTGCCTTCGGCAAAGGACGCCAGGCCAGGCACCGCGCCGCGATCGTCGGCCCCGGCAAGCATCTCGGTCAAGTCGATGTGGGCGGTTTGAATGCCGCCTTCTTGCTGGATCCCCCAGATCTGACCACTCACGTAGTCGCCAAAGATGTACCAGCCTTGCAGGCCGGGGATCTTCCGGCCTCGGTAGACGTAGCCGCCGGTGACTGAGCGTGCATTGAGCGGTCCACCTTGACGGTACTCATGGATCGGATCGATCAATGGCACCGTTGCCGCCGGGTCTTCGGTGTTGAAGGGGTGAGCTGCTTCGCGCAGGCGCCAACCGTAGTTCTCGCCGCCTTTGCTCGAGGCGGGGGCGAAGTTGACTTCCTCCCACTTATTCTGACCGACGTCGCCAACCCAAAGATCGCCGGTTTCTCGGTCGAAGGAGAATCGCCAGGGGTTGCGTAGCCCCCAAGCCCAAACTTCGGGAGCAAACTTGTCGTCGCCAACGAATGGGTTGTCGTCGGGGATGCGATACGGCGAACCTGGGCCGCCGGACACATCGATGCGCAGAATCTTGCCCAGCATCGTTTTGGGATCTTGCCCGGCATTCTTCGGATCGGCAGCCGCGCCGCCGTCGCCCAAGCCGAGGTAGAGCATGCCATCGGGGCCGAAGATCAGTTCGCCGCCGTCGTGATTCGGAAAGGGTTGTGGAACTTGCAGCAGAATCTCTTCGCTGTCTGGGTTGGCGCGCAAGGGGTCCTTCGAATCCGCCTGCATGCGCGCGACGATCGTGTCGCCTTCCAGATTGCTGTAATGGATGTAGAAGATTCCGTTCTTGGTGTACTCAGCGTCGAAGTCGAGACCGAGCAAACCGCGTTCACTGCGCGTCGAGACCTTCTTCGAGATGTCCAAGAACGGAGTCTCGCGCACGCGCACGCGCGGTCCACCGAGCTCGAGCAGCTTGATCACGCCGGCCTTTTCCAAAAGATACAGCCGCTCGGGTTGCCCCGGCGCGGCCTTGCCGTACAAGGGCTGGCTGAGCCCGGTCGCGACCTCGGTCAGTTTCAGCTGCGGGAAGTCCTTGGGAATCTCGTCGGTTTGGACGACATCGGGGGCCGGCTCTTGGCCACAAGCGGGAGGCGACGCCAGCAGCAAGCCGGCGAGGCAGAGGGCAGAAGTTTGGCTGAAGCCAAACAGTGCCAAGGGACGAATGGTGGGTGAAGCCATGGCGATCGTAAAATCGTAGCTTCCTGCCGCCTGTTCAAGCGGTCTGGCTCCACAAATGAGCACTCGCCTTCGCCCGAGCCTCGCGGTCGCCGCTTTTGCGTGCGCCCTTTCCTTCACACTTTCAAGCTGTGGTGGTCCGGAAGAGCCTACTTCTTCGGGTGGCAGCGGCACCGGCAGCGGCCGCACCAGTTCAGGGACTGGTGCACCGGATGTTCCTGCGCTGCCCGCCTGGATGAAGCCGCTGGAGCAAGGCGAACGCAAGAATCTCTTGTTGGTCACCATCGATGGGGTGCGTGCCGACCACTTGGTCAGCTATGGCGCACCGACGGCAAGCACGCCGCGGCTGGATCACCTCGCCGCGACCGGCGCGCGCTTCGCTCAAGCGATCAGCACCTCGCCTTTGACGCTGCCCTCGCATGCTTCGATCATGACCGGGCTGTATCCCTTCCGGCATGGTTTGCGCACTGATCGAGCGCATCGGCTCACCGACCAGGCGCAGACCCTTGCGAGCCGCTTGCAGGCAGCCGGTTTCCATACCGCTGGAGTGGTGTCCTCCGCCATGCTGGCTCTCGACACCGGGCTCGAGCGTGGCTTCGATCAACTCGACGAAAACCTCGTCGCGGGCAGCTTGGTGATCGACCGGAACAAGCGCACGACCCACGCCGGAGATGTGGTGCGGCGTACCCGCGCTTGGTTGGATCAGCCACGCGACGAAAAGCCCTACTTCCTGTGGTTGCATTTTTCGGACCCCTTGCAGCCATATCTGCCGCCACCCGGATACGCCAAGCGCGCTGCGGGCAACCCTTACGACGGCGAGATCAGCTACGTCGACGAGCAGTTCGGGGTCGTGCTCGATCTATTGCGCGCGCGCGGCGAGTTGTCGGACACCTTGGTCGTGGTTTGTGGCACCCATGGGCAGTCGCTCGGCGAGCACAACGAGGACGACCACGGCATCTTTGTTTACGACGCAACGACGCGCGTCCCGATGCTTGTGAGCCACCCAAGCCTGCAGCAAGGCCTGGTGGTCGACAAAGTCAGCAGCATCGTTGATGTCGCGCCGACGGTCTTGGGTTTGCTCGGTCAGCCTGTGCCGGCTGAGTTGGATGGCGTCGCGCTCGGGCCAGTCCTGACCGGCGAAGCCCAACTTCCTGACCGTCTGGTCTACAGCGAGTCGCTGCAGCCGGCTGACGAGTTGGGTTGGGCCGACCTGCGCGCGGTGCGGTCCTCGGATGTGAAGTACATCCGAGCGCCGCGGGCCGAAATCTACGGCCTGAACCAAGACCCGAATGAGTTGGTCGACTTCTCCGCAGAAGCGGCCGAGCAAATGCAGCAGCTCGAAACCGAGCTGGCTGCGCTCTTGGCCGAAGGCGAAGTTTTCGAACGACGCGCGGGCGCGCCCGCACCCTTCGAGATCGCGGATAGCGAGCGCGCCGACCCGAAGGATGCCATGACGGGTTACCGGGAACGTCAGCGGGCCATTGGCATGGCGCGCCGATTGGAAGACGATGCCGAAGCGGCTCTGCTCGGCCTGCTTGAAGCGGACCCCAACGACCCTGAGTTGAACCTCGCGCTCGGCACCATGCAGCTGTCCATGAACCAGCCGGCCGAGGCTCTGGTTCCTTTGCGGATCGCGGCCGAACCGCAAGACGCATCGCTCATTGAGGTACTAGCGCTGGCCGATGTCACGCACCGGCTTGGGATGCCCGAATCGAGTCAGCACATCGAACGGGCTCGGCGGGTTGCTCCAGGTGATCCGGCAGCGGATCTGATGCAAGGCGATTGGGCCTTGGCTGCCAAAGAGTTCGGTCAGGCGCGCACGCATTACGAAAGCGCACTTGGACGCGACTCGGGCAACCTGCTCGCGCTGATCGGAATCGGCCGTGCATGTCGCGGCATGGGACTGCTCGATGAATCTCGTCAGGCCCTTGAGCGTGGCCTCGCGGTCAACCCGCAGGTGTTTGCACTCCAGTTTGAGTTGGGTTTGGTCTCCGAGGCCCAAGGTCGCGCTGCCGATGCGGCCGCCCACTTCGAACGCGCGGCCTCGCTGGCTCCGGGCCGGCGCATGGCATGGCGCTTTGCGGGTTCGGCTTTGCTGCGCGTCGGCCGCCAGGACGATGCGCTGCGTTCCTTCCAACGCGCGGCCTCGCTCGGTGACCCAACGGTCTTGACCCACCGCAACCTGACAATCCTGCTGTTCCAGAAGCGCGCCTACCAAGAAGCACTGGGGCACGCTGAAACGGTGCTCAAGATCGAGGCGCGTGACGCGCAGACCGGCCTGTTGCGGGCCGTTTGTTTGGATCAACTCGGGCGCAGCGAGGAAGCCAAGCAAGCGCTTGCCGAAGCGCGGGCGATCGATGCCGACGCGGTCAAGGCCATGATCGGTCACCCGGTGATCACGAGTTTCCTGCAGAAGAACCCCTAGTCGCTGGCTTACGGGCGGCGGTGACGTGCACATAGCCGCCCAAGTGCTGCGTTTGACGCGCCCCCGGTAGGCCGAGTAGCAGTCCGGCCGTGTCGCGCTGAATATCGGCGTGACCCGCCCAGTTGGAAAGCGGAACCAGGACTGGGTTCAGCGCGCGTCGCCAACCTTGTGGCAAGGCCTGGTTGTCGACGATCACATAACGGCCGCCTGGCAGCAGCAAATCAAAGCTGCGCTCAAACACCGTTCGCCAGTCGGGGCTGACCGCGAGTCCGAAGCTACAAAGGATGGCGTCGGGCCGACGCGGGCTGCGAGCGTGCCACTGCTCGAGGTCGAGCGTGCGCGCATCTGCGCAGATCAATTCCAGCGGAGCCGGGCATTCCTTACGACGCGATTCGGCGCGTACGAGCATCTCAGGGCTGAAGTCGACTCCGACCAACTGCCCAGCGGTTCCGATTTGCGCAGCGATGCCCGGCAGGTTCAAGCCAGTGCCGCAGCACAGATCGAGCACGACTTCCCCGCCTTGCAGTTCGAGGGCGGCCAGGCCAGCCTTGCGCGGCCCTGCATAAAGCGGACGGCAGCTCAGGTTGTAGATCGGCGCGAGCCGCCGATACCACCGTGCGGTGGACGCGCCGTCCTGGTCCACCCTAGCGGCCGAAGGTATCGCGCCAGGTGCGCCGCGCGCGCGCCGAGAGCGCGAAGCCTAGCAGGCAAGTTGCACTGGCGAGGAAGGCTGCCATCAGCAAGGGCGAGCTTGCCAGCCCTTGGCCGAAGGCATCCGCGAGGTCTTCGAACCAATACTTGGCCAGGATGTCCATGCGCGGCAGATAGCCGGCGCGCATGAGCGCGTCGATTCCGAACGCGGCAGAGATTGCCAGGATCACTCCGGCAGCTTGCAGAGCGGCGCGGCGCGGGGTGGGCAGCCAGCGCTTGAGGATGGCACGCATTTCCACCTGCGATGCCGGGCGGGCGACCGGGCCAACTGGATCCGTTGCCTGCGCGCCTTCTGCGGCTGCGGCATGGAAGCGAGCGAGCGCCTTGGCGGCGACGCGTGAACTCATGCTGGGGTCGGCAACAGCTCGGTGGCTGCGCGGATCGCGGAGGAGGTCGTCGAGTTCGGTCATGTGGAGGGGTGTTCGCCGGTCCAGCGCGCTTGCAGGCGATCGCGGCCGCGCTTCAACCAAGCTTTGACGGAGCCGGTGGGAGCGTCCATGACCTCGGCGATTTCGGTCACGGTTAAGCCTTCTAGGTAGTGGTAACCCAGCGCGGTGCGCTGGCGGGGGGCAGTTCATCGAGCAAGGCCTGCAAGCGGCGCCGCTCGTCCGACTGATCCAACGCTGGCGTGGTGCTAGGAGCGGCCGGTTCACTGCTAGGCTGCAGGCTGGTTTCCCGCTCGCTACGGCGGGCCAGCCGTTGCGCGGCGCGCAAACCTTCGCGCCAAGTGATCGTGTACAGCCAGGTCGAGAGCTTGGATTCGGCGCGAAAGCTGGGCAGACCCCGTAGAGCGCGCAGCAGAACTTCTTGGCCGGCGTCTTCGGCGAGATCGGCTGGCAGCCGAAAGCGCGCCAACTGGGAAAGAACGATCGGTGTCCAATCTGCCGCAAATTGGCCAGCCGCATCTTCGGTCAGAGGAAGATAATCGGCGGCCGTGCGTTGAATCGGCCCGGGGCGAACAGTGCAAGACACCTCAGGGGGTGAGACCCCCTGCATGGCGTTTCGGTTGCGAACTGCAACCTTTCCTGTCTCGCGCGGGTCTGAACCCATACTTCCAGCTTACGCGAAGCTCCCATGATCGAACCCGCAACCCTGTCCGGCCTTCATACATTCGTCCCTGGCACCGCCATCGAGGATGTCCTCATTCCGATCGTTGCGATCGTCGGTGGCCTGACGATTCCGATCCTGGCGCTGACATTTGCGCACCGCAAGCAGCAGATGCAGGCGCGCATCATCGAGCGCGCCATCGAGCAGGGGCTCACAGTAGAAGAGATTGACGAGTTGTTATCGCGCCAGGGCTTCGGGGAAGAGAATGAGAAGAAGGCCAAGCAATCACGGCAGGTACCGTTCCGTGCCGGATTGGTCGTCTTCGCAATCGGTGCTGCGTTTTTCCTCACCGAGAACCCAGATCTTCTGGGTGTGAACGGTGGGTGGATGGCCAACGGCTTCATGGGCGGGGTCGGAACCTTTGTCGCCTACATCCTGATGGGCATTGGTGGTGCGCTGATTGCGAGCGACTTATTGGCGATCTTCTTTGCCTCAGACAAAGACGAGGAATAGCCGGAAACCCTTATTTGGCCTCACTTTCGCGATTGAGCGCGATTCCGGGTCAATGGCTTTCTCGAGAATTCAGCGGATTTTCCCTTTGAGCGGCCGCCGCCTGTCGTAATCAATAGCGACACACGGGATGTGTCCTTGTTCTTTTTCCCGTACGTAACTTGTTGGATCCTCGGCTTCGGCCTTGTTGAACCACGGTTACAAGCGAGGGCGTCTGGGGGGATGCCCGTCGCAATTCTGGCGGCTACCGTTGAGGGACGGTGGCCGCCTTTTTTTATTCCCACCGGCTCCGTTGAGCTGTGTGAACGCAAGTTGTTGCGCGAAGAAGTTTGCCGATTTTGATTCGATGTTCGCTAACGGTTGAGGACTTCGCCGTAGCACAGAAACTTCCGGTTGTGTTCCCATAAACGATCATTTTCTGCCTCTCGTATGAAAGGGCGACGCGGCGATTCCGAAAAAGGATGAGACCGGTCAAACCGGAAACCTCAAACGAAAGGAATCGAAATCATGTTGTCCACCACCTTCCCTGGCATCTCTGCCAACACCCCAGAAATGCTCGTGCCTTTGATCATCATCGCGGCACCATTCCTGATCTCGGCCATCGTTGGCATTGGCATCAACCTTCGCGACTGGTTCAGTGGTCGTGGTTAATGGGCCGCAGATGGCGGCCCGGCAAAAGGGGTCGTCATCGCGGTTCATGCGGGCGACCCCCCTCGCCTCTTTCAAACGCTGATTTTCTTATTCGAACAAACGCGCGCCCGTTTGGGCTATTTCGCTCAGGCGTGCTGCCGACTGGAACTTCTTTGTTCCGTCTTGCCGCGCCGCAAGGCCACGGCGCATGAAGGCCGCGTTCCGCGCGCATGAGGCTCGGCATGTGAACTTGAGTTGTTCTGCGAAAGACTGCCCTTGAATTTCTTCGATGTTCGCTAACGGTTGAATACTTTGCCGTAGCTCGCAAACTTCTCGATACGTTCCCATAAACGAACACTTTCGCTCCCTCGTAAGGATGGACGACGCGGCGAATCCGAAAAAAGATGAGACCGGTCAAACCGGAAACCTCAAACGAAAGGAATCGAAATCATGTTGTCCACCACCTTCCCTGGCATCTCTGCCAACACCCCGGAACTGCTTGTCCCTTTGGTCATCATCGCAGCTCCGTTCTTGATCTCGGCCATCGTTGGCCTCGGTATCAACCTACGCGACTGGTTCAGTGGTCGTGGTTGATGGGCCGCAGATGGCGGCCCGGCAAAAGGGGTCGTCATCGCGGTTCATGCGAGCGACCCCTCTCGCCTCTTTCAAAAACTGATTCTCCTTATTCGAAGAATCGCGCGCCCGTTTGGGCCATCGCGCGCAAACGCTCAGCCGGCTGGAACTTTTCTCTACCGTCAGGACGCGTTGCAACATCTGGCGCATCGGCAATGCGTTCCAAGCGTGTGACCAGAGCTTCGGCACCGATGCGATCGGCGTAGTGCAGCAAGCCGCCGTGGAAGGGCGCGAAGCCCATTCCAAACACGGTAGCGAGATCCAGTTCGGTCGCGGATGCGACCACGCCTTCTTCCAAGGCGCGCACGCCTTCGTTCAACATCGAAAGCACCAGGCGATCGACGATTTCTTCGTCACTCAGACGATCGGCGGTCTTTGCGCTTTGGAACTTAGATAGATCCGTCGCGAGAACCTCTCGAGCCTTCTTGGCCTTCGGGTAGACGTAGAAACCACGGCCGGTCTTGCGACCGAGGCGATCGGGCCCGCGCATCGCGTCCAAGTCGCTGCATGGCTGCATGCGAGCGCCATAGGCGGCGAACAGAGAAGCCGAGGCATGGTCGGCGATGTCGAGGCCGACTTCGTCGAGCAAACGGAAGGGGCCCATCGGCATGCCAAAGTCGAGCATCAAGTGATCGATGCGACGCGGCGAGCAGCCGGCGGCGAACAAGCGCACGGCTTCGTCGAGGTAGGGGCCGAGAAGTCGATTGACCAAGAAGCCGGCGACATCTTTGACCAATACCGGTGTCTTGCCGAGGCGGACCGCAAGTGCGGCGACGCTGAGCGCGGCCTCGCGTGAGGTCTGTTCACCCAGCACGACTTCGACCAGCGGCATTTTCTTGACCGGGTTGAAGAAGTGCATGCCGACCACGCGTTCCGGGTGCGGAATTCCCTCGGCGATCGCGGTCACCGAAAGCGAGGAAGTGTTGGTTGCCAGAATGCAATCCGGGCGCACTTGCTCGGCGAGCTGCTGAAACACCGACTGCTTGACCTCGATGCGCTCGGCGACGGCTTCGATGACCAGGTCGGCGTTCGCCATACCGATCAGCGAGCGCGTGGTGTCGAGTCGATCGGATGCGGCGAGTGCCTCTTGCGGCAGCAAGCGATGGCGCTTCTTGCGCTTGGCGATCTCAGCGCGGTGTTGCGCCTGGGCTGCGTCGAGCGCCGCTGGAGCAAGGTCGAACAACCGCGTGGCGACCCCTCGGTCAGCGAAGTTGCTGGCAATGCCCGCGCCCATCACGCCAGCCCCAAGCACGCCGGCGCTTTGGATGCGCAGGGGAGTGAAGTCCTCGGTCTTGCGGCCGAGCTTCTTGGCCTCTTCCGAAGCGTGGAAGATGCTGATGAGTGCCTTGCAGACGCTGCCAGGTCCAAGTTCGGCGATGGCGTCAGCTTCTTTCTTGGCCCCGTCCTCGATCGAGGTCGACAACGCTTTTTTGAGCAGGTCGATCGCGCGCAGCGGGGCCGGGTAGTTGCCGCGGGTCTTCGCCAGAACCATCTCGCGCGATTTGCGCATGATCATGCTGACGGCGAGCGGGTTGCGATCGATCGCCCAAGACTTCCAGCCGCGATCTTTGCGCTTGAGCGACTCGGTGCCGAGCGCGATCTTCTTGGCGACTGCCAGCAAGCGCTCGGGCTGCGTCATGCGGTCGATCATGCCGAGCTTGAGCGCGGAGCGTGCTGGGTAGAGCCGTCCGGTCAGGATCGCTTGAGTGGCGGCGGGCAATCCAATCCGGCGCGGCAAACGGTGGGTGCCGCCCCAGCCCGGAATGATGCCGAGCATGGTTTCGGGCAGGCCGATCTTGGTCTTCGGATCATCGGCTGCGACGATGTAGTTGCAGCTGAGCGAGAGTTCGAAGGCACCGCCCGGTACCGGGCCGCCGACCGCAGCGACGGTCGTCGGGCGCAGTTGCGCGATGCGTTGGAACAGAGCGTGCACCTGGAGCACGATCGCGTGCAGCTGCGCGGGATCCTTGATCGACTTGATGGCGTCGACGTCGGCGCCGGCGGCGAACTTCAGGGGTTCCGCGCCAGCGAAGATGATGCCGCGCAGGCCGTGCGTGTTTTCAAGTTCGGTGACCGCGGCTTCCAGGTCGCGAATCAAAGGGGCGTCGAGCACCGCCAGGCTGCGGTGGGGTGGATCGAGGTAGACCACCGCGAGACCCGGATCGGGTCGCTCGATGCGCACACAAGCGCCGGGCTCGGGCGCGTTTTCTGGGAAGGGTAGACCGTGGGTTTCCATGGCTTAGCCGATGCGTTCGAGGACCACGGCGCCACCTTGGCCGCCGCCGATGCAAAGAGTGGCGAGCGCCAGTTCGTGGTCGCCCGCTTCGAGTTCGTGGGCTGCGGTCAGCAGCAAGCGTGCGCCAGTTGCACCCACCGGGTGGCCCAGCGCGATCGCGCCGCCGTTGACATTGGTGCGGTGCAGATCGAGTTCGCCGATCGCGGAGCCGCGGCCCAAGTGCTGTTTTGCCCATTCCTTGCTTTCGAAGGCGCGCCCGCAAGCGAGCACTTGCGCAGCGAAGGCTTCATTGACTTCGATCGTGCCCATGTCGGCGAGCGTGGTTCCGGCGGCGTCGAGCGCGCCCGCGCTGGAATAGACCGGGCCAAGGCCCATGCGTTCGGGCTGGCAGCCTGACCAAGCAAAGGAGCGCAAGCGAGCGAGCGGGGTGAGGCCGAGCTCGGCGGCGCGTTGCCGGGTGGTGACCAGCAGGGCGGCCGCGCCATCGGTGATGCCGCAAGCATTGCCGACCGTGACCACGCCATCCGGCTTTTCAAAGTAGGGGCGCAGCTTGGCGAGGCGCTCCATCGATTGATCGGCGCGCGGCGAATCATCGGCATCGACCGAGCGAGCGCCGGGCTTGGCGCGTTGAGCGAGGTGGGGCAAGATCTCGCGATCGAAGCGCCCCGACTTCTGTGCATTGAGTGCGCGTTCGTGGCTGCGCATCGCGTAGCCGTCGCATTGCTCGCGGGTCAGGCCGAAGTCTTTCGCAAGACGCTCGGCAGTCTTGCCCATGATCATGCCCGAGACGGGGTCGGTCAAACCTTCCAGCAGGGCAACGCGCGGCTTCAGCATCGAAGGGCGGAAGCGCAAGGCGGCGCCGATTTTCTGCATCGGGCTGCGCGCTTTCATCAGGCCTTCGAAGTAGCCGGTCAGCCGGCGGCCCATGATGAGCGGGTAGGCACTCATGACTTCCACGCCGAGCGCAAGGTAGGTGTCGCCGAAGCCGGCGCGAATGTTGGCGACCGCGCTGGTCACGGCTTCGATGCCGCTGGCGCAGTTGCGCGCGACGGTGCGGCCGGGCACGTGCTGCGGCACCCCGGCGCGCAGGCCGATGACCCGACCGATGTTCGCTTGGTCGTGGGGAGGGCCGACACAGCCAACGATGACCTCGTCGATCTCGCCGGGGTCGATGCCGGTGCGCGCGATCAGCTCGCGCGCGACGTGGGCGCCGAGGTTGCCGGCGTCTTCGTGGCGAAACGCGCCACCCGCCCTCACCCAAGGGCTACGGATGCCAGCCGCCAGAACGATCTCTGGGCCATCTTCGAGCAGATTCTTCGCGATCATCAGCCTTCCTTCAGCAGGAGGTTAACACTGTAAACTTAACACTGTCAACTTCAAGCCGCTTTTCCTGCTCTTCCATCGGCTATGCGAAGGCTTCGGTGGCAGAAAACCAGGGTCAAGCAGAGCAATAATGGTCTTTGTACATGAGCGATGTCCTGCTTCCCGCTGAGCTCTCGCCGAGCCGCAACTACTTTCTGCTGACCAGCTTGTTGGTGCCGCGGCCGATCGCGTGGGTGACTTCGCGCTCGCCGGCGGGGGTGGTCAACGTGGCGCCGTTCTCTTTCTACGGTGGGATCAGCGGCAACCCGCCGATCCTCGGGCTGGGCATTTCGCGGCGCGCCGACGGCAGCCGTAAGGACACTGCCCACAACGCGATCGAAACCGGCGAGTTCGTCGTGCACCTTGCCGAGATGGACCAGCTCGAAGACCTAGTCGGCAGCTCGGCCGAGCTCGCGCCGGATCAATCCGAAGCCGAGGCGTTGGGGCTGGAACTGACCGATTCCGAGCAGGTGGGAGTGCCTTCGCTTGCCGCCGCACGCGTGCGCCTGGAATGTCGGCTCTATGGCCACCACGAAGTCGGGAATGGGCCGGTCGACTTCCTGATGGGCGAAGTGGTGGCCTTCGTGTTGGCCGAGGGGCTACTCGACGAGGCGGGGCGGGTGCGCGAAGAAGAATTGCGGCCGGTTTCGCGCCTTGGGGGCGCACTTTATGCCCCGGTCGAATCTCGCTTTGCGATGCAACGA
This sequence comes from Planctomycetota bacterium, assembly GCA_040264055.1. Taxonomy (GTDB): domain Bacteria; phylum Planctomycetota; class UBA1135; order UBA1135; family UBA1135. The sequence continues at coordinate 38,090 of JBDQJC010000011.1, forward strand.
CCTTCAAGGAAATAAGTTAGGAAGACGCGCTGGCTCCGGGCTTGAGCTACTCGAATTCCTGACTTAACAGTGTAAACTTAACGCTGTCAACCGATAGAGAGTCGGGGAGTTCGACTTCAGCCCCATCTACACAACCATGGCTCGCGCCAAACCCAACAAGGAACTCCGCGCTTCGATCCTCGATGAAGCGCGCCAGACCCTCGTCGCCGAGGGCTATCGGGCCTTGTCGATGCGCCGCATTGCGCGCGCGGTGGGCTGCACGGCGACCAGCATCTATCTGCACTTCCGCGACAAAGATGATCTGCTGCACGCACTCATCCACGAAGGTCTCGAGCGTCTGCACGAGCAACTTCTGTCGGCCGCCGATGGGGTCGACGATCCGCGCCGACGCTGCGAGCGACTGTGCCGCTCTTACCTCGAGTTCGCGCTCGAAAACCGCGAGTACTACGAGGTCATCTTCTCGCTTCATCCCGAACACATGAAGCGCTACCCGCAAGCGCTCTATCGTCGAGCGCGCGGCAATCTTGAGTTCTTTGCCGACGCCATGTGCGCGGCCGCCGGGCGCCCCGGCGAACGCACCGAACTCGACTACCTGCATGCCCATGTGATTTGGGCGCAGCTTCATGGCGCGATCAGTTTGAACCTGAGCGAACGCGTCGACTTCCGCATTGATGTCCTGGAATTCCTCGACGCCGCCGTGAAGAACGCGCTGCGGGCGATTCCCATCCAGGAAGAACAGGAATGACCACACTCCTTCTGCTTCTCGTTGCCACCCTGATCCTCGGCTTCTACGGCGCACCCGCCGTGGCCTGGGCCGGTGGCTATGCGCTGATCCTGCTTTGGACCGGCGCCGGCGCCTTTAGCTGGACGATGTTCGGCATCTTCGTGGCGCTGTTCTTTGCGCCGCCGATCCGCCGCACTTTGCTCAGCAAGCCGCTGATGGGTTTCCTGAAGAAGGCTGGCATCTTGCCTTCGATTTCGCGCACCGAGCGCGAAGCTCTTGATGCCGGAACCGTTTGGTTGGAAGGCGAGCTGTTTAGCGGCAAGCCCGATCTACAGACCTTGTTGGATGTCGAGTCGCCCGAGCTCAACGAAGCCGAGCTTGCCTTCTTGAATGGGCCGGTCGAAGAGCTGTGCGCGATGACCGACGACTGGGAAGTCTTTGAAAAGCGCGACCTTTCGCCCGCGGTTTGGCAGGCCATGAAGGACAAGGGTCTGTTTGGCATGATCATCCCGAAGAAGTTCGGCGGCCTGGAACTCTCGGCCAACGCGGTGAGTGCCGTGATTGGCAAGCTGTCTTCGCGTTCGATTCCACTGGGCATCACCGCGATGGTGCCGAACTCGCTCGGCCCGGCCGAGTTGTTGGTGCACTACGGCACCGACGAACAGAAGAACCACTACCTGCCGAAGCTTGCCTCCGGCGAGATCTTGCCGTGCTTCGCATTGACCGAGCCCAACGCCGGTTCGGATGCGGGCGCGATGGAAGCCAATGGTGTGGTCTTCCGCAATGACGCCGGTGAGTTGATGCTGCGGCTGAACTGGCGCAAGCGTTACATCACGCTGGCCGCCATCGCCGATGTGATCGGGCTGGCCTTTAAGTTGGAAGACCCGGACATGCTGTTGGGCGGCGATCCACACCCTGGTATCACCTGCGCGTTGATTCCGTCCGATGCGCCCGGCATCGTGCGCGGCCGTCAACATGATCCGCTGCGGGTGCCCTTCTTCAACAGCCCCTTCGAGGGTCACGATGTGGAAGTCCCGGTCAGCGCCATCATTGGCGGGCCGGCCCGCGTCGGCCAAGGCTGGCGCATGTTGATGGAACAACTCGCGGCGGGGCGCGGCATCATGCTGCCGGCGCAAAGTGCGGCGGGCACCAAAGCGATGGCACGGATTACCGGTGCTTACGCAGCCGTACGCAAGCAGTTTGGTTTGCCGATTGGCAAGTTCGAGGGCATCGCCGAGCCGATGGCCGACATCGGTGCACGCGCTTATCTGCTCGAGGCCGCGCGGCGGATTACTGCCGGCGCGCTCGATGGGGGTGCCAAACCCGCCGTCGTTTCTGCGATTGCTAAGTACCAGTTCACCGAGAGCTTCCGCAAGTCGATCAACGATGCGATGGACATCGTCGGTGGCGCGGGAATTTCTTGTGGTCCGCGCAACTTGATCGCGCACCCTTACTTCGCGGCGCCGATTTCGATCACCGTCGAAGGGGCGAACATCTTGACCCGTACACTGATGATCTTTGGTCAGGGTGCGATTCGTTGTCACCCCTACGCTTTCCGCGAGATCAACGCATTGGAGAAGGGTGACCTCGTCGAATTCGACGACGCTTTCTTCGGGCATCTTGCGCACATCGTGCGCAACGGCTCGCGCGCCCTGCTGATGACGCTGTCGCGCGGCTACTTCGCGGCCTGTCCGATCGAGGGCCCGGCGCGGCGCGACCTGCAAAAGCTTGCTTGGACTTCATCGAGTTTCGCCTTCTGGGCCGACGTCGCGATGGGTGTCTACGGCGGCGATTTGAAGCGCAAAGAGGTGCTGACCGGTCGCTTCAGCGATGTGCTGTCGTGGATGTATCTCGCGACCGCCACGGTGCGGCGTTTCGAAGGCGAAGGCCGTCGCGCCGAAGACTTGCCTTTCTATCGCGCCTCGATGGACTTGTGCTGGTCGCAGATCCAGACCGCGTTTGATGGCATCTACGCCAACTTGGAAGTGCCGGGCCTTGGTTGGGCGGTACGCGGTCCGGTTGGCATTTGGTCGCGCTTGAACTCGCTCGGTTCGGGCTCGTCTGATCAAACTCTGGGCCAGGTTGCCGCTGCGATGCAAACGCCGGGCGAGCAACGCGATCGCTTGTTCGACATGTTGTTCATGCCGACTACCGAAGGCGAAGCGGTGCACCGACTGGAAACGGCTTTCGAAGCCTGTGTGGCTGCGGAAGCGGTGTTTGGCAAGATCAAGAAAGCCATGCGCAAGCGCGAGCTTGCCAAGATGCCGCTGCTTGAGGCACTGGAACCCGCCGCACGCATGGGCATCTTGACGATGGCCGAGGTCGAGCAAGTGCGCGCGGCCGAAAAGCTGCGTGACGACGCGATTGCCGTCGATGGCTTTGCGCATCGCGATTACATGCGCACTGCAGCCGAAGGGGGTTGGGACGAAGGCGATTTGTCTTCGCAAGGTGGCTCGCGTCCGACTTCGTCGGTGCCGGCCGCCTAGCGGTTTGAGTATTGCTTCCTTTTCGTTGAGTGGCGTCGGTCAACTTCGGTTGGCCGGCGCCTTTGCGATTCAAACCAGGTCGCGGATGTAAGCCAACCAATCCGGCCAATCGTGGCCGAGTTTGCGCCAGACCAAATGCGCGATTCCGCCGAGGCCGACCAGCAAGGCGGTCGTCGCAATCCACCAGCGGCGCGTGCTCCATTGCGGGCGCAGTCGATGCACGATCCAGCCGCAGACGAAGGAGGTCAGCATGCTGACCAAGAGTTGCCAGCTGCCTTCGGTGGGCACGACATCAGGGATCGGCGCCAAGCTGAGCAATCCCACTGCGCCAATCGGAGCAAGCAGCATGGTCGCCGGTCGATCGAGCATGTCGAGCCAACTCAGGCATTGGCTCAAAATCGAGAATGCGACTAGGCTCAGCACGAACACCGTCAAGCCATGAAAGGGTGCATACGCCACGCGCATGCGCCGGCGAACCTCGCGATCTTGCGCGGCTATGCGATCACGCATTCCGGAAGATCGTCTGGGTCGAGAGCGCAACAACATGGCTAAAACGGCGCAATCAGTTTGACGCCTGCCAGCAGCAGCAGGAAGCCAAGGGCGATCAGCGAACTGACAAACAGGACCATGCTGAACATGGCCGTCGAGCTGATGCGTTCAAGTGTGCCCCATGTCGCGGCATCTGGCCTTACGGCAAGTCCGTCTACATGGCGGGGAACTGCGGGGTCCATCCAAGCGCAGAATAGCCGATGAAGAACAAGCCTTGGATGGCCGCGCTCAAGATCACAGCCAGGATGACGCGTCGAATCATCCCGGCGCGCATGAGGAAGGCGCAGGAGAACGCGGGCAGCACAATCCCGCAGACAATCGCGAAGTTCGTCGCAGTGAGTTCCGCGTCAACCGGAGCTTCCCAAGTCAGCTCAAAAGGCAGATCCCAATACGGCCACGCGGTGAAGGGCAGTAAACCGAATTGCGAAAGTAGCGCGACCGAACCGTTGGCTAGAAACAGGAAGACGGTATAGCCAGCGAAACTCGAAAGCTTCTGGAACGCGCTGGTGGGCGGGGCCGGAGTTGCGGCTGCGGTTTGCGTCGACATCGTTCGATTCAGGCTTGGGAGCGTGCTTGCAGCAACCGCGACTCGATCACGGCTGCGCGGCGTAGGGCGTACTTCTGCGACAGGAATGCCGGGAAGGCGGACATCAAGACCCGGAACGAACTGCCGCGGCCGGGCCAGCTGGCGTGACCGATCTTCTTTGCGCAGCTGCGGTAGTAGCGATCGCAGAACTCAAGCATCAACAGCGAAGACGCGCGCGTCAGGCTGAAGGTGCGGAACTCGAGTTGGCGCAGCATTTCGGTGTAGGCAGGGGCACGTTCGAGGGCGAGCAGGAACATGTGTTCACGGGCCGACCGCACTGCCGCGCGCGCCGTGACATCGGCTTCTTGATCGGCGGCTGGATCGCGCGCGAGTGCATGGCCCAGGTGGGGGCGCAAGCGATCGTCGTAGGCCACATGGCGGGCGAGGTCCTTTTCGACGTCGCGGGTCACATTGGCCAACTGCACGAACTCGCCGACGCGCATCGCGTTAGCCCGTTCATGGGGCTGCAGTTCACGCGCCAAGATCAGCCGCTGAGCAAAGGCAACCGGGTTGCCGAGCACTCCATGGCAGTAGTGGTCAAGCTGTTGTTCGGATTTCAGGCAGCCGTCTTGCGCCTCGAAGACCTTTCTTGCCCAAATCATGCCGCCGGCCATATCGCGGACCAGATGCAGGATGGCCAACTGGCTGGATTCGGGCAGCGTGGCGTAAATCGCGTCGATCCGCTCGCAGCATTCGACCAGCAGCAAGTGCGAGCGGTCGCGGTGGTCGATCGGCTGGGCGCCTTCCAGCGCCGGGGCCGGTCCAAGCGGGCCCGGTTTCCGGCCGAATCGCTGGGCGAAGCCGAGCAGCAAGCGCCGCCCCTCGGCTTCACTCGGGGCCAGGTCCTCGTAAGTGTCGAGGATGCGGCAGTACAGGTAGCCGACCGCCGCCGCGCGCGCCATGCGCGAGGGCAGCAGAATGATGCAGGCCGAAAAAGTTCGCGCAGCGTGCGGCAGGATCGCCCATAAGAAAGCCTCGGGCGCGCGCGTGTTGCGCAACTTCTCCAGATCGGGTTCGTCCCGATCGACCCACAAGTCGCGCAGCAGCAGCCACGGCCGACGCAACGCGAAGGGCAACATGCGCCGATTCTAGCAGCGGCGCTAATCTCTTCGTCCTACCGCGCCGTGGCGCATTCCGAACCGTGCTCTCCGCGCATCCTCCGTTTCGCCCGCATCCTTTGCTCCGTTCGGCGCACTTGATGACGATCTTCGGCTCGCAGCTATCGCGTGGCCTCGGCGAGTTCATCGATGCTGCGGAACGCGTCAAAGTCCCGGTCGATGAACGCACGCGGATCTTGTGTGAAGTCAACTGGCAGCCGGATCGCTATGCCCCGGTTCTGATCGTGATTCACGGTTTGGGCGGCGACTCGCGACGGAGCTACATGGTTGGCACAGCCGAGAAAGCGTGGCGCTCAGGCTTCAGCGTGGTGCGCATGAACATGCGCAATAGCGCCAACACCGAAGCGTGGACGCCGACCCTTTACAACGCTGGGCTGACCGAAGACCTGGAGGCCACCGTCAACTGGCTCGGCCGCATGGTGCCCGGCGTGCCCTTGATTTACAGCGGTTTCTCGCTCGGCGGCTCGGTCACCCTGAATACGCTGGCAAAGTGGGGCGATGCCCTGCCCGAAGGCAGTGCGGGTACCGCCGTTGTTTCGGTGCCGTTGGATCTGCACGAAGCCGATGTCGCGCTGCGGCGCCGCGGCATCAACCAACTCTATGTGAAATACTTCATGCGCAGCTTTCATCGGATGTGGAAGCACAAGCACGCCGCCTATCCCGAGATCTATCCAGCCGACGGCTTGCAGGGCGTGAAGACGGTGCGCGACTTCGACGAGAAGTGGACCGGGCCCAACTTCGGCTATCAAGGCGCCGAGGACTACTACACCGCGGCAAGTTCAGGCAGCAAGCTTGAGCAGATCAAGCTGCCAGGCTTGGTCGTGCACGCGGTCGATGACCCCTTCGTGCCGCTGACGATTCCGGTACGCCAAGCGCTGGTGGATCATCCGCGCCTCGAGCTACTGCTGAGCGATCACGGCGGGCACGTCGGCTTCCTTTCTCGTCGGCCCGCGCGGCAAGCCGATGGCTGGCGCGATCTGGATGGCTGGTGGGCCGAGAACCGAATCGTGCAAGCTGCGACACAATTGCTCAGAATGGGCGAGTGATCGCCACCCTTCTCCTCGCCCTTAGCCCTGCACTTGCGCAGGATCCGATTGGCAAGCTGCTCGACGAATACGCGGCAGCGGATCGCGGCCCCGGGGTTTCGGTGGCGATCGCACGCAACGACGGCTCGGTGGTCGCCTGGTCACGCGGCTTTGAAGACCCGGCGTCGAAATCCAAGCTCATGCCGCATCAACATCTGATGTCGGGCAGCATTGGCAAAACCTATTTTGCAGCGCTGGCGATGCAGTTGATCGACGAAGAGCGGATCAGTCCAGACGACTTGCTATCGAAGTACCTCGGCGAGGAAGAATGGTATAGCCGACTGCCGAACGCGAAGACCATCACGCTGGGTTCGTTGTTGCGGCATACCAGCGGCATGGTCGATCACATCGCGATGCCCGGACTCTGGGAAGAACTCGAAGCGCGCGGCGAAAAGCCCTGGACTCGCGAAGAGTTGGTTGCCTATCTGCTCGATCAAGAGCCGCTTTTTGAGGTCGACTCAAGCTGGGCCTACACCGATGCCAACTACATCTTGTTGGGCATGGCGCTTGAATTCGAGCTCGAGGAAACGGTCTATCGCGAAGTCTGGAAGCGTTTCTTGCAGCCCTTGGGTTTGAAGGACACGCACGAGAACAACTCGTATGACCTACCCGGGTTGGCCCAAGGCTGGAGTTCCTTTGGCGTCGCTTCCGGGGAACCGCGGCCGGTTTTGCAGAAGGGCAAGTTTTACATCAACCCACAGATGGAATGGTGCGGCGGCGGCTATCGCAGCACGACTTCCGACCTCGCCAAGTGGGGCGCGGCGCTGTACGGCGGCAACGCGATCTCGGCCAAGGCACGCAAGCGCATGATTGACGCCGCGGTCGATGCACAGCTCTGGCCGGGCGATCGCTATGGCTTTGGGGTGATCGTTTCAAAAACCCCGCAAGGGCCGAGTTGGGGGCATAGCGGCTTCTTCCCGGGTTACTTGTCCGAGATGATGTGGTTCCCTGAACTCGAGTGCTGCATCGCCGTGCAGTTCAATACCGACGATATGCGCAAGGCGGGCCATCCGCGTCAGATGCTCATGCAGGTCGCCGCGATTGTCGCCGACGACAATTAGGACAAGGGCGCCGTTTCTGGTTCGAAAGAATCGACCGAGGCCGCTTCCCACCAGGCGCGCCAACGCTCCGGAAGCTCGGCGTTGGGATCGGTCAGCGCGCCCGTCGGCAAACTCGGATAAAGCTCGCCCAGATGCACCACTTCGTCTTCCTCGACGCGGTGATGGACATGTTCGGGGCGAATGCTGCGCGCACCGCGCAGACTGCACGCGGCGATCAGTTCAAGAAAGGCGTGGATCGTGTTGCGGTGATAACTCGCGACTCGATTGGTCTTGTCATCCACATCGAGCGCGTTGACGCGCGATGGATTTTGAGTCGCGATGCCAACCGGACAATGGTTGGTATTGCAGGCAATCGCCTGGATGCAACCGAGCGCGAGCATCATGCCGCGCGCCGAGTTAACGACATCGGCACCGAGTGCGCGGGCCCGGAACAGGTCGAAGCCGGTAATGACTTTGCCTGCCGCAACGACGCGAATTTGATCGCGCAGGCCGACGCCACGCAGTGCACAGTCGACGAAACTCAGACCTTCGCGAAGCGGCACGCCCGCGCGGTTCGAAAGCTCGAGCGGGGCGGCGCCGGTGCCGCCCTCGGCACCATCCACCGAGATGAAGTCGGGCAGGATTCCAGTCTCGAGCATCGCCTTACAGATGCCTAAGAATTCCTCTCGGCGACCAATGCAGAGCTTGAAGCCAACCGGCTTGCCGCCTGATTCCTTGCGCAGGACCCGGATGAATTCGAGCAGCCCGCGCGGTGAATCAAAGGCGGTGTGCGACGGTGGCGACAGCACGTCGGCGCCGAGCGGTACACCACGAATCTCGGCAATCTCCGGAGTCAACTTGGCCGCAGGCAGGATGCCGCCATGGCCGGGCTTGGCCCCTTGCGACAGCTTCAGTTCGATCATCTTCACCTCGGGGCGCTGCGCGTTGTTGCGATAGCGCTCGACATCGAAGCCACCGTCGGCCGCGCGGGCACCGAAGTAGCCGGTACCGAGCTGCCAAACAAGATCACCGCCTTGTAGGTGGTGCGGGCTGATGCCACCTTCGCCGGTGTTGTGCCAAAACCCACCAGCTTTGGCGCCGCGATTCAGCGCCATGATCGCGTGGCTCGAAAGCGAGCCGAAGCTCATCGCCGAGATGTTCAGGTGCGAGGCCTCGTAAGGCTGCGTGCACTCTTTGCCGCCAAAACGCACGCGTTGCTCGGCGTGAGCCGGCGACTTGGCCGCAATCGAATGCGGGATCCACTCGTAGCCCGCTTGGTCGACATTGCGCTGGGTGCCGAAGGGCAGCGTGTCCGTCACTCCCTTGGCGCGTTGATAGACCAAGGAGCGCTGTTCGCGGCTAAACGGCCGCCCGTCGATGTTGTTCTCAACGAAATACTGTTGTATTTCGGGCCGAATGCTCTCAAACAGGTAGCGACCGTGGGCCAGAATCGGGTAATTCCGCCGCAGGCTGCTGCGCTTTTGGGTGACATCCCAGAAGCCGAGCGCGAGCACGGGCCCCAGCACCAGGAAGCCCCACAGAATCGGCGGGAAAATCACCGCGTAGGCGAGCGTGCCGAGCGGCGCGAGGAGTGCAAACAGGAAGAAGGCGCGCCGGACCACGGTCCAATCCTAGGTTCTCGCGGTAAAGTTGGTACAGGCCTGATTTTCCGCGACTTTTCCTGCTCAGGCCCCGTCTCTGAAACAGGATGCGCCCAGACCCACGCCCCGCCTCGGTCGAGGAGATTCTCGCTCACGCAGAATGGGTGCGTCGTTTGGCCCTCGGTTTGGTCGGAAACGAGGCCGGAGCTGACGATCTGACCCAAGAGGCCATGATGCGGGCGATCGAGCGCCCGCCGATTCATGGCAGCTCGCTGCGGGCTTGGTTCGCGCGCGTGGTGCGAAATTTGGCCATCGATCAGGGTCGACGCCGGCAGCGCCGCGCCGCCCGCGAGTTGAAGGTGGTGGAAGGTCAGGCTGGCTCGGCCGTCGGGGTCGATGTCGAGGTCCCGCAACCGAGTGATATTCACGCGCGGCTCGAGATGCAGGAGCAGCTCGCGCAAGCCGTGCGCGAACTTCCCGAGCCGTATCGAACGACCACAGTTCTGTACTACTTCGACCAGCTAGGAACCGAAGAGATCGCTGCGCGACTGAAGGTCCAGTCCTCGACGGTGCGCAATCAATTGAGCCGCTCGCGCGCGCGCTTGCGCGAACGCTTGGAGCGCCACTTCGGCGGGGATTGGCGCGCTCTGTGCATCGGTCTTCTGCTGCGTCCGGCCTCGCTGCCGGTTCCGCCGCCGCCTCCACCGGGTATCCCGGCCGGAGTGGCTGGCGCGATGGCAGCCGGTGTGCTGTTGACGGTCGCCTGGATGGCGGCTTCGAACTTCAAGTCAGTTCCGATTGAGGGCGCCGCGGACACCGTCGAAGTACAAGCCCCGCTTGCGGCTTCCATTACCGAAGCCTTCTTGGATCGCGAAGAAATTGCAACGGTGCGTGAATCCGTCGGGCAGCGTCGCGGCGGCCTGCTCTTGGTCGATGGCCAAGGTCGCGCGATTCCGAGTGCAACGGTGCGAGCTTACGGCGTGCGCTGGCAAGGACCCGGTGCCAAGTTGGTCGGCCCGGAGCGCAATCAGTTTGATCGGCTGCCGCGTTTGGAAGAACGCGAGGCCGATCAGGGTGGATTCGTTCCGCTCGATCTTCTGACTCCGGATAGCGGTTTGCAGGAAGCGCGTGCGGCTTGTGTGGTCGAAGCGCCTGGCTTCGTGAAGCGTGTCGTAATGCTCGACCCGAACTACGAAGGCGAGGCTCAGATCGCTCGCGTGCAACTCAGCAAAGCGGCCTACGCGCATGTGCGCGTGGTCGACGCAAGCGGTTGGGCAATCCCCGGAGCGACGGTTTCGGTGCGCGCCTTGAAGGGCATCTCGCGCGCCAACGACTTCCAACGCGTCGCGGCGGATAGTGACGCCAATGGTGTCGCGAAACTCACGACGGCTCCGTTGGCCTCCAATGACATCGTCGTCACCTGCCCGGGCTACCGGCGCTACCGCGCGGCCTTTACGGCTTCGGCGAGCTTGCCCGAGTCGCCCGAGTTGATTGTGCTCGAACGCGGCGCAGAGGCTTCGATCGCGGTCTATTCCTGGAATGGCACGCCGTACGCCGGCGCCGAGGTTTACATCCAGCAATCAGAAGAAGACCAGCGCCGTCGTCGATGGACTTGGTCGCATCACTTCTTGGGCCGCACCGGAAGCGATGGATTCCTCGCCTTTGGTGGCATTGACGCGTCGCGTCGCTGTCAGTTGGTCGTGCGCATTGATGGGGTAGAAGTCGAAACCGATGAGTTTCTGCCGGGCGAGCACGTCAGTGTGAACCTGCCGCCGCTGACGGAAATGCGTGGCCGAGTCATGCAAGTTAATGGCGCGCCTGCTGCGCACGCATTGGTCGGGGCTTACAACCTCGAAGGCGAAGACAAGCGCGCGGTCTCGAATGCGTGGACGGACGAAAACGGCGCGTTTGCCTTGACGGTCGAGGCCGGCCTGCACGGCGTCGGGATTTGGCACCGCTCCGGCTCCTTGGTCGATGACTTTCCGCGTCGACTCGAACCAGGTGAACTCAACTTGGGTCAAATCGACCTGCCGCAAGGTCGCACGATTGTCGTCGAAGTGCTGGAGCGTGACGGGCAACCGGTCCTGGTCGAGAACCTGGCCTTAGTCATGCGCAAGCCGATCTCCGTGGCTTCCTTGGTCGATGCCGTCGAGCCTGGCGAATGGCGTGACTTCTTAAGTACTGGCGGCCAGACGATTCTGCCGCACCGCTTGTCCGGTGGACGCTTTGCCGTTTCGCACCTGCCGAAGGGTGTTCATGACTACTCGATCGTGTCCAAGCAACATCAACCGAAAATGGTGGCGCTTGACCTCGCGACTTCGCCAGATCTGATTCGGGTTCATTTGGATCGCGCCGTGCCGGTGCGACTCACCTTGCAAGACGCGCGCGGCGAAGCTATCAAGGGCGAACGCTTTGCGCTCTACCGATCGGATTACGACTGGGGCTGGGCCGAGCGCACTCCACCGGAGCGTCAATCCGCGGTTCCTTCGATCGAGCGCAGCGACGCGCGAGGGGTCGTGGAGTTTGGCCGGATTGCGCCGGGTGAATGGGTCCTCGCTCGCGACGGAGATGGCCCGTTCGGCATGGAGATCACGCGCTTGCAGATTCCTGAAGAGGGGATCGAGCAGGTGGTCACGGTCGAAGATCCGGCCTCGCTGATCTTGACCCTGGCCGACCAGCAGCCAGTTCCAGAAGGCACCCGCGTTTGGGTGCACACTGCCGGAAGTCAGCCGGGCGCCGCCGGTGCCACGCAAAACCGCGGCTGGTCCGATGCGGGCGGAGCCTTCGAGGTTGCGACGCCGCGCGGAAAGCAAACCGTCGATGTCGCGTTGCCGGGAAGCTTGCCGCGCACCGCCGAAGTGAATGCGGACGCCGGCCAAGACGCCGAAGTCGAAGTCGAAGCTGAAGGCACCGACATTCTGGGCCGATTCCCGCAAGCCGCGGGCTTGGGCCGCGTGCTTCTGGTCGCCGATGACTTTGCACGCATGCCGGGCCGCGATGCGGTGATTGCCGCGCTGCGTGATGGCGTACACCACGAACTCGGCGGGCATCTGCCGCTTCCGGGTGGCGAGGGTCGTGGACTACCGTTCGCCTTGACGCGCGTCAGCGAAGACAGCCACTTCTTGTTCCGCAAGATCCCAGACGGTCGCTACCGAGTCTATGGCACCTCACCGCGCCTGCAGCTTTCGAAGCCGGTCGTGATCGTGGTGCGTGAGGGGCGGGTACGCGTCATCAATGGCGAAGGTCGCCCGGTCGTCTCGGCCACCCCGGATGCCAAGATGCGGCTCGAGATTCGCGGATTGGTGCGCTTCCTTGCTCGTTCGCCGCGCCTTTCGGTGGTGCTGACGGTGCAACGCGTGCTGCCGCATCCGCTGAGCAGCTTCAACGAGGCGCGCAACTTCCGCATGCTCCCCGAGCGCAACCGCCCCGAATTCTTGCTCGAGAAAGAGCCAGCCGGCCGCTACTCGATCAAGCTGCGCGTGGTTTCACGCGACGGAACCGTGCACGCCACCTACGAGCGCGAAGTCGAGACCTTCGAAGGCCAGACCACCGAGCATGAACTCGAGGTTCCGGAAGGCTCCTGATCCGGCGGATTGCTTGATTTGACGGGCAATTTGGCGATGGAGGAGGCTTTAGTCCGGCGCTGGATCACCGTTAAGTAGATGGCGGGCCGTAGGGCCAGTGGGGCTGACCGTGTGGAACCGCCGTTGCATGCCGATCTCTCCACATTCCACGATTATTCCAGTCTTCCGAGGTCAAGCCGATGGATGACTCTCATCTAGAAGGTCTCGCATGCCGACTTGAGCGCGCGGAACGCCGCGCGAAGAATCTGCAGCGCTTGCTCGAGTTGGGGCAGGGGCTGACCACCGAAGCGACCAAGGGCGAATGGTCGCGCCGGGTGGCCGGTGAGGTGCTGCGCGCGGCGCGTTGCCGCTGGGCTGCGTATTGCGTCGCCGGTCGCGAAGTGGACCGCATCTTCTTACAGCGTCAACACGCGAGCGAACCCCAGGCGACGATACGGGCCGCGGGTTATCTGCGCCGCTGCGCCGGCGACTCGTGGGCAGGGCAGTTGCCGTGTCGCGTGCCGGGGTCGCGTTTTGGCTTGCCGGACGAAGCCTGTTGGTACTTGCCGATTCGTGTGCACGAAAGCGTGCGCGGCGGCTTGCTCTTGCCTCAGGCGTGCTTGGGCCGCGTTTCGTGCGGGGACACTGTTGATTTGCTCGGCATGCTGGCTCACCAAGTGTCTTTGGCGGCCGAGTTGGCCGAACTGCATAGCGATGTGGTGCGGGCAGCGACCTTCGATCGCATGACCGCCGCGCTTAACCGTACGGCTTGGCTGGCCAAAGTCGAGCGGCGACTCATGGCGCTTGAAGGGACGGAGGGTGGCGCCGCGGTGGTGCTGTTCGACTTGGATCACTTCAAGGAGGTGAACGATCGGCTGGGGCATGCGGCGGGGGATGAGTTCTTGATCGCCACCGCGCACGCGGCGCGTTCGGTCTTGCGCGGCGAAGACCTCTTCGGTCGCTTTGGCGGGGACGAGTTTGTGGTCTGGCTGGAGAACCTCAGCACGATCACGCTCGCTGCCGTGATTGAACGATTGATGATTCGCGTGTCGGCCGTGGCCGGTGGGGTGCAGCGTCGGCTGGAAGACACCGAAACCCATCTTGGAATCAGCGTGGGGGTCGCGGTGACCGACCCCGAGCACCCCAAGTCGGTCGACGAACTGCTCGAAGCTGCGGATGTCGCGCTTTACGAGGCCAAAGCGCAAGGGCGCGGGACTTGGCGCATCTCGGGCAACGGCGGCGGACAGGCGCGAGCCAGTTAGCGGTCGCGCGGACCCATGATCGGACACGGCGCTAGCATGGGCGCCGGCCATGAGCTTGCGCCACGCCCCCGTTTTCCTTGCATCCTTCCTGTTAGCTTCCTGTGCATCCGTCTTGAGCGAAGAACAACCCAGTTTTCTTTCCGACGCGGGCTGGCTGGAAGAGCAGGCGGGCGGCCGATTGATGTTGTCGGGCACCGGCGGTTTTCTGTACTCCGCGGTGCTGCAAGGTCGAGTGATGAGTTCGACGATCGACTTGTCCGAGCCCGGCTTAGGCTTTGTCAACCAGCCGGCGATTGAGCTGCGCGACCTTCCCTCCAACTTCCATAACCATGGTGGTGTCGATCGTTTTTGGATTGGCCCGGAAGGCAGCAAGTTCAGCCTGTACTTCGCACCTGGATTGCCATTCGACGCCGAGCTGTGGCGGGTCCCTCAGGATCTGGACATCGGTCCCTTTGAAGAGATCGGCTTAGGACAAATGGAACGACCGATGGTCATGCGCAACCGCATGGGCACCGAGTTCACGATGCTGGTGCGTCGCAACGTGGAAGTTCCTGAGCAAGCGCAGGTCGAAGAGGTCGTCGGCGCGATTCCTCCGGGCACCTTGTGGACGGCCTTTCGCACCGTGAATACGGTCGAGAATACAGGCGAAGCGGCGTGGACACGCGAAGGTGGCTTGCCCTGCATTTGGATCGCAGGCATGTTCTTGCCGGGCGATGACGCTTGGTCGATCATTCCGTTCCGCACCGACCGCGAAGATCCGGATGGTGGTCCGCCGGTACGCGGCGAGTACTTCGGGGAAGAGCCGCTGCCCGAGAAGCGCCTGTTGTTTGGCGATGGTTTTGCGGTGTTTCGCACCGACGCCGACTTTCGCAGCAAGATCGGGGTGTTGCGCAACCGCGCGCGCGATGTGATGGGGGCCTACGATCCGGATACGGGCGTTTTGACGGTTGTGAAGTTCACGCCGATCGATCCCAACGCGGCGTACGTCGATGAGCGTTGGGTTTTGAGCGGTGACCCTTTCTACGGGGATGTCGTCAACTCCTATAACAACAGTGGGCCAGAGCGCTTCTTCGAGCTGGAATCGAGTTCGCCGGCTTTGGAGTTAGCACCCGGCGAGGCGCACACGCACATCTCGACCACGATGCAGTTCCGCTTCGCCGATCAGGCGCAGCTTGAAGCAGCGGTCAAGACGGCCTTTGGCATGGATTGGGCCGAGTTAACGGCCTTGACCGACTGGGATTGAAGCTGAAGGTCGTCAACGAGCGGTCAGCGCGAATCTGCGTCCGGGCCTGGCGCAAGCAAGGCCTCGAAGGCGCGTGCATTGTCGACTTGCAAGCCAATGACTTGTGCCGTCTTCTTGAACCCGTAAGGGCCGATCGCTTGCGCGGGCTCGCGTAAGTGCAGCCAATGGGTGGGGGTGCCGAGCAAGGTGAGGTTCAAGACCTGGGTGCCTGCTTCCGGGGCGGTCTTGGAGATCGACTTGAGTTGCCGGCGCGGGAAAGACAGCTCGAAGCGCAAGCCTGAGCGCAAACGAATCGATTCCATGCTGACCAGATTCGGGCGCAGCACCATGGCACGGAAGTCGGCGATGACCCAGAACGCGCCATAGATCGTGCTCAGGGTCATGATCCAAGCGAAGGTCGAGCTCCAGCTGGCGAGCAGCAGGTGAATCGCAAAACCCTCGATCGCAAACAGCATCAGCAGCACAGCGACCAGCGGGCCGTGGCCATTGCGTTTGTGATAGGAAAAGGCCTGGTAGCCAGCGGGCTGATCGGCTTGGGAACGCCATGAACCCAGACCGGAATAGAACAAGGCAACTTCCGAGCTGAAAGCGCGCGCGAACAAGCTGTCGCCGGCCAAGCGCTGAGCCGCGTGACGGAAGCGTTCGACCGGGTCGGATGCGTGCTGCCCCGCGATGGCCTGGCGCGCCTTGATCACGACAAAGGCAATCACGCCCAGCTCGAGCGGAAGGATTGCCCATTCAAGCCAGCTGAAGCCGCCTTGGAATTCCTGGGGCACGATTTGTCCGGCCAAGAAGAGACTGATCGCCAGCACGGGTGCCAGGCTGATCGGGCTTGCCGCGCCGCGTCGAATGAGCAGGAAGTAGTACGCAGCCGGAACCAGGACCACCATGTCGAGCAACGACGCGAGGACCAGCAGCTCGGCTTCGTCGCGACCGTGCAGCAGGCTGCCAGCGAACAGCGCGACCCCGTAGACACCCGAAACGACCAGCAAGAACAGCAGCATGGCTGGGTTCGGTCGAATCAGCGTCATGCCAAACATGGTCTAAGCCGAAGCTGGGCGCGGGCCGCCATGCATGACGGAAATCCCGGCGGCGGCGGTCCAAGAGAACTGCGAGACCGCCGGTCGATTGCCGCGCCCGGGCTGGCCATCGAGCGGGGAATAGCACTCGTGCAAAGTCCCCTTCAGCGCGATGTAATCGCGAGTCAGGTCGCGGAAGGCGCGGCCGTCTTCGCCAAGGATGTAATAGGCGTAGGCCGCGTGGTCTGCCCAGACTCCGCCATTCCAATAGCCGTCCGGCGTGAACGCAGGTTCGGATGCGGCTAAGGTCGGGAAGGGCATGGTCGTGCCAAAGTGACTCGGCGAAAGCAAAAGCTCGCGCACGCGCGCGGCTTGCTCGGGTTCGGCGACGCCTGCCCAGACCGGCAGCCAAGCGGCCGCGCAACGGATGCCGGTCGAGGCACCGCTGCTTGCTTGCACATCGCAGAAGCAGCCTTTGGCTTCGTTCCAAAGCCCGCGTCGAATCGCAGCTTCCAGCCGAGCGGCTTCTTCGCGCCAACCGCTGGCGTCTTCGCCGATGCGGTCGGCGAGGCTGGCCAAGGCGCGCAGCTCATTGAGGCAGTACGCGTTGTAATCCGGCATCCAGAGATCCATCAACATCCACGAGCCTTGCTGGCGTAACTTGACGCCTTCGAAGCGGGCGCAGTTATCCCAGCCAGTATCCCACGTTGCGGTGACGTGATCGGTGCCACCGGCGCGATAGAGCGTTTCGCCGGGCATACGGCGCGACTTGCGGAACCAACGCATTTGCGCAGCGCACTTGGGATAGAGCTCGCGCGCGACGGCATCGTCTTGGGTGCGATTGACGAGGAAGTCGAGCGCCCAGGCGGCCAAGGGTGGCTTGGTGTTGCGCCAGTTGTCCTGCGAGGCGTCGGGGAAGACCGTGTCCGGCACCATGCCATCGGATTGCTGACGATGGAACTGCGCACGCAGCTGATCGGCGGCAAGTTCGGGAGCGAAATGCGCGAGCGCGTAAGCGTGCTTCCAGGAATCCCAGGCCCAAAAGCCGCGGTACGAAAAAGGCGATGGGATGACCCCGCCGTACGGGATCGTTTCGCAAGGTCCGCACCAGTTCCACATCATGGTGGTGACGGCGCGGGCGAGCAGGGTTTGCGAAGTCGGATCGGCCGGCCGATCCATGCCCTCGAAGGCTGCCGCGAAGTAGCCATTCCATCGCGCGCGATTGCTTTCGAAGATGTCGGCGGGTGGATCGGGTGTTTCGGCGGCGTTTTCGCCAATCAAAATACGCCAAGCATGCGGGCTACCCATGACGCGGTTGGCCGGGATGCCCTCGACTTGCGGGGCGGAGTCGCCATCGACTTCGATCAACAAGTGGGTGGCGTCGGACACGCACATGCGGCCGCTGCGGCCGTCGAGCAGCTTGAACTCTTGGCAGTCGGCAAAGGAGCGCGCTGACTTCAACGGGCTGCCGATGTCGATCGTGAAAATGGCGCCGCCGATTAGGTCGCGAATTTCGAGCAACTCGCTGGTGCCCCAAACCACGCCGTACCAGGAACCGTGATCGCTGAATAGACCGGTGGCTCGGCCGGTTGAATCACGCAGCGGAAGGACGTCGGGGAAACGATCGACGCCAAAGGTAGTTGGATGAGCGGACATCGTTGGAGCAAGTCCGAGGGGCGCATCCAGGATACCTTGCGCTGCTTGTGCGTCGCGACTACTTCTCGATGCAAACCAAACCCGGCGCGTGATCGGCAGGGTAGGGGATGCGTTCGGCGACCTCGATGCGCGGCATGTTCGCGCTGCCTGGCTGTTCTAAGTAGTAGTAAGCAACCGAGCTCCAGTCGTCGCTGCGGCGATTGGCGTGGCCGTGTTCCATCGTGAAGCGCAGGCCCTGATTGAACATGATCGGGTCTTCGATGTGAAAGCGGTACATCGAAAGTCGGCCGCTGTAGTTGATGCCGCCGGGCATGGTCAGCCCGGCGTAAGGTCCGCAGAACTTCTGACGCGGGCCCCAAGCGGTCAGGAAATAATCCTCGGTGCCCGTGCCGTGCAGCGTTGGCTTGCTGTCGCCGTCGATGAAAAACATATCGTCGCCTTCGCCGTACCAATTGTTCTGATCGGTGACGCGCAGGTTGTGAATGGATAACACGCAGCCGACGAAGTGGCCACGGCCGGTGACATCGAGGATCTCGTAGTTGCTTTCGCCATCGGGGTTCAGGCCGTCCATCTGGAAATCCCAATTCGACATGCCGCTCGGGTCGATGCCGCCGGTTGGGTTTTCGCGGTTGAAGCTGGCATGGAAGTAGGCCTGATCGGGCGCGAGCGCGTCGTGTTCTTCCCAATCGACGTAGTAGAAGAAATGACTGATTGGCTGATCCGATTCGTTCAGCACTTCGATGCGCGCGGCGCGACGGAAGGGCATCGGGAAGAAGCAGTTCATGCCCTTGCCGTCCTGCGGCATCATGCTGACCGGCAGCGAAGCAAAGTTGACGGTGTCGCCGAAGCCGCAGCCGAAGAAGTCCCCGAGTGGCACATCGACGCTGGGTTGATCGGCGCCGTCCCACCAAATGCGTAGGTTCGAGGTACGCAGAATGTGCTCGTCCTGGCCCAGCGCGGTGATCCAAATGTGCCGAATCACACCGGCGCCTTGCAAGTCGGCAAGGGTGTGGCTGCTGCCCGCCGGCACCTCGACCGAATCGTTGTTGCCGCCGGTGCGGTCGTAGGAAGACTCGCGCCGCCGCCGACAGTTCCGAAGCTGGGAGAGGTTCTCGAGAGCCATGGGGCCAAGCTTGCCAGCGGCGGGGGGCGTGGGTCTACACTTTCCAGATGCTTGGCCCGTGGACGTACGAATCAGAGCGCTATCGTTATTCGACGCGCGCGGACCTGCCCGACTTTGCGGCCTTGCTCGGCGATCCGGAGGTCGGGCGCTGGCTTTGGTTCACGCCTTTGCCGGAAGGAGCGGTCGATGGCTTCTTCGGGCCTTTGCTGGATCAGCAGGCCGAGACGATCGCCAAAGGCGAGGCTCCATTGGCGGCGGTCTTTACAGTCGAGGATGCGCAAGGTGAGTTCTTGGGTCAGGGCGCGGTGATCGCCGTGGACATGAGCCCGGATGGCTGTGAAATCGGCTTCCAACTGACCCGGGCGGCCTGGGGGCGCGGCGTCGGCCGGCGGCTCGGCGAGTTCTTGTGCGCTTATGCGATCGAAAAGTGCTCGGCCTATCGCATCGAAGGCGGCTGCTTGCAGGGCAACGAAGCTTCGGCGGGCTTGCTTGCGAAGCTTGGTTTGAAGCTGGAAGGCACGCGACCGGGCTATCGCTTGATGCGCGGCGAGCGTCACACCGAACTCTGCTTCGGCCGCCAAGTCAGCGAAATGGATGGCGAGCGATTCCGCAAAGTCGCTGCGGCAACCGGGCTGCTCGGTTAGGCTTCTCGCCATGTCGGTCAGCGTGTTTGACATGTTCTCGGTCGGGATTGGCCCATCGAGTTCGCATACGGTCGGGCCGATGCGGGCCGCGCTGCGCTTTGCCGGCGAGTTGGAAGCCGACGGCGAGTTGGCGGGTACGGCGGCGGTGAAGATCGAGTTGTTCGGTTCGCTGGGCGCGACCGGGCGCGGGCACGGCAGCGATACTGCGGTGCTATTGGGGCTCGAGGGCGAGACGCCAGAAGGGGTCGAGATTGACGCGGTCGAGGATCGAGTTGCAGCGATTCGCGCCGCGAATTCGATCTGTGTGCTGGGCAAGCATGCGGTCAGCTTCGTGGAAAAGCAGCACTTGGTGCTGCACAAGCGGCAATCGTTGCCTGGGCATCCCAACGGCATGCGCTTCACCGCGATGGATGGAAGTGGCTTTCCGATTCGCGAGCGCGTTTATTACTCGGTGGGCGGCGGCTTCGTGGTCGATGAGGCCGCGGTTTCCGTCGACCGAATTGTCGAAGACCGCACCCCGGTTCCGCACAAGGTCCTGACTGGCGCGGCGCTATTGGCGGAATGCGAGGAGCATGGTTTGAGCATCAGCGAGATCGCGATGCGCAATGAAAAGGCTTGGCGCAGTGAAGCGGAAATCCGCGCCGGCTTGCTGCACTTGTGGGGCGTGATGGATGCCAGTGTCAAGCGCGGTTGCGCACGCGAGGGGATCTTGCCGGGTGGCTTGCGGGTTAAGCGTCGCGCCGCGGCGATGCATCGGCGGCTGCTCGCCGAAGAGGGCGAAGCCAACGATCCGATGGGCGCGCTCGATTGGGTCAACCTGTTTGCGCTTGCGGTCAACGAAGAAAACGCGGCCGGTGGGCGGGTGGTGACCGCGCCGACCAATGGTGCGGCCGGGATCATTCCGGCGGTGCTCAGTTACTACGTGCAGTTTGCCAAGAACCCGAGCGACGACGGCATCGTGCGCTTCTTGTTGACGGCCGGCACGATCGGCATCATCTACAAGACCAACGCTTCGATTTCCGGTGCCGAGGTCGGCTGCCAGGGCGAAGTGGGGGTGGCGTGCTCGATGGCTGCCGCCGGCTTGGCCGAGCTGCGCGGCGGCACGCCGGCCCAGGTCGAGAACGCCGCCGAGATCGGCATGGAGCACAATCTTGGCCTGACTTGCGACCCGGTCGGCGGATTGGTGCAAGTGCCCTGCATTGAGCGCAACACGATGGGCGCAATCAAAGCGATCAACGCCGCCCGGCTTGCGATGCAGGGCGACGGCCGCCATCACATCTCGCTGGACAAGGTCATCGCCACGATGCGCCAAACCGGGGCCGATATGAAGCGCAAGTACAAAGAGACCTCGCGCGGCGGCCTGGCGGTGAACATTATCGAGTGCTAAGCATGACCGCATCTGCCCCGATTGTGTACCGAATCGACAAGCGCGCTGAAATCGTGTTTGTCAACCCAGCGTGGGATGAGTTCGCGCAGCAGAATGATGGCGCGGGTGTCGACTCGTCCGCGGTGCTGCATTAATCGCTGTGGTCCTTTGTTGGCGATGCATCGCTGCGTGGGCTTTACCACCAAATCGTCGAGCGGGTGCGTCAAGGCGCGAAGCTTGAGTTTGGGTACCGCTGTGATTCGCCAAGCATGCGCCGCTGGTTTGAGATGCAGGTCGCGTTGGTTGAAGGGGATCTGGTTGAGTTTCGTTCGATCTTGCGCAAGGAAGAAGAGCGTCGCGCGCAACCGTTGCTGGATGTAAACCAGGAACGTTCCGAGGAAGGGATTGCTGCCTGTACAGTCTGTCTGAAGCTACAAGTCGGCGATCGCTGGCTGAGCTTGGAGGATGCACTGGACGAGAAGCATTTCCTCGAGAATGATGAGCTGCCGAAGCTGCAACACGAGGTCTGCCGGTCTTGCTTTGAAGCGATGTACGAAGCGATTGCAGGCACCAAGCGCACGGTGTAGTTCTATCGCCACGCGCGTATGATTGGGCGATGGGTCAGCACGGAAGAATCGCGCACCACGTCGTGCGTCGCGTGGTTGCAGATGGGGTCAATCCCGAGACCACTTGGGCTGAGGTCGCGGCCGAGCTGTATGCCAGTGCGCCAGCGCTGCAAATGCATGGCAGCGCGTGCTCTACCTTCTTGGGCTTGTGCTCGGAAGGGTTGGTGGTTGGCGTGCCGGCGGGCGATTACGAGTGCTCCTTGCGCGATAAGAACTTCGGGCTCGAGGCAGTTCGGATTCTGAGCGAGGAGCCTAGCTTGGTTTTTGATCAAGATGCGCTGTGGCGGCATGTTTTGGCCGGTCGAGTGGTGCGGCACAACGCGCAGATGGATGTGGTCTGCACGCTGTTTCGGGCTGACTTGATCAAGCTCGACGACGAGGAGTAGTCAGGTGGCGGGCGCGCCTTCGGATCAAACGGGGTCGGTGGTCAGCTTCGCGGCCGCGCTGCGGGTTTGGTGGAAGGTTGCGATGCTGAGCTTTGGCGGGCCGGCCGGACAGATCGCAGTGATGTATCGCATCTTTGTCGACGAAGAGCGCTGGGTAAGTGAAAGCCGGTTTCTGCATGCGCTGAATTACTGCATGTTGCTACCCGGGCCCGAGGCGCAACAGCTCACGACCTATGTTGGCTGGTTGCAGCACGGTTGGCGGGGTGGATTGACGGCCGGGCTGTTGTTTGTGTTGCCGGGCTTCCTGTCGATCCTGTTATTGAGCGTTTTGTACGCGGGCTTTCAGGGCTTCACTTTGGTCGAGGCACTGTTCTTTGGGCTGAAGCCGGCGGTCATGGCGGTGGTGGTGCAGGCGGTGATTCGGATTGGTCGCAAGGCGCTGAAGAATGGGGTGATGGTCGGCTTGGCGGCGGCTTCGTTTGCGGCGATCTTCTTGTTTGAGGTGCCTTTCCCGTTCATTGTGATCGTGGCGGCGGTGTTGGGGTTCGTGGGTGGGCGTATCTGGCCGTCTTGGTTTTTGGTGGTGCGCGGGGATGCGGAGGATGAGGTCGATGCGAGCGAGGACGCCGAGTCGATCGCAAGCCGGCGCGCCGAAGAACGACCCAGCTCCGCACGGGCAGTGCGCGTCGCGCTGCTTTGGCTAACGATCTGGCTGGCCCCTTTGGCTGTGCTCGGTGCCGTGTTGGGCGGCAGCCACGTCTTTGTGCAAGAAGGCGTGTTCTTCGGTCAGGCCGCGGTGGTCACTTTCGGTGGGGCTTACGCGGTATTGGCCTACGTCGCGCAGAAGGCGGTCGAGACTTTCGGCTGGCTGCAGCCAGGCGAGATGCTCGATGGCTTGGGCATGGCCGAGACCACGCCCGGCCCGCTGATTCAGGTCGTGCAGTTTGTTGGGTTTATGGCTGCGTATCGGAATCCGGGCACGCTCGACCCGATGTTGGCGGGGGTGATTGGCTCGGTAGTTGTGACTTGGGTGACCTTCGCGCCGTGTTTCCTGTGGATCTTCCTCGGTGCGCCGTACATCGAGTACCTGCGCGGGCACAAGGGGCTGAGTTGCGCGCTATCGGCGATTACCGCGGCGGTGGTCGGCGTCATCCTGAACCTGGCCGTGTGGTTCTCGCTGCACACTCTGTTTGCCGAGGTGGGGGAAGAGCAGATCGCTGGGATGCGCCTGCTTGTGCCAAAATGGGGCTCGCTCGATCTCGCTGCGGCAATCATCGCGGCCGGCGCCTTCCTCGCGCTATTCCGCTTCAATCTCAGCATGCTGCGCACGCTCGGAATCAGCGTGGCTGCGGGTGCGGCTTGGTTCGCCCTGCGTGGCTAGCCGGCACGCTAGAGTGGCCACACGCATGCAAGGCCCGACCTCAAAACCGAGCAAGCAGCTCGCGCGCGACACCGACGAAGAGCACCGCGCCGCAACGCTGCTCGAACTGCTTTATGACCTGGTGTTCGTGGTCGCGATCGCGCAAGCCGCGGCTTCGTTGCACCACAGCATTTCGGGCGGGCACGTGGTTGAGAGCATCGTCGGCTATGTGCTGGTGTTCTTCGCGATCTGGTGGGCCTGGATGGGCTTCACCTGGTTTGCGTCGGCTTTTGATAGCGATGATGCGCCGTACCGCTTGAAGGTCGGGGTTCAGATGGCGGGTTTGCTGGCCTTGGCGGCGGGTGTGCCAGCGGCCTTTGCGGGCGAGAGTTATCTGTTGGTGACCGTGGGGTATTCGATCATGCGCGTCGGTCTGTTGGCGCAGTGGGCGCGGGTGTATCGCGCGCACCCGGAATACCGCGCGGCCGCTGGGCGTTACATGCTGGGGATCTTTATGTGTCAGCTGGGATGGATTTCCCTGCTGGCTTTCCCGAATGAATACTGGCCCTTTGGTTGGTTAGTGTTGGCGCCGCTTGAGTTGGCGGTGCCGTACTGGGCAGAGCGAGCGAAGGGGACACCCTGGCATCGCCATCACATGGCCGAGCGTTATGGGCTGTTGACGATCATCGTGATCGGCGAATCGGTGTTGGCCGGAACGCTGGCGGTGCAGATCGCGCTGGAAAGCGGGCACTTCGACGGCCGCTGCTGCGCATGATCATTGGCGCGCCGATCCTGTTCTTCTCGATGTGGTGGCTGTACTTTGCGCGCCCGCATCACGCGGTGCTGGTCTCGCGCAAGGCAGCCTTCGTTTGGGGCTACACGCACTACCTTGTGTACGCCTCGGCCGCAGCGGCGGGCGCGGGTTTGGCGGCAGCGATTGACCTGGCCTCGGATCACTCCAAGGCAAACGCGCTGACGGTGGGCTATGCGCTGACCGTATCGATCGTGCTGTACTTGCTGGGGCTGTGGTTGGTCCAGTTCCGACACGCGTGCAAGTCGGTGACGGTGCATGGCGCCTTCGTCATCGCGAGTGCCGCCTTGCTGTTGGTTCCGTTTCTTGAGTCGCCAGTCTTGGGCAGCGGCGTGGTACTCGCGGTGTTGACGACGGTCGTGGTGCGCAAACAGGCGCAAGCGTTTCCGTCCTGACTTTCAAGCGCATGTCGTGAGTGGATGGCACACTAGTTCGTCTTTGCCACGCCCCGTTTCTAGAATTCTTGTCGTCAGCACGCCCTCGATTGAAGGCTGCCCGGTCACGCGTTACGCCGGCTTCGTGACCGCGCGCGCGGTGATGGGTGCCGGGGTGTTCAAGGACATGGGTGCTTGGCTCGCCGTTTGGGCTGGCGGGCGCTCGGGCGGGTACGAAGAAGAGTTGGAACGCGCCACGCAGGCCGCGCTGACCGAGCTGCGCCGTAAAGCGGCGGCATTGGACGCGAACTGCATCCTGTCCGTGTCGGTGCAGACCGAAGCGATCGGGGGCAAGAACCTGTCGATGCTCGCGGTCGCCGTCGAAGGCACCGCGGTCGAGGTCGACTTCACGCAGTCGAAGTATCCGGGAATCATCGCCGAGTCAAATGCGCCGGCGAAGCCGATCGAAAAACAGATGAACCTGATGGCGCAAGCGCGCTTGTTCGCCTTTACGCAAGGGCTGCGCAAGGGTCGCTTCATGCACGATTCAGGCGGCATTTCGCCCGCGCTCGGAGTATCGGAAGCGGTCTGGGACGAGATCGATTTGAACGATGTGTTCGAGGTTTGGTTCGGGAGTGCGCGCGTTCCGTTTGGAGATAATGACGGGCTGGGCGCGATCGAGTACCTGCGCTCGCGCAAGGCTGCTGAGGTGGCGCATGCGCTGGTACGGCATAGCTGGGATCCGACGGAACATCGTGCCTCGGTCGACGCGATCTTGCGTGGCGTGCATTGTGACCCATTCGATTTCGTCGCCGCCTTGGTGCTGCTGCGCGCGAAGAATCGGGTAGCCGGGCAAGTGATTGGTCTACGATTGATTTGCGAGATGCCAATGATCGTGGAGCCAGCCGCGGACTCACAGCGTGACCTTGCCGAACTAGAAGCGGCTTTGAAATCCGTGCCTGATATGCGCACGGGCTCGAAGTATTCGAGCCGAGATCGTGCATTGGAGATAGTCGCAGGTGTGCGCAAAGAACTGGGTTCGCGGACGGGTTGACCCTCGAATCATGCCTTGGTCCGCCTTGGAACAAGTTACACCGAAATGAGCGACCTCGATCACGAGACCCGGCGCAAGGTCCTGCTGAAGTACGATGAACTCGACACGTTTGCAATGGTCGTGATCATCGGAGCGTGGAAGAAATAGCTTGGCGCTTAGGAGGATCACCCCTTCCCAGACATCTGCACCCCGCGCACGAACACCTTCTGGAATACGAAGTACACGATCGCACACGGCGCAAGCACTAGCGTGCTGCCCGCCATCAACAGCTCCACCGCCACGCGATAGCTCTGATTAAACGCGGCCAGCCCCAGAGTCAGCGTCTGCTTCTCGGGAGACATGATGTAGATCAGTGGCGTCCAGAAGTCGTTCCAGGTCGCGAGAAAGGTGAAGATCGCAACAGCCCCGATGACGGGTTTGGCCATCGGGAGCATGACGAGGAAGAAGGTGCGGAAGGGGCCGGCGCCATCAACTCGCGCAGCCTCCATCAGTTCGCTGGGGATCGTCAGAAAGTACTGACGGAAC
>JBDQJC010000012.1:0-63606 GCA_040264055.1 Planctomycetota bacterium
CGATGGCATTGGCGTCGATGACATCAGCCTGCCTGGTGTGCCACCGCCACCCGAGTTGACCTACTCGACTCTTTCCGGCGGTCAGTACAGCACGCTTTCGGTGACTTCGGGCTACCCGGGCCGCCTGTGCAAGTTCTTGGCCTCGCGCACCGGCGCTGGTCCGACGGTTGTGCAAGGCGTCAACTTGAACCTGTCGCAGCCGATTATTCAGATCGCCGATGTTCCGACGGACACGATTGGAACGGCACTGCATGCACTGCTCGTTCCCGCCTCGCTTTCGGGCACGCAGGTATGGCTGCAGGCCGTGATCTTGGTGCCGGGCGGCGCCGAGGTTTCGAATAGTCAGACCTCGACGGTTCTTTAAGAGAATCGACGCAAGACCGAGGCCGCTGTCGCAAGGCAGCGGCCTCGCTTTATTTCTGCGCAAGCACGCCAGGCTCGAGATAGTCGAGCGGATAGCGCATCAAGTCGAAGAGCGTGGCAACCAGCTCGTCCTGCTCACCGGCCCGGTGCGGCGAGACGAAGCGCCAGACTTGCTTGCCGTTCGCATTGACCTCGAAGGCGCGGCCCGAGTCGGATTCGGTGATCAGCGTATTGCCGTTGGGAAGGCGCTGGTTTGAGCCGCAGGTTTCCGAATGGAAGCCATTCTCTTCGTTGCCGCGATAGTCCCAAACCAAGTCGGTGGCATTCGGGGCAAACTCCATGACGCGCGACATCCCGGTGCCGTAGTTGTCGAACAGCAGAAGATGGCCGTTTTCCAGCACGGTTGGCTGATGCTGACCATCCCAACGCCCGGTTGCGGCCCAAACCACACGCTGTTCGCTCAAATCAATGATCGCGATCGTGTCCATCTCGCGGATCGAAACCAAGACCTGCCCGGCTTTCCAACTGGCCGGAGCCTCCGGATGGGGTGCGCCGAGAACTTCGATCGAGTTGGTATGCAGGATGTCGCCAAAGGCGGGCATCAGCGCGAGCATCGGCGCGTAGTCGCTGTTCTCGAAGGCTTCGAGGATCGACTGTCGCGCCAACTCTTCGCCATCGGGTGACAGAATCACGATGAAGTCCTCGATCACCGGGCGCTTGGCGTGGATGCGCTCGAGTATGTGTCCTTTGGAAGCGATTGCGAAGATCTTGCCGTCCGGGCGTACCTCGAGGTCGTGATGAAAGCCGTCCTCCTTCTTCCAAAGCAGATTCGAGTCTTTGTCGAGCTTGACCAACCAGGAATGCCCGCCATAGACCGCGGTCAAGCTGCCATCGGAACCAAGGTGGGCACGACGAAAGCGCGCGCGCAAGGTCGCGGCTTGATCGGCGGGAATTTCCGCGCGCAGATCGTAATGCCAACGGTGCAGAACTTGCCCCGACATGTCGAGCAAGGTGGCTTCTTCGCCGTGCCCGGAAACGCACAGGTTGAGTCCTTGCCAGGCGGCTTCGGTCTCATGAAGGACGACACCAGACTGTTCGGTTGCGGCTTCCGAGCCGTCGAGATAACCGAGCTGCGCGGCGTTCTCGACCGAGGTCGCCAAGCTTGCCGGCCGGCCTGCTGGACGGAAGCGCGCTTCGGTATTGCGCAATGCCGGGCTTTCCAAACCGGGAACGCTGCCGTCAAAGGGAAAACGAATGCGTTGGAAGGCCCAGCCGCCGTAGATCGTTCCCGCGGCAAGCGCGAGGAGAGGGATGACGAATTGAAGCAAGCGGCGCATGAGAGTGGAGGTCGATGGAACCGCGCCTAGCATAGAAAAACGGCGACACTCCGAAGAGTGCCACCGCTCTTACGACACATCGTCCCCCTTAGCGACGGCGGTTCGGATCGCGCTGCTTGCGTTGACCGCGTTGCGAGCGCTGCTCGGTCAGCGGAGCCTGCATGCGACCTTGGCGATCGCCGAAGCGTGGACCAACTGGTGGGCCCAGCCGGCGTCCTTGCTGTTGCCCTTGGAAACGCCCTTGAAAACGGCCCTGGAATCGTCCTTGCATACGACCCTGCAGGCGCGGTGCTTGCTGCATCCGAGGCATTTGATGCATGCGGTTCCGACGCAACTTCTGTGGCATCTGCCGCGGTGCGCGCTGCCACCCGCGCCGGTCGCCCTGTGGTTGGAACTGCCGACGCTGGCGTTGATGTTGTCCCTGCCCAGCTTCGGCGCGCCGTGCGCGGATCATTTCGCGCGCTTTCTCCCGTTCCTCTGGCGAGATCTCTCCGTTTCCGTCGGCATCGATGCGAGCGCGGAGCGCCTCCGCGCGATCTTGTTGAGCGGGGGCAGCCCACGCTTGGGAGCTGCCGAGAACGATGGCGACGAGGCCACCCAGAATGAGTTGAGTTTTCTTCATTTTCCTCCGGTGAGCGCTGAACCCAGCGGGGCTTTTTCGGTTCCGCCCCGAATCTGAGACCGTTCCCAGGGGCGAGTCGACCGACAGTGTTGCGTACCCAGCTGCAACTGCGCTAGAGACCCCTGATCGGGAAAGCGGTTGGATCGGACGGCTCCGCCGACTACGGTGGTGACTTGGGGGCGCGCACCACCCGTTGGGGCGATCCCCTGCTTGCCACTTCATGCCTGATTCCCGTCCTCCTGGTACTGGCCGCCTGATCTTGGTCAGCAACCGACTGCCAGTGGTCGTGAGCCAAGGCGAGCAGGGCTGGGATGTACGGATTGCTGCCGGAGGATTGGCAACCGGCCTTAGTGGGCCGCACCGGGACAGTGGTGGTCGTTGGATTGGCTGGCCAGGCATCGTTTCCGATGACGGAAGTTTGAGCCCGGAAGTGCACAAATTGCTCGGCGATTGCGACATGCTCGGCATCGGGCTGACGAAGGCCGAACACGAGGCGTACTACACGCGAATCAGTAACCGCAGCCTGTGGCCGCTGTTCCACTATTTCCCCGAGCGCATGCGTTTCGATACTGCCGACTGGCAGGTCTATCGCGACGTCAACCGACGCTTTGCGGATGCGGTGCTGGCCGAAGCGCAGCCAGGTGATTTTGTCTTCGTGCAAGATTTCCACCTGACCCTGCTGCCCGCGATGTTGCGCGAGGCGCGACCGGACTTGCAGATTGGCTACTTCCTGCACATCCCATTTCCGTCCAGCGAGATTTACCGCATCTTCGCTGCCCGCGAAGAGGTCCTCGAAGGGATCTTGGGGGCCGATGTGGTCGGCTTTCACACCTTGAGTTATGTGCGCCATTTCCGCTCGGCGATCAGTCATTTGCTCGGGGTCGAAACACGCGGCAATCGCGCTTTCCATCAAGGCCGTCAGATTCAGCTGTTGGCCAAGCCGCTCGGGATTGATGCGGCGGATTGGGAAGGCGGTGAAAACGAGCCGGAAGTGCAGCGTGAAATGGATGAACTGAGCCAAGCCATCGCGGGGCGGCGCTTGATTCTCGGCGTCGAGCGATTGGACTACACCAAAGGGATTCCGGAGCGATTGCGCGCCTATGCACAGCTGCTGCGAGAAGATCCAAGTTTGGTCGAGCGCGTCATGATGATTCAGATCGCGGTGCCCTCTCGAGTCGAAGTCGACGAGTACCGCGAGCTCAAAGCAGAAGTCGATCGCTTGGCCGGCGACATTAACTCTGAGTTTGGCCAACCGGGCCGGCAAGCCCTGCACTATCAATTCCGCGGCGTGGCACCGCATGTGCTGCGCGCGCTGTATCGATCGGCCGATGTTTGCCTGGTCACGCCTCTACGCGATGGCTTGAACCTCGTCGCCAAGGAGTTCGTCGCTTCGCGTATTCAAGACGATGGCGTGCTAGTGCTCAGCGAGAACACTGGGGCTGCCTGGGAGTTGGGCGAAGCACTACGCGTGAACGCGTTTGACGATGCTGCGATGGTGCGCACATTGCGTCGTGCGCTCGACATGAGCGCCGAAGAACAGCGCTCCCGCATGACGCCAATGCGTCGCCGCGTCGCCGAAAAGAGCGTCCATGTTTGGGCGCACGAAATGGTCGATGCGATCCGATCCGCCGAGCCACTGGCACCGCCGCCCAGCTTGAGCGCTGGGCAAGACGAGGTCTTGCAGCAGGCATGGCAAAACGCCGAGCGACGCGTGATCTTCTTGGATTACGACGGCACCCTGCGCGAATTCACCGAGACTCCCGAAGACGCCACGCCGACGCCGGAAATCCTCGATGTCTTGCGCGCGCTCGCGCAACGCGACGATGTCGAGGTCTGGGTCGTCAGCGGGCGTCCGGCCGGATTGCTCGCCGACTGGTTGGGCGAAACGGGCGTCGGCCTGATCGCGGAACACGGCGCTTCCGTTCGGCAGCCCGGACAGACGCAGTTCCGGTCGCTCACCGAAGAGCTTCCGCTCGATTGGCGTGCCGAGGTCCTCGCGGTCTTCGAAGAGTTCTCCGAGCGCCTGCCCGGCAGCCGAATCGAAGAAAAGCCGCTCGGGCTTGCCTGGCACTACCGAAGAGCCTCGCCAGAGCAAGCCGCCTGGCAGGCGCGCGAACTTTTCCGCCACCTGGAAGAGGGCATGGCGGATCAGCCGGTCGAGGTCATGCGCGGCAATAAGGTCATCGAGGTTCGACCGTCTGGCATTAGCAAAGGCCGCGCGGCGCTCCGGCTCCTGCGCGGGGGCTTTGAAAGCCGCCCGTTTGTGCTGGCCTGCGGGGACGATGTCACCGATGAGTCGATGTTCCGCGACCTGCCAGCATGGGCTTGGACGGTCCTGGTCGGCTCGCGCGAGTCGACCGCCCGATTCCGTTTAGAGTCTCCGTCTCACTGCCGCGATCTATTGCGCGCACTTGCAGAAGCTCCAGCCGTCAAGAAAGCGGCACATCCCGTCCGATAGGCCTTCAAGGCCCTCCTTTAGGGTTCATAGATTTTGACGCTTTCTCAGGCAGTCATCGGCAACGGCAATCTCATCGCGCTCGTCAACCCAGACAGCGGGATTGATTGGTTGTGTATGCCGAGGTTCGATTCTCCGTCCGTGTTCGCCCGCATCCTCGACACCGAGCGCGGCGGCACCTGGCGATTCCTTCCGAACGGCAAAGTCGCTCAGGGCAAGATGCGCTATGTGCGCAACACGAATGTGTTGATCACGCGCTTTGAGGACGAGACTGGGGTCTGGGACCTCTTCGACTTCATGCCGCGCATCCCAGAAGGGCTGCGGCACAACGCGCCGCTGCGTGTGGTGCGCATGTTGCGCCCGGTTTCGGGGCGACCGCGGGTGCGCTGTGAGTTTGATCCGCGTCCGGATTACGGTTTGGAGAAGCCCGAGCTTTTACGTTCCGAGAATGGACTCAGCTTTATTGGTCACGGCGATCCCTATTCGCTCACGAGCAATCTTCCGGTTGATTACATCCTGAACGGGGCTGAATTTGCGCTGGATTTGCCGCGCTTTTTCGTACTCGAATACGGCATGTCCACTGGCTTGAAGCACATCGATGATGTCAAGCGCGAGTTAGACCTGACCATCGCCGGCTGGCGTCAGTGGGTGCAGAATTCAAATCTGCCCAGCTTTGCCGATGCCGCGGTCGTGCGTTCGGCGCTGTGTCTGAAGCTGCACGCTTACGAAGGCACGGGCGCGATCATCGCCGCGACGACGACCAGCATCCCCGAGGCGATTGGTGAACCGCGCACCTGGGATTACCGCTACTGCTGGCTACGCGACTCGGTGTTCACTGTCGAGGCGCTGCGCCGCTTGGCTCACTTCCAGGAAGGCCGCAACTTCTTGCGCTTTGTGCTCGACGTTGCCGAGAGCGGCCCGCTCCAGCCCTTGTATGGGATTGGCGGTGAACGCGATCTTCCAGAGCGCGAGTTGGAGCACCTTGCGGGCTACAAAGGAACCAAGCCAGTACGGGTAGGCAATGCTGCTGCCGAACAGCTGCAGACCGACTTGATGGGCGAGGTCGTGTTGTGCCTTCGCTCGATGCTGGTCGACGAGCGGGTGGATTTCCGCGAACCTTTGGTTTGGATGCCTCTGCTGCGCCGCATGGTGCAGGAGTCGATCGATGCCTTCGAAGTTCCAGACCTGGGGATCTGGGAATACCGTGGCAAGCCCTTGCTGCACACTTTCTCGCGCGCGATGTGTTGGGCCGCGGTCTATCACGGAGCGGCTGTCGCCGATCGCTTAGGCGAGGCGGAGCTCGCCGAGACCTGGCGAGCCGAGGCAGAGCAAATGCGAGAGCAAATCCTGGAGCGCGGGTATTCCGAAGAGCAAGGCATGTTCACGCAGAGCTTCGGCTGCGAAAACCCCGATGCGGCGAACTTGTTGTTGCCCTCGATTGGATTGATCGAACCCACGGACCCGCGTTTTGTCTCGACGCTGGACCGATACCGCGAGCTCTTGGTTCGCGAGCGCGGCGTCATGCGCTATGTACACGAAGATGACTTTGGTACACCGAGCAGTACCTTCACCATCTGTTCCTTTTGGTGGATTGAGGCCCTTGCGCTTTCCGGCCAACTCGAGGAAGCGATCGAAATGTTCGACAAAGTTGCCGGTCATGCAAACCCGCTGGGCTTGTTCAGCGAGGACATCAATTCGGAAAGCGGCGAGTTGCTCGGCAATTTCCCCCAAGCCTATACCCACGTAGGCCTGATCAATGCTGCGATGACGATCGGCACGCTGTTGAAAGCGCGCAGTGGTCATTTTCACGCCTGGACTTGAGCCGCGTTGGCCGTCGCTCGGCGTCCGGCTTTGGTGTAGACTTTTTTCATGCCAAGTGCCTCCCCAAACTTGCCACTGCCCTTCCTGGTGTTCGGGATGGCCATGCTTGCGGGCTGTGGTTCTGAGGAGAATCCGACTGAGTCCGAGACCGCCACGACTTCCGGGAATCAGATTCTGTTCGTGACCGAAGGTCAAGACGCGAGTCCGGAACTCGCCGACGAGCTTGCTCGGCGCGACGCCGGAGTGGACGGCTGGCCAACCGAGGTCTTGCACGATCTTGCCAAGGCTTCGCTGAAGTCGTGGACAAAGCACCTCGTCGATGCGAGTTATCCGGCCGAGAAGCTCGCGGCGCACGCCGCGGCCGAGTTTGAAGCGAGTGCGGCCTTGGTCTACCCAGGGCTTGCGGAAGCCTTTGATCAGAAGGGTTTGATCGTTCGTCGTGCCGAGCAGCTGCCAACGGAAACTTCGGACTACGCTGCCCTTTGTGCCGCGTATCGGGAGCGATTGACGGGCGCAGTCGACGTGCATGCCGACGTCAAGATTGTGTCGGTCGACCCGATCGACGCTGATCACTTCGCGACGCGCGCCTATGTGCAGACGCTTGCGACGCTCGACGATGGCTCGCCCTTGCAGATCAATCACGAGTGGCGCGTGCATTGGAAAGGCACACCCGAAACCGAGAACGTTCTGCTTACCGGAATCGAGACACTGGCTTACGAGGAGTTTCAGGCTCCGCGGCCGCTGCTCGGTGACATCACTGAACATGTGTTCGGTGGCTTTCCCTTCTTTGAATCCGACTTCCGACTTGGCGCCGGCGAACTCTATCGCCGCAAGGACCGCCTTGCTGGCAACTCGTACATGGGGTGGCAGGGGATCGCGATTGGCGATGTCGATGGCAATGGACTGGAGGACCTTTACATTTGCCAGCCCGGTGGATTAGCGAACCGGCTGTTCTTGCGTCAGCCCGATGGTTCGGTGCGAGAAACCGCTCAAGCAGCCGGAGTCGCCTTTCTGGACAATACGCGCGGCGCGCTGTTGCTCGACCTCGATAACGATGGAGACCAGGATCTCGTCGTCTCGATGGGGCCAAACTTGGTGGTCGGCTACAACGATGGGCGCGGCAAATTTGCGCGCTTGGTCCCCTTGGCCTGTGAAGGCACGGCATTTGTCCATGGTCTGACGGCTGCGGATATCGACCAAGACGGCGATCTCGACATTTATGCCTGCCGCTACAACACCAGTGGTGAAGCTGGCGCCTTAGGCGGTGGCTTGCCGATTCCCTATCACGACGCCGATAACGGAGGCGCGAACGTGCTCTGGCGCAACGATGGCGCGGGCAGGTTTGTCGATGCGACGGCTGCGCTTGGCCTGGACCAGAACAATCGCAAGTTCAGTTTGGCTGCGATCTTTGAGGACTTCGATGAAGACGGCGACCTCGATCTGTATGTGACCAACGACTTTGGCCGCAACAACTACTACCGCAACGACGACGGCAAGTTTTCGGATGTCGTCAATGAAGTCGGTCTGGGTGAGCTCGCGGCAAGCATGGGCGCAAGCGCCGGTGATTTCGATCGCGATGGTGACATGGACATCTACCTGTCGAATATGTTCAGTTCGGCGGGTCTGCGCATCGTCTCACAAGAAGGCCAGTGGAAGCCCGAAGAACGGGATGTCGCGGCAGACTTCATCAGTCATGCGCGGGGCAACTTTCTGCTTGTCAATCAGGGCGACGGCAACTTCGTCGATCAAACCGACTTCGCTGGGGTCGAACTTGGCCGCTGGGCTTGGGGCGCACGTTTCGTCGATTTCGATAACGATGGCTTCGAAGATATCTACGTTCCCAATGGATTTGTGACCGGGCCGGACACCGGTGACTTGTGAAGTTTTTTCTGGCGGCGCGTGACGTCGCAAAGTCCTGATGATGCTGGCCCGAATGCCTCGGCCGACGCCTACCTGGAATCGTGGCGGGCGATGACCCACCTGGTCATGGAAGAGGGCGCCTCGTGGAGTGGCCGCGAGAAGAACTGCGCTTTCCTCAATCTGGGCGACGGTCGCTTTGCCAATGTCTCGGCCGCAACCTCGGCCGACTACCCAGATGATGCCCGCGCTGTTGCGCTGCTCGATTGGGATAACGATGGCGCCCTCGACCTACTGATGAAGAACCGCTCGGCGCCACGACTGCGCTTGTTGCGCAACCAGGTGGGGGAACAGTCGCATTGGATTCGCTTCCAGTTGCAAGGCACCGGTAATACCAACCGGGATGCGATTGGCGCACGCGTGCGCTTGAGTCGCGAGGGCGATGCGCCTTGGCTCGCCGCGGTGCGTGCCGGCGATGGCTACCTGTCACAGAACTCTCGCCAAGTGCACTTTGGCTTGGGCGACGGCGACGGCGCGTGCAAGGTCGAGGTGCAATGGCCGAATGGAACGCGCGAATCCTTCGGAGAACTCGCTGTCGACCAAGTGTGGAAGCTCGTGCAAGGCTCTGGCCAAGCGCGCGCGGTCGAAGTCCCGCGGGCGACCGAACTTGCTCGAGCGCCGACCTCGAAGTTGGCAGCTTCGTCGAGCGAAGAGCGCCGTGTGGTCCTCGTCGACCGGCTGCCGATGGCACCATTCCCCTTGCCGTCTTACACCGAACCAGATCGAACAGTGGGCAGCTTCGCCGGTGGTCCGGTGTTAATCAATCTGTGGGGATTGACCTGTGCCAACTGCTTCCGCGAGCTCGCAGACTTCCGGGAAAATGCGGACCGCTTGAGCGCGGCCGGCCTGCGTATCGTTCCGCTTTCCACCGACCCTGCCGAGAAACAAGCCGAAGCCAAGAAGCGCATCGCGCAGCTCGGACATGCGGAGTTGGCCGGGCCGACGACTCCCAAGCAGTTTGAGGCGCTGCAATTGCTGTTTGCCGAAATGCTTGGTTCCAATGCGCCGAGTTATCTGCCCAGCAGCTTGCTCCTGGATCGCCAAGGTCGAGTTTGCGTGGTCTATCAGGGGCCGGTCGAAGTCGATCAACTGCTGGAGGACCTGGCCAAGATCGAGGCTATGAAGCCGGATGCGCGGTTTACCGGCAATCTGCAAGACGGCCGTTGGCTCGCGACGCGCTTGCGTGGCTTCGCCGGCTTGGCGACTGGCTTACGCGCAGCCGGTCATCCCGAGTTGGCCAAGTTCTACGACGAACTCGCGGCGCTCGACGCGCGTTCGCGCTGAACCTCGGTCGAAGGCACAGCGTCAGGGAGATCGGCCGCAATGGCGATGATCTCCTCGAGCAAGCGATCAAGTTGCGCTTCGGAGACATCCGGATTCATCGTGACCATGCGAATGGCCTCGACGCCGGCGCAGTCGCCATAGCCGACGATGGCATCGCCGCGCGTATGCAAGATTTCACAAATGCGCGGGCTGGATTTTCCAGGTGCCACGAAGTTGACCATCGTGAGCGGCGGCGCTTCACAAAGCTCCAGGCCCGGGTGAGCTTCGACTTGCTTGGCGAGGTAGCGGGCGAGTTCGAGTTGGCGGTCCAATCGTTTGGCCCATCCCTCGTCACCAAGGTGCTGCCACGCTGCCCAAAGCTTGAGCGCATCATTGCGACGGCCGCATTGAATGGAGCGCTTGCCGGGGTTCAGGAAGTCGCCGTCGGCCTGGAACAAGTAATCCGCGGCTTCACTGAAGCTGCGCGTCAGGATTTCTGGATCGCGCACCAAGAGTGCCGAGCAGGTTAGTGGTACTCCCATCATTTTGTGGGCATCCCAGGTGATCGAGTCCGCTCGTTCGATCCCGCGCAACTGCGCGCGCTCGACAGGGTGAAGCAGCATGGATCCACCCACTGCGGCATCGACGTGCAGCCAAACCCCGAACTCACGGCAAATATCGGTCATGGGCTCGAGGGGGTCGAATGCTCCGCGCACCGTCGTGCCGGAGGTCGCGACGACCACCGCCGGAAGGTGCCCGGCGTGAAGATCGGCCTCGATGGCGCTGCGCAACGCATCGGGGCACAGGCGCCCGCTTGGGTCGGCCTCGATCGCCCGCACATTGCTCCGGCCCATGCCGAGAATCCCGGCATTCTTGATCACCGAGTAATGACCTTCAACCGTGACATAAGTGATCAAACGCTGCGAAGGAGCACCATGCTCACGCATCTCCGGTGCGGCTTGGTTGCGGCCGAGCAGCATGCCCACCAGATTGGCGAGCGAGCCCCCGGGCAAGAATGTGCCGTCGCCTTCTGGGATTCCAGCGAGGTCAAGCATGCGCTTGACCAGCTCCCATTCCAAAAGCACATTCGGTCCAGCGGCTTTGTACGTGTACATCGACACGTTCACGAAACTCGCCAGCATCTCACCGGCCGTTGCGATCGGCAGGCGACCGGCAAACAGCTGATTGAAAAAGCGCGGGTCAGACGATCGCGGAGTCTGCGCAACGATCTTGCGCAATAACTCGAATACTTCCGCCTCGGAGCGTCCCTGGCGGCCTGGCCGGAGCACTTGGATGTCCTCATATGCCTCAGGGGCAATCCGCGGTTGGGGCGCGGAGCGGCGTTCGGCCGCGAGGAGTTCGTCGATGATTTTTGAGGTCTGGGAGATGAGATCTTCCATGTTTCGCTCCGGAGAGGCGAAGCCATCACTCTACCCGCTGAACACGAATCTGCAATCGGATTGACGGGGCTATTTCATGGCGGAGGTGGGCAGATTCTCTCGTTTCTACTTCACATGGAGCTTGCCACCCTCATCCCGAAAGCGCCGATCGCTTCGCAGGCTTCGGCCAAGTCGCTAGAGTCGAAGGCAACGTCGCGGCTCACTCGCCCGGTGTCGCGTAGGCCCATGTCCGATTCCCTCAATGAACTGACTCAACTCTTGCGCCGAGCAGGAGATGACGCCGCCGCAGAAGAACAACTTCTGGGCTTGGTATATGGTGAATTGCGAGGGATGGCGGCGCGTTTTATGCAGGGGCAGAATCGCGGCCACAGCCTGCAGCCAACCGATCTGGTTCACGAGTGCTTCTTAAAGATTCACCGCCGAGATCCGGACACCTATGCCAACCGCGGACATTTCTTGGCGGTTGCGGCGCGAGCGATGCGCTCGATCTTGGTGGACCATGCGCGTGCACGCGGGCGCAAGAAGCGCAAAGCCGGGGAACATCGGGTTCCACTCGACGAATGGGTCCTGACCTTTGAATCCGCTTCCGACGACCTCTTGGCCGTCAACGAGGCTCTGAACCGTCTTGAATTGCAATCGGCTGACGCTGCCAAGGTCGTCGAATTGCGTTTCTTTGGCGGCTATCCGTATGGCGAGATCGCTGAAATTCTTGGAATCTCGCCGCGTACCGTCGAGCGCAAGTGGCGCTTTGCACGATCTCAAATGAAGGTATTCCTCGGTGAGTGATTCCGCCTTCGAGCGCTTCCAAAAACTATTTGAACAAGCCGTCGACCTTCCGGCGGACCAACGCGCTGCATTCCTCGATCAGGCTTGTGCCGATGAACCGGAGCTGCGTGCGCGCATCGAGGAACTGCTGGCCGCCGACGCCGAACTGGAAGGCTTCCTGGAACCGCCTGCTGGGTTTGGATTGCCGGTGGACAAACTGAAACAGGAAGCCGAAGACTTCCTCCCCGAGGAAGAGATCGGTGGATATCAGTTGCTGCGCGAATTGGGCCGCGGTGGTCGTGGCGTGGTCTATCTCGCGCGCGATCCCAAGTCCGATACCTTCGTCGCGCTCAAAGTGCTGGGTATGGGCATGTTGCCTTCGGCCGTGGCGGTTGAGCGTTTTCGCCGCGAAGCCAAGGCAGTCGCGCGATTGTCGCACCCGGGCGTGGTGCGTTTGGTGCGCGCTGGCGAGGAATCGTCTCGACCGTACTTGGTCATGGAGTACATCGAAGGCCACACCCTGGCCGACGAAATCCTGCTTCAGCGACATGCGCGCGACGGTGTGGAGTTACCGCCGCACTTGGCGGACAGCGAGCCGCAGCTACCGACCGACGAGGCGGGGCGCTACCGCGCGGCCGTCGAACTTGTACGTTCGATGGCCGATGCGCTTGGCCATGCGCACGATCGGGGGGTATTGCACCGGGATATTAAGCCGCAAAATGTGCTGCTAGATAAGCAAGGCCAACCGCATATGGTCGACTTCGGCCTCGCTCATGTTGAGGGCGAGCAGGAGCTCACGCGTACCGGCGATGTCGAGGGAACTCCCAACTACATGAGCCCTGAACAGGTGCGCGCCGAACGCGATCGCATCGATTTGCGCACCGATGTGTACTCCCTCGGCGTCGTGCTCTACGAGTTGCTGACATTGCGCCGCCCCTTCAATGCGCCGACGGCCAATCAGGTGATGCAGAACATCACCCGCACGATGCCGCCGCGCATTCGGCGGGTTGCGCCTTCGGTCCCGAGCGAGCTCGAGGTGCTTTGCACGATGGCGATCGAAAAGCGCCGTCGAGACCGCTACGCCAGCATGGCCGGCTTCCGGGCCGATCTCGATGCCTACCTCAACAATCGGCCACTTCAAGCCCGTCCGCCAGGTGCGCTGACTCGCTCCAAGCGAGCCATCGAGCGTCGTCCTATGCCGTACATCGGGGCAGGAGTTGCCTTTCTCGCGCTAGCGCTCGGCGGCTGGGGAGTGCGCAAACTTGATGAGTCACGGCTGATTGCGGCTGCCGAAGAGGCGATTGACGCCTTGCCGATTCAGGTTTCGGCATCGGACGAGCTTGATCTGCGCAACGCACTGGAAGCGATTGCGGAACTTGACGGTGGGGCCGCGTCTCTGGATGCGGAACGTCGCGAGCGTCTGAACAAAGCTCGTCAACTGGGGCGTCGACGCGCGGAGCTGGAAGTTGCGCGGCTGTTGCGAGACCCCACGCTGCCGATGGAGAACATCAGTCTTGGCAAATCTCCCTTTAGTGCAACAGGAACTCAAAGCGACTCCGATTGGACCGCCTTGGGTGCCCAATGGGGCTTCCAAGCAAGCGAGATCGCGGAGTTCCTGGTGGAATCGCGAGCGCAGTACCTCGTCGTCGACCTGGAAGGAGCAGATTGGAGCGAGCTTCGTTCGGCCGCGTTCGGCCTGCCACGCGAGGACACCTTGGGGGTTGCAGAGTGGATTCCAGCCGAGACTCGCTTCGATCCAGGCATCTTTGTGCTTCCGCCAGAGGATCAGTTGATCTTGCGTCTCGATTTCGAGGGGCAGCCCCGGGTCGAGGTTGGCCTGCTTGGAACTCCGGAAGGATCGATCCGGCGATTGGTGATTGGAGTTGGTCGGTCTTCTGAATTGGCTTGGGCCGAGGTTGCGGCACAATCGACGAGCCTGCGGGATTTTTCTGCGAAGGGCGAAGTTGCGGCCGAGCTCATTCCGGTTGCCGCAGTGCGAGTTCAGCAGACCCCCGTCACCTTTGGCCAGTTCTTGCGCTTTACTCAAGCCGTTGGTTACCCATGGATCACGCAGGGGCCTTTGTGGCAAATGATCAATCCCAGCGAGATTCTCGAAAAGCCGGTTGGCTGGGTCACTCTAGAAGAGGCGCTTGCGTGTGCAGCGTGGTACGGAGTAAGGCTTCCTTGGTTGCCGGAACGTGAAATGGCGGTCCGGGGCGCAGAGATGCCGCTGCTGCCCGGCGATTTAACTGCGCAGGAGTATCTCGATGGCATGCGCTTGCTGCCGTACATTCAAGAAGAGGAAGATTGGGTTGGTTTGGCCGAGGGCCAACAAGCGAACGTCGAATGGGTAAGGACGGTTCTCCCCGAAGTGACTCGGAATGGACGCTTCGACCAAAGCCAGGCCGGGGTGCGCTTGGGGCTCGCGGGAGTCTTTGAGTTGAGCATGACCAACGCAGGGGCA
Source organism: Planctomycetota bacterium (assembly GCA_040264055.1). Lineage (GTDB taxonomy): Bacteria > Planctomycetota > UBA1135 > UBA1135 > UBA1135. The sequence continues at coordinate 14,408 of JBDQJC010000012.1, forward strand.
GCGCATGCTTCTCCGATGGGAGTGATGTATTTCCTCGCCGGCTTGCCAGCCGGGTTTGAAGCAGATTTTGGCAAGGTCGAAACTGCGAGCGATCGATTCAGTCGCCTGTTCGAGCTCCATGTTCCCATGATGTATCAAGCTGATATTGGCTTCCGTTGCGTGGCACCAGCGGAATCACTTCCGTGATCCCAAATGGGATCCCGTGTCACACCATTTCTCACTCCACTGTCTCCGCCTCCGTCCAAGGCGGGGACCGAATCCGTCATCGACGAACTCAAGGGACTTGCGGCCGCAGCCGGCCCACTCTGGGCTGAGTTGACCGGGCCAGTCGAGGCAGGCACGGGTTCGGTGGTGGAAGTCTTCCAAGAGCGCGTCGCGGAGTTGTCGGAAGAACTCCCGGGAGCACTCAAGGGAATGAGCGTGATGCCCGGAACAGAGGGGATTCAGTATGTCACCATTCCGGACCCTCCAGGGTGGATGTGCATTCACACCGTGGAGATGACTGTCGAGATGAGCGCGAACAACGATTCGTTTCGGCTTGGATTTCAGATCCCTTGCTCGGACTGCTTGAGTTAATGCGCTTCCTGATCCTCACCTTGATTCTGTTTGCTCCCTCCTGCGTCTTTGTCGTGGGCAAGTCCAAGGGCGACCACGACCGGATGGATTTCTGGATCTTCGAAGAGACGGAAGAAGCGCCGGAGGAGCTCGAGAAGGCGCCGATGCGTGGCTATTGGATGGGCATCATCAAGCGCGGGCCGAAATACAACGAGGACCGCAGCGAAGTGGAGTCCGCGGCTTTGCAGAGAGCCCACTTGAATCGCATCCGTGAAGTCGCAGGCGAAGGCAAGATGATCCTGGCCGGACCGTTTGGGCCGCAAGAAGGCGTCGACGATCCTTTGATCGGCTTGTTCCTCTATACGGTCGAGACGCGTGAAGAAGCGGAGGCACTCGCCGCGAGCGATCCCGCGGTTGCAGCCGGTCGTTTACGCGTCGAAATCGTCGAATGGTGGGGAGTCTCCGGGATCACCTACCCCGGGAATCCGCTCCCGGACGCTGCGGCGATTCAGCCCTAGCTTCGACTTACTCAGAGTCCGCGGGTGCTGGCCACACGTTGTTGCGACGGTTCGCGTCCGGCAATTCGTGATTCGGATCGAGCGTGACTTTGATCACGGTCTTGTCGGTGCGCAGCCGTTCGTTGATGACGTGGCGGTTGTACCAAACCTCGGCAGGAAGCTTGAGGTCTTCGGTGCTGCCGTCTTCGTATTCGATGCGCAGCATGACCGGCATGACCATGTCGGTCTGGTTCAAGACTTGAATGACCGGCCCCCGATTGCCGCGCGCTTGAGTGATGTCGCCCAAAGCCTGATCGAGGTGATGCACTTCGAGGAACCAGCCGCGCCAGAACCAAGCTAGGTCAACGCCGGCAGCGTCTTCCATGCAGCGGAAGAAATCAGCTGGGCGGGGTGACTTGAATGCCCAGCGTTCGATGTACTTGCGGAAGGCGAAATCGAAACGCTCGGGGCCGAGGATGGTCTCGCGTAGGAGCACCAGCCCGGCGCCGGTTTTCGTGTACTGCAACGCGCCCAGCAAGCTTCCCGGCAGATGGTCCGCTGGAGTCGCGATCGGCACTTGATTCGGCTGGGTGAGTAGCTGCGCAACACTGGCGGGGTTTGCGCGGCCGCCGGTGGAGTCCGGGAACCAATCCTGGCGCGAGTAGTAATTGATGAAGGTATTGAAGCCCTCGTCCATCCATGCGTGGCGACGCTCGTCGGTATTCACCACCATCGGGAACCAGTTGTGGCCGATCTCGTGCGTGGTGACGCCATAAAGCCCCGACTCATTCCGCCGCGCTCGGCAAAAGATGATCATCGGGTACTCCATGCCACCTTCAATGCCGTTGACATTGGTGGCAACCGGGTAGGGGTAGCGGAACCAGCGCTCGTTGTAGCCCGCAATCGCCGCACGCAGCATCTGCGTCGACTTCTGCCACAGCGGCAAGCCTTCTTTTGGATAGGCTGATTGCACCAATGTGCCCTCTAGTCCGGCGGCATCGAGAACGAAGGCGTCGGACACCGCGAAAGCAACGGTACGGACCGAATCAGCACGGAAACGCCAGGTCAACGGGCCATCGCCTTCCCGCATGGCATCGGCAGTGCCGACTTCTTCCGGGCGAATGATCTCGATCGTTTCTTCACTGGTGTGCGCACGCGTCCAACGGTCGAACTGGGCCGGAGTGAAGACCTCTTCGGCATTCTGCAGGGCTCCAGTCGCAACCACGGTCCAACCGCGCGGAGCCGTGATCGAAAGCTGGTAGTCGCCGAAGTTGTTGTAGAACTCGCCAGTGCCCAGGTAGGGCAGAGTATTCCAACCGTGCACATCGTCGTACACCGCGACCGCTGGGAACCACTGCGCGACCTGGATGACCTCGCCTTGCTCCACCTTTTCGATTCCGAAGCGGCGGAAGACGCGTTCCGGAATTGTGAAGTCCCAGATGATCTCGAAACTGAAGCTGCCGCCGCTTTCTGCAATCGGAGAAGGAAGGTCGATGCGGCCAAGCGTGTCGTAGACCGTCAGCGGCAGCGTCGTGTCGCCGCTCTTTACCCGATGAATGCGGTAGCCTTTGCCTTCGGCATTTTGCAAACCGATCGCCGCTCGCGATCCAATTTTGGCGCCATTGCTATCCGGCTTGAAGACATTCTGTTCAAGGTGCAGCCACAGGTAGTCCAACGGCTCGGGCGAGTGATTGACATAGGTGATCGTTGCTTTGCCGGTTACCAGGCGCGTCGCCGGATCAATGCGCGCGTCAATCGTGTAATCCACTTGCTGCTGCCAGTACTCGGGGCCCGCTGCACCCGAGCCGAGTCGTGCGCCATTCGGCGTCGGCAAATCGAGTGGGCTGAAGATCGTGCTGGTGGCGCGCGGCGTCGGGCCGCGGAAGTTCGAATCGCTGTCGCGCTGCGCGCTTGCGCGCCCTGGGATTGACAGCACCAAGAAAGCGATGGCAAGGATTTGAACCAAGAGTGCGGGGGGTGAATGCAAGCGACGCATGAAGCGGGCATCGTAGCCGAGCTTCGCCGCTGGTAGGCTGTCTGACATGCGGCTGAGCTCAGGACGAGGCAGTGAAACCGGAGGCAATTGGATCATTCTGATTGCCTTGGTGGCGGCCTTCGGGGCCATTGTGGCAGCGATCATCGAGCTGAAGGAAGATGGCGCTAAGTACACCCGGGCGTTCGTCGACGAGGACGCCTTGCGCATCTTGATCGTGCCCGAGCTTCGAGATCCAATGGATGCCGTCTTGCATGGATTCGCTCTTGCAGAAGATCTCGAGGTAGAACGTCTCTACCGCTCGTCAGAGCAAGTTCAATCCTGGTTGCAAGGCGGCCCAGACGCGGAAGTGCTGCCACCGATTGACGGGGTGCTCTGTACAACAGGATGGACCGAAGCGCGCGCTGAAGTTGCGCAGAGGATTCGATTTGGAATCCAGCCTCCGAATGCCACAGCGCCGGTGTTTGGGCGCCTGACGAACAGTGGACGCAGCCTGGCTCTCGATCGACTCGAGACGTGGTTCCGAGGCTCAGAGAGCGCGAGACTGCTGCAAGCCGCCGGCTACGCCGAAGGACTCGAAATCCTGCCGCAATAGCCCTCGTCGCCACGTCGTTTTTTGTGGCCCAGAGGACCGGATTCGGGCAACGCTGAGCCGTTTCGAGCGTAGGATCTTGACCATGTTGACTCGTCTCCTCCGCCCAGTCTCGGTCGCAATCGCTGCGCTCGCCGCCGTCTTCCCAACTCCGGCGTCGTGGCTGCCTCAGCAAGTTTCCGTTAAGCAAGAGCCTGCCCAAAAACAGAAGCTCGAAAAACCTGAGCACGCCTTTATCTGGAAGATCGAAAAGGAGGGCCTGAAGGCTTCCTACTTGTTCGGAACGATGCACGTGCCCGACAAGCGTTTTCTCAAGATGAACGACACCGTGAAGGCGGCATTCAAGAACGCCGATGCGGTCTACACCGAGCTCGATATGGACATGCTGACGAGTCCCGAGACTGCCAAGTTGATTCAAGAGATCGGCATGTACAAGGAAGGAGAAGGCAACCTGAAAGACGCCCTACCGGCCGAGAGCTACGCACAGCTGAAGCAGGTCGTGACCGACTACTTTGGATACCCGGTCGAGATTGTGCATGGCTTCCGCCCGTTTATGGCGTCGATGAACCTGGAGCAGTTTGCTGTCATGCGCGAGTACGGGGTCGGCGATGCCCTCGATACGAAGATCTGGAATGCTGCCAAGAAGGCTGGCAAGGAGATCGGCGGGGTCGAAACCCTCGATGAGCAGCTCGCAGCCATGAGCGTGCTCACCGAGGAAGAGGCGACAGCTGCCCTCATCAAGTCTTTGGACCGCAGGGTGAAGGACATCGCGGAAGAGCGTGTCCGTATTTCCGAGCTCGCCGAGCTCTATTTGGCTGGAGACGAAGGCGCGATGCTTGCTTATGTGCTCGAGGACTTCGACCCAGAGGATCCAATCGAAGCCAAGTTCATGAAGGCTCTCCTCGATGACCGAAACGTTCGCATGGCAGACCGTTCTGCCAAATTGATGAAAGAGAACCCTGGCAAGTCCTATGTCTTTGCCTTCGGTACTCTGCACATGCTCGGGAAGAAAAACGTGACCGAGCTGCTCCGCGCACGTGGTTTCCAGGTCACGCGCCTGACCGCGCCTGCGAAGAAGCAGCGCAGCATCAAAGCGATTCCGATCGGACGATGAGCTTTGCTGGGGGGATACCCGGGGCCTCAGCAGGATTCCCGACCCCTTTGCGTGCCGCCCACGCATGGCCAACGGTGCCGTGCGTGGGCGATCTCATTCCGGCTAGCTTTGAACTCATCGACGCGGGGGGGCGACGCTACCGAGCGGCCGTCTTACGCGGCCACTCCTTGCAGGTACTGGTTGTCGCGTCAGTTTCCGATTTGCGCTTCGAGCTGTTGATCGATGCGCGGGGGCGCGTGCTGCAAGTACGTCCTAGGCAGCCGCCCCTTTCGCCGTCGTAGTTGGAAGCAATTCCAGGTAGCGTCGATAGGGGCCTTCGGGCAATCGCGTGAGCATGGCTTGCCAAGACTCGGCACTCAAGCACCCGGCGTGCAACGCGGCTTCCTCTGGGCTCGGGCATTTGCGTCCCGTCTCGACTTCGAAGCTTCGGATCGAGGCCGCGGCATCGTGCAGCTTCGGAAGGGTGCCGCAATCCCACCAAGCAACCCCAGAACCGATTGGCACGACACGGAGTTCATCGGCCTGCAAATAGGCCTGGTTAAGGTCGGTGATCTCGATCTCGCCGCGTACCGATGGAGCAAGTTGGCTCGCGAGTTGGGTCGCGCGTCCGTCGTAGAAGTAGAGTCCGGTCACCGCCCAAGGGGATGTCGCGCGCGCGGGCTTCTCTTCCAAAGCGATCGGCCGCCCTTGTTGGTTGAGTCGCACGACTCCGTAATGCTGCGGGTCATCCACTCGTGCAGCAAAGACCGTTGCCCCGCTGGTCTGCTTGGCTGCCGCCTGGAGCAGGGGCTGCATGCGTTCGCCAAGGAAGATGTTGTCACCCATCGCCAGCACACAGGGTGCGCCGTCGAGCCAATCTTCCGCCAAAGTCAGCGCATGAGCGGCGCCCAAGGCCTCTGATTGAGTTTCATAAGAAAAACGCAGCCCCCATCGGGCACCGTGGCCGAAGAGGGTCTCAAAAGCGCGCCTTTCGTGTTCGGTCGTGATCACAAGGATCTCGCGCACGCCCGATTGGATCAGGGTTGCCAATGGATAATAGACCAGGGGTCGGTCCCAGACTGGCAACAGGTGCTTGTTGACGCCAATTGTGGCGGGATACAGGCGACAACCGCGCCCGCCGGTCAACAAGATGCCCTTTCGTGTCTTCATGTGCCCCTCACGGCTCACATCGCTTGGTTTTGCGAGAGCCTCTAAGCTATTCTCGGAGCTAGGCTGGCTCACTACAGATGTTTCTCAGCGCTCGTCCCGCGATTGGCGTGGCCACCGCCGCATTCACCCTGGTGCATTTCTGGATGCTCGGCAAGGTGGAAGGGGGCTATCCGAGGGCCTTCAAGCTTTCACGCGGGATCGCAGCGGTCATCTTGACCCTGATCGGGTTTGTAGGCCTGCTTCTGGCCCTCCCCGATTGGCGCGATGCCTTCTTGGTGCACCAGGGCGAAGGCGATGAGCTCCTGCGCTGGGGGGTCATCATTTCCTACGGCCACCTGCTTTCCGACTTTGTTTGGATGGCCTACGGCAAATCGCGCTTCCAGATCACCCCGCGGCGAGACCTGATTTTCCATCACGGCTTGGGCGCCGCGGCTTTTGCCTATGCGCTGCACATTGAAGTCGGCTACGGCATGGTCATGCTAGCTCTGGCAACTGAAGTCATGCCGTGTTTCACTGGTCTCGAGGCATTAGGCAAGCACAAGCGCAGCGCCTCCATGCAGCGCCTTGCCGCGAGGGCGCGCTTGCTCGTACTCGCCTTCTGGCGGATCCCGTTGTGGCTTTGCGCCTTGGTTCTGTGTGTTTGGAACCTCAGCGAAGGCAGCTATCCAGAAGACCTGCGGTTCGTCTTCCAGTTCTCGACAGCCTGCGTGATTATGCTGCTTTGTCTCGATTCCTACTGGATGCGCAAGTGCCTGCCGGCCTGGAATGAGTCGCCGGCGGCCTAGCGCTTGACCGGGTTCCGCAGCACGCCGATTCCGTCGATCTCGACTTCCATGACGTCGCCGTCTTTTAAGTAGATCGGCGGCTTGCGGGCGAACCCGACGCCCGGAGGGGTTCCGGTAGAGATGATGTCACCCGGTTCCAGAGTGATGTCGCGGGAAAGGAAGCTGACCAATTCTTCGACGCCGAAGATGAGTTGATCGGTGCTGGAATCTTGCAGAGTTTCGCCATTCAGGCGCAGCCGGATTCCGAGCTTGTGAGGGTCATCGATTTCGTCGATTGTGACCACGGCTTCGCCCATCGGACCAAAGCTATCCAGCGACTTCGCACGCACCCATTGGCCGTCCATCTCTTGCAAATCGCGCGCGCTCACGTCGTTCACGCAGGTGTAGCCGAGCACGTATTGCATGGCCTCTTCCTTGGCGACGCGCCGGCAGCGCTTGCCGATCACAATCGCAAACTCTGCTTCGTAGTCGACGCGATTGCTGGTTTCGGGCAAGAAGACCGGGGCATCCGGGCCCGTCACCGCGGTCACGCACTTTGAAAACACGACCGGCTGTTCTGGGACCGGCATGCCGGATTCTTCGGCGTGATCGCGGTAGTTCAAGCCGATGCACAGAAACTTCCCGGGGCGTGGGATCGGGGCAAGCAGCGTGACACTCTCGATCGAGAGCACAGCGCCGGCGTCGATCAGTCCTTGGAGGCGAGTCTCGTCATTCGAGATCTCTTCGAGCAGCATGCGTGCACAAGACAAGCTCGCGCTGTCGACGTCGAACCAAGTAAGGGTCGAGCCGGGCTGCGGAAGCTGTGCGGCCGGGTGGCTGAAATCCAAAAGGCGGTCGGTGCTCAGCAAGCAGCCGGTTGCGATGTTGCCATCGTGTTCAAAGGTGATGATGCGCATGCGGGAAGCAGTTTAGTCGAACGGGATCTTAGTGCGTTGGGAGATGTCACGCAGCTCTTCCACGAGCGGCATGACGAGCGGAATGCCCTCTTTGGCGCGGATCTCTTCAGCCCAGCGCTCTTGATCGCCCGGGATTTGCACTCCCTCGGTGCCGGGCTGTGGCTTGGTCGCGCGCATGGTGCGAATCCAATCGTCAATCTGGCGCTTAAATTCATCGGTATCGATGAAGGCTTCGATTTGCATCGCTCCAAAGAAGTGGCCGATGCCCTTGCCGACCGAACGCTCAGGGATCTCCTGGCGCAGCGCAAACGGAGGCGCCCAAGGGCCCCAGTTGGCACCCGACAAGACGCAGCACAGAATGTCGACCATCGCGGCCATGCAGTAGCCCTTATGGCCACCCATTTCGCGGAAGCTACCGAGCGGCGACAGCGCGCCCCCGTTGATCATGGCCAGCGGGTCGTTGGTGTCGCGCCCCTCGGCATCGATCGCCCAACCAGATGGAATCGGTTCGCCCTTGCGACGGGCAATCTCCACCTTGCCATACGCCACCGCGCTACTTGCCATATCGATGACGATCGGGGGCTCTTCCATTCCGGGGAAAGCAATCGCGATCGGGTTGGTTCCCAAGCGACGTTCTCCACCGAAGAGTGGCTGCACCAGCTTGGTGGTATTGGTCATCGACCAACCAATCAGATCGCGCTTAAGTGCTTCCAACACATACCAACCGGCAATGCCGTAGTGATTGGTGTTGCAGACGGAGACCCAGCCGGTTCCGACCTGCTCGGCCTTGTCCATGGCGATTTCGTTGGCGCGTGGTCCGACTACCAAGCCGAGTCCATTGTCGCCATCGACGGTCGCAGTCGACGGGCTTTGGCGCACGATCTTGATGTTGGGGGTCGGGTTGATGCGGCCCATTTCGAGCATGTCGAAGTAGGTATGCAAGCGGCCGACGCCGTGGGAATCAATGCCGCGCAAATCCGAAACCGCGAGCACGTCGGCAGCCAAAGCTGCGTCGGCGTCGGGAACTCCGAAGTGCTGAAAGACCCGTGTCGAAAACTCGCGCAGGTGTTCAATCGGGAAGGTTTTGGTTTCGACCATGAGGTGGAAGGGGCGGGGCGTGAACCGATCAGCCGGAAGCGGTTCTAGTCAAAGCGCGGAGCGATCCGCTCGGCAACCATCTTGCCAATATTCAAACTTGAAGTCGCGGCAGGGCTGGGAGCGTTGCAAACATGCAAACCGCTCTCATTCTCGAGCAGTAAGAAGTCGTCGACCATGCTGCCGTCGCGCTGCAAGGCTTGAGCGCGCACTCCAGCAGGAGCCGCTTGCAGGTCTTCCTTGCGAATCTCGGGGATCAGTTTCTGCAGCGAGCGCGTAAAGGCCGCCTTGCTGAAAGATCGCCACATTTCGCCGCAGCCGGTGCGCCAGTGCTTCGCCGCAAGGCGCAAGAAACCTGGCCAGGTCAGCGACTCAAGAAGTTCGCCGGGGTGAATCGCCATCCGGGTATAGCCTTCGCGGCGGAAGGCTAAGACTGCATTCGGTCCGCACTCGACCGAACCATCAATCATGCGCGTGTAATGCACGCCCAGGAACGGGAAGGCGGGGTCGGGCACCGGGTAAACCAAGTTTCGGCAGAGGTGCTTGCGTTCCTCGCGAATCTCGAAGTACTCACCGCGGAAGGGCACGATTTTCGCGCCCGGATCAACCCCTGCCTTGCGCGCCAAGCGATCGCTGTAGAGCCCGGCGCAAGCAACCAACTGCCGGCATAGGAACTCACCCTGCGAGGTCTGCAAGCGCGCTCCCTCGGCGTCGGCTCGCATGCCCAGGACCTTGGTGTTGAAGTGGATGGTGTGACCGAGTGCCCCCAGCAGTTCGACCAGTTTCCGAGCAACAGCCTTGTAATCGGCGATGCCTGCCTCGGGAACGTGCAAGGCAGCGATGCCGGCAACATGGGGCTCGAGTTCCGCAAGCCGTTCCGGTCCGATGCGTTCGCAAGACACACCATTGGCGATGCCACGCTCTTCAATCGCCGCGAGCGCCGGGAGTTCGCTTTCTTCGGTCGCGACAATCACCTTGCCGCAAACCTCAAAGGCGATTCCGTGCTCGGTGCAAAAGGCCTGCATGGCTCGCTTCCCTTCGCGGCAGTTGGTCGCTTTCAGCGAGCCAGGCTTGTAGTAGATGCCGCTATGCAGCACCCCGGAGTTGTGACCGCTCTGGTGGGCAGCAGGGCCGGCTTCCTTTTCTAGCAGGCAAATCGACTTTCCGGGCAGGCTTTGAGCCAACTGCCAGGCTGTCGCCAAGCCAACCAGGCCTCCGCCAATGACCAGAATGTCGGCTCGCGGTTTGTTCACAGCGAAAGCGGATCAGGTGCCCAGATGTTGAACTCGCGGTGGCCAGTTTCTTCCGCGCACGACTGCGTCTTGCCCGAGCTAATCATGGATACGTGATCGAACACCCGCTTACCCACTTGGGGGATCGTCTCGGTGCCATCGACCACGGTGCCTGCATTCAGATCGAGGTCGCCTTGCATGCGTTCAAAGATCGCGGTGTTCGAAGCCAGCTTGATGACGGGGCAAATGGCGTTGCCAATCGTGGTGCCGCGGCCGGTGGTAAAAACGACGACGGTGGCGCCGCTGGCAATCATGCCGGGTACGGATTCCTGGTCATAGCCTGGACCTTGCATCAGGTTTAAGCCGCGACGCGGTGGAGGGCAGCCGTAATCCATGGTGCCTTCGACCGGAGTGGTGCCGCCTTTGGCGATCGCTCCGAGCGACTTAATGGTGATGTTCAACAGGCCACCCTTGATGTTGCCAGGGCTGGGGTTCATCGCGAGGTCCTTGCCCAATCGTGCGGCTTGGCTGCGATACCAATCGACCATCGCGTACACCTCTTGGCCGACCTCGTGATTGCGCGCGCGTCGAGCAAGCAAGTGCTCGGCACCGCAGAACTCAGGGACCTCAGAGAGGATCACCGTGCCGCCTTGTTGAACCAGCAAGTCAGCGGCGTGACCCAAGCTAGGGTTCGCCGAGATGCCCGAGAAACCATCGCTGCCACCGCATTCCACGCCAAGCACGAGTTCGGAGAGCGGAGTGGCTTGACGCGCAGTCTGATTCGCGATTGGAAGCAGTTCCGCAACCGCTTGCAAACCTTGAGCAACAGCCTTGCGCGTGCCACCAGCTTGTTGGATTCCGATCCAGCGTGCTGGGCGTCCGCCCACTTCGTCTTCGGCGGCATTCAGCAAGCCGCGTTCACGCATCCAGGTTCGCAGCAGGTCTTGGCCGGTTTTTTCGCAGCCGAGTTCGAGGAACACCACCGCGGCCACGTTGGGGTGGGTGGCGTAGGCCGCGAGTACGCGCAGAATCGTCTGCACATTGTCTCCATCGGGCGTGCCGCACCCGCGAGCATGCGGAATCGCGGAGACCCCGTCGACGTTCGGGAAGTCTTCCGGGGACCAATGCTGAAACTCGCCCAAGGTCGCGATTTGCTGCGCCTCGTGACTTGCACACATCGAGGTCGGAATGACCAAGACCCAGTTTCGCGTGCCCGTGCGACCATCCGGCCGCAAGAAGCCATCGAAATGCAAACGCTGTTCGTCTGCAATCTTGCCGGGGCCGACGTTGGTCAGGCTCGCCGGGAGTTCGCGCACGATCGGGACCTCGTTGGTCATATTGTCGTGGTCGACGCGCTCGCCTGGGGCAATGCCCAAAGAGGTGCCGATCGGTTCGCCGTATTGGCGCACCATGCCGCCATCTGTGATCGTGGCGATCGCGAAACGGTGCCCCGGCTCGACCTCGCGGAGTAGCTGCAGGCCGACGGCTCCTGCCGTCCCCGGAGCGCCTTCGAGCAGTGTGCCCGCGGCGAGCTCGCGTCGAGCTACCGCAACATTGTCCTGCTCGTTCAGGACGACCGCGGCCTGCTCGAATGGAATGCGTTCGTCCATTAGATTTCGATGTCGTCGAGGGGGAGTTGACCTGCAGCTTGCAGGCGTCGAAAATCTTCCAGCGTGGCGGCGAGACCATCACGCAAGGAGGTGCAGGGCATGTTGGGAACAGCTGAGCGCAGCGCCGCATCACTCAGGCTGGGAGCAATCGGCAGGCTCGGTCCATCGATCTGAATCAGTCCGCGCTGATCTTCCGGAAGCAAATCATTCATGATCGCAACGGCGTCCTGCACGGTGCGGGATTCGCCATGCAAGTTGAAGATGAATGCGCCGTCGAGGGGAGCGGTCGCGCAGTCAACAAAGGCGCGCGCGGCATCCGCGACGTACAAGAAATCAGTCGGGCCGTCGAAGCCGATCGTGAACGGTCGGCCCAGGCTGGCAGCCTTCAAGGCGCGGGTCGGGCCCGAGGTCAGACCTTGGTCGCGGCCCAAGCCATACACCGTCAGAGGGCGCAGCCCGACCGAGGCGATTTGCGAATCTTGCCAATAGATTCGGGCACTGCCTTCGTTGGCCAACTTGTACACGCCGTAATGGGTGGCCGGTGCAGGTGCGACTGTCTCGTCCACCTGGTCGTGTCCCTCTGCTGAGTCATACACCGCGGCCGAGCTCGCGTAGACCAGGCGAGGAATTCCGAGCTTGCGTGCGACTTCAAATAGGTTGAGCGTGCCCACGACATTGACGCGCGCGCCGAGCACGGGGTCGGCTTTACAGAAGGGAACCTGCAAGCCAGCCAGGTGCACAATCGCATCGGCGCCGCACTTTTCGATCGCTGCGTGCACGACTTCGGTATCCGTAACATCGCCTTGGATGCGTTGTACCGAGGCAAGTTGCTCGGCACTCAAGATCTGTGCAAGACGCTTGTCATGGTGGTGCAGATCAAACAGCACGGCGCGATCACCCTGCTCCAGGATGAGTCGCACGACCCAGCTACCGATGCAGCCTTGGGCGCCGGTGACGAAGAAAGTTTTAGGCACGAGGGGAATGGAGGGAAAGGAGTCGAGGGCAAGCAGCCCATCTGGTGCTAACCGGCCGTAATGGGGGGGACCGAAACAAGCACCGGGTCAGGTGAGGGAAACCCGTAGAAACGAGCTGCATTGCCGCCGAGGAAGGCGCCTTTTTCTTCCTCGGAAAGGGAGGGGGATTTGCGCACAAAGTCCAAGCTTTGCGCATAGGTGAAGTCACACATCGTGCGTGGCCAGTCCGAGCCCCACATCAGCTTGTCGATGCCGACGGCATCGCGCGCGTGCAAGATCGCTTCGATTGCATCGGGAAACTCGGTCCCTTGCTCGCGGTAAAGCCAGACGATGCCGCCCGATTCAATCAACACGCGCGGGTAGCGCGCGATCTGCAATTGCGCTGGCCAACCCCCGCGGGTCGGCATGCCAAAGTGGCCAACCGCGACCTGCAGTTGCGGGTGTTTCTCGAGCACGCGTTCGAGTTCGGCGACTTGACCCTCGCCTTCGGAGAAATCGACCGAGAGGCGCAAGTCGTGCTCGTCCAAGTACGCATAGAGCGGCATCAAACGCGGATCGTCGAGCTTGACCTTGCCTTCCAGGTGACCGCCGCAGATCTTGATGCCGCAAAATCCGCCACTTTGAATCAGGCTGACGGCTTCGGCGGAGGCGTCGTCGGTACGGAAGAAGTCGGGCAGCGCGTACGCGCGGAATCGTCCCGGGTACTTGGCAAGAATCTGTAGCGAATACGCGTTCTGTTCGCCGTCCAGGTATTCCTGAACCAAGACCCCTCCGCTGACGCCGTTTGCGTCCCAATCGGCGAGCACGCGTTCCGCCGTTGCGCGGCAATCTAAGAAGGTGGGGGGCATCCCCTGCACGATCTCTTCGCCGATCCGGATCCGTCCGTTGACGAGGGGAGTGACGGGAATGTCGTTCTTGACCATGCCGCTGAGCTGATCCCAGCAATGCATATGTGCGTCAAAGACGAAAGGCGCGCGAAGCTTCATTGATGAAAAGCGATTTTACTCATAAACTCTAGCTGAGCAAGCCCCCCTTGCCAAATCCCCCCATGACCGATCGATCACGGTACACGGCGCCGGCCCTTGAAAAGGGTCTGGACATCATTGAGTTGCTTGCGAGTCGTTTCGAGGCCATGAGCCAGGCGGCAATCGCTCAGGCTTTGGCTCGGACTCCGAGCGAGGTTTTCCGCATGATTGCGGTGCTGGAGCAGCGTGGATTCCTCGTGCGCGGCAGTGAAGACGAACTCTATCGCTTGTCTCCGCGCCTTTTTGAGCTAGCTCACCAACATCCGCCGAGTCGGCGCCTACTTGATGCAGCGGTTCCGTCCATGCACGAGCTGGCCAGTGAAATCCAGCAATCCTGCCATCTATCCGTGCGGTTCAGCCGTTTCGCCGTGGTGATCGCACAAGTGGATCCTCCTGGCTTCATTGGCTTCTCGGTTCGCGTGGGCGCGCGTGCTCCGATGCTGGATTCCTGCTCTGGTCTCACCTTGCTTGCTTTCCGCCCCGGCTGGGAGGACGACGAGTCCATCTTCGTCGAGGACGAGGTGGAACGCACCAAGGAAGAAAGGGCGGCTCTGGTCGAGAAGATTGACCGAATCCGACGCAGCGGTCGAACGCGCGTTCCGAGTCTGATCACGCACGGAATCACCGATATTGCCTCGCCCGTTCTGGATCACACAGGCTGCGCAGTCGCCAGCCTGACCGTACCCTATCTGGCGAGGATCGGGGAGTCCCCGAGCCTTGAACACGCACAGTCCGTTGTCCAGCGCGCCGCGTCTCAGCTCACTCAAACGCTGGGTGGCCAACTCTTGCACCCGATCCCTCAGGCATGAAGTTCGTCCCGCTCGCTTCCTCTCTTCTGCTCTTCGGTTCCTTGTTCCTTCCGGGTTGTGGCTCGGACGAAGGCGGTGGAAGCGATGCGGACAGTGGCTACAAGATCGCGGTGATTCCGAAGGGGACCTCGCACGAGTTTTGGAAGTCCGTGCACAGCGGTGCAAGCAAGGCCGAGCAAGAATCGAACGCGAGCATCATTTGGATGGGGCCGAGCAAGGAAGACGATCGCGAAGCGCAAATCCAGGTCGTCGAGAACTTCATTTCGCAAGGGGTCGATGGCATCGTCATCAGCCCGCTCGATGACACGGCGCTTGTGCCGTTCCTGAAGAGTGCTTCCGAAGAAGGCATCCCGGTGGTGATTGTCGATTCCGGGGTCAACTGGGACGGCTACCAGAGCTTCGTCGCGACCGATAACCGCCAAGGGGGGATCGCCGCCGCGCGTCACCTTGCAAGCCTGTTAGACGGCAAGGGCAAGGTCATGATGATGCGCTACTTTGAAGGTTCGGCTTCGACCAGCAAGCGCGAGATCGGCTTCCTCGACACCATGCGCGACGAGTTTCCCGAGATCGAAGTGATCTCGGGCAATCAGTTCGGCGGCGCAACCTCGGACGAGTGTTTCCAGACCGCCGAAAACTTACTGGTCAGTTACGAACAAGTGGACGGCATCTTCTGCGCCTGCGAGCCGACGACCTTCGGCATGTTGCGTGCACTGCAGGATTCCGGCCGTGCGGGAAAAATCCGCTTCGTCGGCTTTGATGCCACGGACAAACTGCTCGAGGGCTTGCGCTCGGGCGAGATCGACGGATTGGTTTTGCAAGACCCATTCCGCATGGGTGAGCTTTCGGTCAAGACGATGGTCGCGCACCTGGACGGCAAGCCGGTGGACAAGTTTGTCGACACCGGCGTTTCGGTTGCGACCAAAGAAAACGTCGACAGTGAAGAGATGCGTGCACTCTGGAACGTCGATTTCGACAAGTGGCTGAAGTAGGCGCGCGTCCGCTCGCACGCCTTGCGATGCGCGGTGTGCGCAAAGCCTTCGGCGCAATCCAGGCATTGGACGGGGTTGAGCTGGAAGTGCGCCCGGGCGAGGTCCACGCGCTGATTGGCGAGAACGGAGCCGGCAAGAGCACCTTAATGAAGGTGCTTTCAGGCGCACACCGTGCCGATGCCGGCTCAATGCAGCTTGACGGCCAGGCGTATGCTCCCGCCGGGCCGCTGGATGCTCGCGCGCACGGCGTTGCGATGATCTACCAAGAGCTGACCCTCGCGCCGCATCTGACTGTGTCAGAGAACATCTGGCTGGGTCGCGAAGTGCGCCGCATGGGCCCATTGGGACGACTCGATCGAGCAGCGATGCGCCCGGCCGTGGAGGCCGCGCTGGAACGCTTGGAGCATCCGGACATTCGCCCGGAAACCCGTGTCGCCGATCTCAGTACTGGGGCACGACAGTTGGTGGAAGTGGCGCGCGCGCTGGTCGGCGAAGCCAAGGTGCTGGTCATGGACGAGCCCACCAGTTCCTTGTCGCGCAAGGACACTGAACGGCTGTTTCAGGTGGTCAAACGACTGCGCGAAGACGGAGTTTCGATCATTTATATCTCGCACTTCCTTGAAGAAGTCGAAGAGATCGCCGATCGATTCACGGTGTTGCGCGATGGTTGCACCGTCGGCAACGGCGTGATTGGCGAAGTCCCGATGCAAGAGATCATCGAAATGATGGTTGGTCGCTCGCTGGACGAGGTTTACCCCAAGGTCGAGCACGAAATCGGCGAAGTCTTGCTCGAAGCCAAGCAGTTGGCAGGGCCGCAGCTCTTGCGCGAAGCTAGCTTCGAGCTGCGACGCGGCGAAGTATTCGGCATCGCCGGGCTGGTCGGGGCGGGCCGCACTGAGCTACTGCGGGTCTTGCAAGGGCTTGCGCCTTGTCTCGGGGGAAGCATGCGATTTGCCGATCAAGCGCGCAGCGATGCCGGTGCGCGCACCGGTCTGCTTTCCGAAGATCGCAAAGAAGAAGGGCTCGCGCTCAATCTGTCGCTTGGCGAGAACCTGATCCTCGGCCATGCCGCGCCCGTTTTGCAGGGCCCATGGCTTTCGCACGCGCGACGCCGAGAAGTTACCCGTCACTGGATCGATGAATTGGCTGTGCGATGCTCGGGCCCTGATCAGGCGATTGGCGATTTGTCGGGCGGCAATCAACAGAAGATTGCTTTCGCTCGATTGCTGCACGCCGGGGTTCCGGTTCTGCTGCTCGACGAACCAACCCGAGGAGTCGACGTGGGTAGCAAGGTCGAAATCTATCGATTGATGGGCCGCCTCGCCGCGGAAGGCAAGGCCTTGCTTGTGGTCAGTTCTTACTTGCCCGAGCTGCTTGGTGTGTGCGACCGGATTGCGGTCATGCACCGCGGTGTGCTCGGGCCCGCTCGTCCGGTGGCGGCATGCACCGAACATGGTTTGTTGGAAGAAGCGACGCGCGGTGCGGGAGAAACTCTTGCTACAGGCGCGCATACGGAGCTCGCGTCATGAATGATTTGACTCGCCCACATCAGCAGATTTGGCAGTTGATTCGGCCGATCGCTGGCCCCTTGCTTGGCCTGCTTCTGGTGATCATGCTGTTCCATTTCCTGGAGCCGGACAGCTTCCTCAGCAGCCGCAACTTCCGCACGGTTTCGACCCAAACGGTGATCGTCGGCTTGGGGGCGATTGGCATGACCTTTGTCATCGCGAGCGGAGGCATCGACCTGTCGATCGGATCGGTGATCGCACTTGCTTCGGTGGTCGCGGCGGCGGTCGCCAAAGCTGGCTACGACCCAATGCTGTGCGCATTGGCGGGCGTCTTGACCGGCGCGGTTTGCGGCTTGGTGAATGGTTTGGTGATTGCGCGCCTGGGCGTGATTCCCTTTATCGCGACTCTCGGCATGATGGGGGTCGCGCGCGGCGTAGCGAAGTGGTTGGCGGCCGAACAGAAGATTGATGCGCCGGCAGGCTGGCTCGAGAACCTGATGAGCAAAGCCGAGGACTCGCGCATGTTCGGGCTTCCGCAGGCCGTCTGGCTGACCCTGCTGCTTGCGATCATTTTCGGCATGGTGCTGCGGCATACCGTGCTCGGTGCCCACACTCTGGCAATTGGTTCGAATGAAGACACGGCGCGCTTGTGTGGCGTGCGCGTTGGCCGAACCAAGATTTGGATCTACGTGTTGTGCGGGATCTTCGGTGGCCTCGCGGGTGTCATGACCTTTGGCCGCCTCACGGTCGGTGACCCGACCACCGCAATTGGCGAAGAGCTGGATGTCATCGCCGCGGTTGTCATTGGCGGGGCCAGTTTGTCGGGCGGCGAAGGCCGCATCGCTGGGTCGATTCTGGGCGCTCTCTTAATGGCTTTTCTTGCCAACGGATGCAATCTCAGTGGCGTGCCCAACTACGTGCAAGAGATCCTGATCGGTGTGATCATCGTCGCGGCGGTCGCCGTGGATCGCTACCGACATCGCACGATGGAGTCCTAAAAGCTACAAGTTCGCTATGCTCGGGCATGGCGTACTTGCGTCGTCTCCCCCTGTATCTCGTGTGCTGGATTGCTTTTGCGTCCGAGTATGCGTGGGGGCAGTCGATCGAGGCCGGCGATCCGGTGCCTCCCGCTCTCGAGCGAGTTTTGATCGCGGCGAAAGCCAATCGAATCGAGCTCGAGCGTGCACTGAATCACTTCTCACCCGCAAGCCAACCTCTCGAGCACGCGGCGATGCAGTGGTTGGTGATGCACCTTGAGCGGCATGGCCATGCGCGCATGGCCTGGCTGAATCAGGCCGGCGAAGTTGTGGAGATTCCACGCGTGGCCTTTCTCAGCCCGGAAGCCTTTGCGATCGAGTGGGCCGGATTAGAAGCCAAGCATGGTGCGCTGCACCCGGGAGTGGTCCGCCTCGATGGTGATTTACTCAGTCTGACTCGAGACGAGCTTGCGCAAAACGTCGACTATGCTGTGCGCGCTTGGCGGGAACGACCCTGGACCCGCGACCTGAAGTTGGAGCAGTTCTTGGAAGGCGTGCTCCCGCATCGGGTCGGCGACGAGGCGCTCGATGATTGGCGTCGGGTGCTCTTCGAGACCTTCGCAACGCTCGAAGACCGCTTGGCCCATCCGCGCGATCCCCATAGGGCGGCGGAATGGATACGGCGCTCGGCGCGCAGCTGGGTCGAGCTGAGCCCGCAATACGCTTGGCACCTCACCGATCAATCGCTGCGAGAGATGCTGCTTTCGAAGAGGGGGCGAGGCGAGGACCTCGCCCATCTTGAGTTGATGGCGTTGCGCGCAAATGCGATCCCGGCGGCACTGGATTACACACCTGCATGGGCGTCGCGACGCGGGAACTTCGCCTGGACTCGTTTGTTGCTGGATGGTTCAGTTGGCCGCGGAGTCCCCGAGCTTGCCGAGGTTGAGATTCCGTGCGATGCTCCGATGGGGAGGCTTGCCAAGGTCTACCGACGTACCTACGCAAGTCAGGCAAATTCCTGGGCGGCTCGTGTGCCCGGGACCGAACCGCTGCCGGTTTGGCTTGCCGATGCATGCATGATCGACGTGACCGCCGAGTACGTGCCGGTGGCAACCGTCTCGGTGCCGCTTCGGCCGAGCTCTCGCCGTTCGATCCTGGCCTACGCCTGCGTTTTCGATGGCAACGAATGGACTCCAATCGCGGCCGGTCGCGTTTCCGATGAAGGTGCTTTTGTTCGCTTTACGGACCTCGGTCGTGAGGTGGCTTACCTACCCGCTTGGTATGACGAACAGGGGATTCATCCTGCGGGTCCTCCGTTCCTCTTGAGCGCTGCCGGAGAGCTGCGAAGCCTTGATGGGATTGGCTTTGAGACTCCGGGTGAGTGGGTGGGCACGGGCCAGATTGCTCCCGCTCAACCCGCTGAGCGGGGCGTCATGGCCGAGGCGGCGCGCAGCGTGGCGGTGGAAGAGGGCTACCGCTTGTTGCTTTGGCAGGACGACGCGTGGGTGGAGCATCAGCGCAGCGTCGTACGCGATGGCCAAGTTTGGTGGGAGATCCCGCCGCGGCGCTTGGCTTTGGTGCAAGCGATCGAAGGCTGGCAGGAGTCCGCGCGCCCTTGGACCGAACAGTTTGGCCAGCTACTCTGGTGGTAACTGGCGGGTGCCTTCTGATTAACTGCGCTTGCGGCGAATCAGCTCTTCCACCGAGCCCTGGAACTCGCCGACTTCTTCAGCCGTGACTTCCGGGATTTCCTTCGCATCCGATGCCGATGCTGCTGCCTTCTTGCGCGCGACCGGTTTTTCCTCGCTTTGAATCGAGACGCTTGGCTTTGGCTGTTTGCCGCGCCCTTGCTGCTTGGCCTGTTCGCGACGCACGCGTTCCGCGTCACGCTGCATCTGTTCAAACATCTCGGCCATCGGGCCTTGGAAGAACTGCGACATATCGGGCTGCCCCGGTCCGGCGCCGCCGGCTCCAGCAAAGGGATTACCACCGGCAAAGGGGTTGCCGCCGCCCGGTGGCATCATGCCGGACTTGCGTAACTTGCGTTGCACATACTTGCCAACCAGCCACATCTGTAGTCGCTGGAATCGTGCTTTCGGCGGGATCTTGGTGAGTCGGAGCTTGTAGCCGAGCCAGAAGCAGAGCCAAGCCGCACCGCCCACCACCAGCACGATCAGGCCGGCAAACACGGCGAAAATCGCCAGCACAATGGCCAGCAAACTGCGCCCGACGCTGACGAAAGCGCCGACGATGTCATCAAGTACCGAGGTGGACTGCCCAGACATTCGCAGCATTCTACTTGGGAGAGGAAGCGACGGGATTCCAGTCGGCCCGTACGATTTGATCTGTGGCGCGCGTTTCGCTCCTCCCGCTGCTCGTGATGGTCCTCGGGCCTCGAGCCTGCGAGCTTCCCGGCGAACTGCGCCCGGTGGCCGAGGTGCCAGCAACCCTCCTCGAGTTGCCGGCCCCCGAACTGGAGCTGCCTTTGGTCCCGGATTCCCGTTGGGTGCTGGCCCGGGTCAAACTGGGCGATCGCGAAATCTTGGCAGCTTATGACACCGGACTCTCGGTGCGCGCACTGGTCGATGAAGCGCTCTGCGAAGAACTCGGCTTGCCCCTGCGGCGTGGACGCTGGTCGATCGACGGGGGCGGGGGATCGGGATACCGGCGCGGGACCAGCCTGCCACCCGTCAGCTGGGGCGCCTTTACCAGCGAAGAGATGCGCGCCCTGCGCGCGGACCTGAGCTTCTTGCGGACCGCTTCAGGCGAGGCCGTGCAGTTGGTGCTTGGCATGCCTTTGTTTGGCCGTCGCACGGTGCAGCTCGATCTGCCTCAACATCGCGTTCGGGTTTATACCGACGCGCCACTTCCGCCGGTGGGGCGCAACCATGTGCTGCCCTTGCGTGGCCGCGGCGGCGTCCCCTTCTGCCCGCTCACGGTCGGTGAGCACTCGATGCGTCTGCTGCTCGATTCGGGCTTCGATGGCGCGCTGGCGCTACCCGATTCGTTGCGCGAAAAGTTACCCCTCAGGGGCGACGCGCACCGCACCGGCAGTTTGCGCACCGTACTCGACGAGGGCAGCGCGATTCATACCGGCCGACTGGACATTGATCTGAAGTTCGCCGATTTCCGCTTCCCAGCGCCGGCGGTGCAGTTTCTGGAGGGCTACCGGCATGCTGTGTTAGGCCGGCGAGCGCTCGATGTCTTCATCCTGACTCTCGATCTTGAGAATGGGCGGGTGCATTTCGGTCTTCCTGCAAAGACTGCCAGTTCGGATACGGCTGGTATCCTGGGAGGCCTTCCGTTCCCCCTTGGAGTCTCCGATTCCACGGACGCAAGATGACCCCTCCCAATCCCTCGCAAGCTCTCCCGGGTCTCCCGGACCTCGTCGATCGTTGTCGCCAAGCGCTCGTTGACGAACCCACTGCTGAAGACGCGGTCGAGCGCCTCGTCCCGATTCTACGCGACATGCTCGCGCACGGCGGCGACCCTGATGCCTTTGCGTGCAGTGATGAGGGTTACACCCGCCACCTCGTGCATGAGCAGCATGACCCACCTTTTTCGCTCTACACGATGGTTTGGCGTCCCGGCCAATGGACTCCGGTGCATGATCACGGTGCCTGGGGCATCGTCGGCGTTCTGGAAGGCGAGTTGCATGAAGAGAGTTACTGTCCTGCGTCGGCCTGCGGCGAGGACGAGGCCGGGCTGCGCTGCCACGCGCGCGTGACACTCTCGCCGGGAAGTGTGGTTGGCTTCACTGCGCCGCCTGATTTGGTGCACCGCTCCGGCTCGCCCGCGAAGGGTGCGCGCACGGTTTCCCTGCATTTGTACGGCGCGGAAATGGGAAGCTTCCACGTCTATGACAAAGAGACGGGCGAGCGCCGTCCGCACGAAGCGGAACAGATTTCGCACGTCAGCGAATAGTCGATGCTCCTTGCGCTGCTGCTCGCTGCGGTGCCTGCCCAGCAGGACGTGACGCCACCACCTGGCCCGGAAGTCGTTGCTCAACCGCGACAGCGAGCGAGTGAGCCGGAATCGGCTGGCTTGCCTCAGGCGCATGACCCCTGGGAACTGCGTTCCGCAGACGGTCAGCTGACGCTGCGTGTGCATGGCAAGTTCGATATGGATTGGGCTTTTTTCGATCCGGAGACCGGTTTGGAATCGACGACCGGGAAATGGTCGAATGGGGCTGAGCTGCGCCGCGCCCGCCTTGGCGTGACTGGCTACGCAGGCGAGTGGGTCAAGTACCGCTTGAACGCCGACCTCGCGGACGCCGAGATTCGTGACGCCTATGTCGATCTCTTGGGTGTTGCCGGTCCGGGCAGCTTGCGGATCGGTCACTTCCGCGAACCGATCGGCCTGTCGAATTCGACAGCCGGCCACAACCAGACCTTCATGGAGCGGCCACTCGCGAACGCGCTGTTTCCCTCGCGCAACTTGGGCGTGTCGTGGCAAACCGGGTTCGATGATCAGCGGGGCTCCTGGACGGTCGGAGTGTTTCGTGAGACGGGCAAAGATGGTGTGAGTGATGACGGCACCGGAGGCAATGAACTGGCACTGACCAGCCGTCTTGCGTGGCTTGCTGTGGATGCCGATGAGGGTCGCGAGCGCGTGCACCTTGGTGGCAGCTTTAGCTGGCGAAACCCAGACGATGGTTTCGTTTCCTTTGATGGGGGCGCGGGCACGACGATCGGCCCCGACCTGATTGCCACCGGCGATATCGCGGCGGATTCGGTGACCTTGTTCGGTTTGGAGTCCGCATGGATTCATGGGCCGAGTTCCTTTCTTGCGGAATACACCTACGCGGGCTTCGATCAATCGAGTGGCACCAACCCCGGCATGAAGGGTTGGGTCCTAGAAGCGCGCCATTTCCTTTCGGGCGAAGTGCGCGAATACACGAAAGGGCGCGCCGCATTTGGAGGTGTTAAGCCAAGCTCGCCCTTCGATCCAAATGGCAGCGGCCGCGGTGCCTATGAGATCGGCTTTCGCGTCTCGCGCCTGGATTTGCAGGATGAAGGCGTCGCTGGCGGCGACGGCTTGAATATGGCCGTGGCCTGGAACTGGCATCTCAGCGAGTTCATCCGTTTTCAGACGAACTTGGTCCGAGCCGATCGCGAGGACGCGGGCGATGTGCACGCGATCCTGTTTCGCTTCCATTTCAGATTCTAGTTTGCTGCGGCTGCGACTCGTTTGCTGTAGCGGACTGCTCCTGGTAACCGCGAGCTGCGTTTTCGAGATGCAACGCGCGCCGCAACAAGATGCGGCACTGGAATCGAGGGCGATCGATTCCGAAACTGACTCCACGATGTCCACCCGTCCCAACCTGCCCTTCCCCACGCTCGGCGGCCGCCAGCTCTGGGCCGATCGGCATTGGTTTGCGGGCTGGCGTGTCCAGCAGCATGCCTGGACAGGGCACGCGCGTTTGCTCGACGCAAGAAATGTTCGTCAAGCTTGGGGCAGTTTGGCGGCTTGCGAAGCAGCCTTGGAAACGGCCCGCACGGAGCATGGCTTGACATTGGCTTCGGATCGGGTGGTTGTCCTGGTGCACGGATTGGGACGCTCGCGCGCGTCCATGTCGAAGCTCGCCGAGGCGCTTGAGGCGCAGGGCTGGGCGGTCTTGGACATGGGTTACCCCAGCACGCGACGCAGTTTGCAAGAACACGCGGCGCAGTTAGGCGGCTTGCTCGATCACTTGGCAGCCGATGGCGCGAGCCAAGTTGATTTCGTCACCCATTCGCTCGGCGGCATCGTCGTGCGCAGCGCACTCGCGCGAAATGACCGCTGGCGCGAGCAGCTCAAGATGGGTCGGCTTGCGATGTTGGCTCCGCCTAGCCAGGGCTCTTCCTTCGCGCAGGCCTTGAAGGACTTTGTTCCGTTTCGCATGGTCATGGGCGAGGTCGGCCCGCAGCTTGCGGTGGATGAGGCCGGTGCGGTGCCGGCTCCGGATTGCCGTTTCGGTGTGGTCGCAGCGCAACGCGGCGACGGCGGCGGATGGAATCCGATGCTGAAGGGCGCGGATGACGGGGTCGTGACCGTGGAAGAGACCAAGCTCGAGGGCATGGAGGACTTCCTGCTCGTGCGCGGGACGCATACCTTCGTCATGGACAAGCCCAAGGTGGTCGCAGCCGTGTTGCAATACCTCGAAACGGGCGATTTTGGCGATCCGAGCATCGACGGCTGAGCCGGTAGCATGGGGCGGTACCTCGCTCGTCATGCAAACCCTCTCGCTCCTTCGTCGCTGCCTTCCTTCACTCGCTGCCTGCGCGCTGCTTCCTAGCCTTGCTGTTTCGGCGCAACAAGAAAGCGCGGCGGCGCAAGCACCAACGCTCGAATTGCCGACCGGCTACGCGGCGGCTCCGGGCGAGGATCCGGGTCGCATCATCGTGCTGAACAAGGCGGCACACACAGCCAGTGTGGTTGATGTCGCGAATGGCGAGATCCTCGCGACTTTGAAGACCGGGGTGGGCCCGCACGAAATCGCGGTGCACCCCGACGGCCGGTTCGCGGTGGTAGCGGACTATGGCGAAGCGCAACCCGGCAGCAGCTTGACCGTGCTTGATCTGGACGAGCTCAAGGTCGTGGGCTCGATCGATTTGGGTGCGCCGATTCGTCCGCACGGAGTGGTCTTCGAGCCGAGCGGAGATCATCTTTGGGTTTCCGCCGAGACGCAGCGTCAGGTTTGGCGGGTGTCCTTCCCGGCCGGCGAGGTCGATCTCAAGATCGACAGTGATGCAAGCGCCACGCACATGGTCGCCTGGGCGCCGGATGGCCGCGTTTTCACCGCGAATATTGGTAGCGGATCCACTTCGGTGGTCGGACCGCGCGCGGATGGCAGCTACGGTCTGCTGGCCAAAGTCCCGACTGGCGGCGGCGCAGAAGGCGTTTGCGTGACGCCCAACGGCAAGCATGTTTGGGTGAGCAACCGCGCTGACGATTCGGTCAGCGTGATTGATGCGACCACCCTCAAGGTGGTCAAGGAGTTGCCCTGCGCAGGATTCCCGATTCGCGCCGAGGCCACGGCGGATGGTCGCATGGTGCTCGTCTCAAGCGCGACCGGTGGCGCGGTCACTCTGTTCGATGCGCTCGATCACAGCGAACTCGCGCGCATCGCGATGCCATTCCAGGTCGGCGAAGAGGGCGATGCGATCCTCGGACAAATGGGGGAAAGCTCCATCCCGATTGGTATCACGCTACACCCCTCGGGGAAGCTTGCCTTCGTCGCCAACGCAGCGGTCGACAAGATCGCGGTGATCGATCTGGTCCGTCGCAAAGTCGTCGCGCAGTTGCCGACCGGCCGAGGCCCCGACGGAGTGGCTTGGGTGCCAACTCGGCGCCGCTAAAAAACTGGGGTTCCCACGCGTGGCCTCTGGCGTTATCCTTCGCATAACCATTTTGACGGGTGGAGGGACAGGCCCAACGAAACCCGGCCAACCTCCTGGTTCGCAGCGCGATTCAGGAAAGGTGGCAAGACCTACCGGAAACTGCGGTTCGCCGCATGACCACGCGCCTGGCTTCGGCCCGCGCCCGGATTGATGGTAGAGGAAGCCTGTCCCAACGCACGACAGGCCCATGGAACGAACCCCTTCCTCTGCTACTCCTGCTGCCGAGCCGCGCCTTGACCTGCGTGCGCGCTTGCAACTCGGCCCGCTCGTTCTCGACGGTGCCATGGGAACTGCGCTCAATGAGCGTGGCATTGCCTTTAACGAGTGCTTTGAACTCGCCAACCTGCAGCGCCCTGAGTTGATTGCAGATGTGCATCGCATGTACCTCGAAGCCGGGGCAGAGGGTGTGCATACCAATAGTTTTGGTGCCAATCGCTATCGCCTCGCCAAGTTCGAAGAAGGGCGACGACTTGCGGAAGTGATCGAGGCTGCGGCGGGTCTGGCGCGCGAGGCTGCCGGTGACAGCCGCTTTGTGGTCGGAGCGATCGGGCCGACCGGGATCGAGATCGAGCCCTTCGGCCGCGTTTCGCGCGACGAAGCGCGAGCGGCATTCCGGGAGTCGGCGGCACTCTTTGCCGCGCAGGCAATCGACGCGATTTCGCTCGAGACTTTCTCAAGCGTCGATGAGCTCGTCGAAGCCGTGCGCGGAGTGCGCGAGGTAAGTGATCTGCCCTTGATCGCGCATTTCACGGTGACAAGTGCCGGGGTTACCTTGCGCGGCGCGCACCCGGAAGAAGTCTATGCCCGACTCGAAGCAGAAGGGGTCGACGCCATCGGAGTGAATTGTAGTTCCGGCCCGAGCGCGGTGCTCAGTGCAACCAGCACCTTGATGGAATGTGGCGACTTGCCGATCTCGGCACGCCCGAACGCGGGCATGCCGCGACAGTTGGATGGCCGGGTGTTCTACGAGAACAACCCCGATTATTTTGGCCGCTTTGCGCGCCGCTTTTTGCAAGCCGGCGGAACCTTGCTCGGCGGATGTTGCGGAACCACGCCAGAACACGTGCGCGCGATGGCACGTGCAGGACGCGCGGTGGGCGCGCAAGAGCGTGGCCAGCGAGACCGCGAAGCCGTGGCACGCGCTCGGGTGATCGAGAAGCGCCCGCGCGAGCCGAAGCCATTAGCAGAGCGTTCGACCCTGGGGCAGTTGCTCGCGACCGAGCAATGCCCGGTGTCGATTGAGTTGCTGCCGCCGCGCACCCCGGATACCACCGGCTTATTGAAAGCTGCGGCGATCTTGCGTTCCGCTGGCGCGGATCTGATCAATCTTCCGGATGGCCCGCGCGCCTCGGCACGCATCTCGAATTCGGTTGCCGCGCACCTGATCGAACGAGAGCTCGGGATCGAGACTTTGGTGCACTTCTGCTGTCGCGACCGCAACTTGCTGGGCATGCAGTCCGACCTCATGGGAGGCTACGCACTCGGGCTACGCAATATGTTGGTGATCACCGGAGATCCGCCTTATCAAGGCAACTATCCGGACGTCACCGCGGTCTTTGATGTCGACGCGATCGGCTTGTGCAACATCATTGACAACCTCAATCATGGGCTCGATGTCGGCGGGAACGAACTGGGTGGGCAGACCAACTTCTGTTATGGCGCTGCGCTCAATCCGACCGCGGTGGATTGGCAGCGCGAGTTGCACCGTTACGAGTGGAAGGTGCGCGCAGGGATCAACTTCTCGATTACCCAGCCGATCTTCGACGTAGAAGGTCTGTTGGCGCGCCTGCCGGAGCTGCCGCCGCAGGGCCCCGCGCTGCTGGCCGGGGTGTGGCCCTTGCGCAGCTTGCGCAATGCAGAGTTCTTGGCTTCCGAGGTTCCGGGTGTGCACGTTCCCGACGCGGTGTTGGAACGTATGCGTCAGGCCGACCGTTCCGGGAAAGCGGCGGAAGAAGGGGTGGCGATCGCGCTCGAAACGATCGAGGCCTTGCGTGGTGTGGTTGCAGGTTTTCAACTTGCAGCTCCGTTTAATAAGACGGAGGCCGCTGTGGCCTTGCTGAAGGCATTGGAGGATCGGCGATGAGTTCAGAAAAGCATGACCCGCAAGCAGCCGCGCGGCGGCGCCCGGCACTCGCTCAGGTAATGCGCGAACGCGTCTTGGTGCTCGACGGCGCGATGGGCACCTTGATTCAGGCGCATGGCCTCAGCGAGGCCGAGTTTCGCGGGGAGCGATTCGCTGCTCACCCAAGCGATTTGCAGGGCAACAACGACTTGCTCTCATTGACTCAACCCGAGGTCATCGCGGGGATTCACCGCGCCTATCTCGAAGCCGGCGCAGACCTGATCGAAACGAATACCTTCAATGGCACTTCGATCTCGCAGGCGGACTACGGCACCGAAGCAGCGGTCTACGATTTGAATAAAGCGGCTGCTGCCGTCGCGCGTCAAGAGGCCGACGCCTTCACCGCAGCAGACCCCAGCCGCCCGCGCTATGTCGCGGGCGCATTAGGGCCGACGAATCGCACCGCGTCGATCTCGCCCGATGTCGAAGACCCCGGCGCTCGCGGCGTCACCTTCGAGCAGCTTGTCGAAGCTTATGCCGAACAAGCGCGCGGTCTGCTTGACGGCGGTGCGGATGTGCTCTTGGTCGAGACGATCTTCGACACGCTCAACGCCAAAGCCGCCTTGTTTGCGATTGAGAGTGTCTTCACCGATCGTGCGCAGGGCGGTGCGGAGTTCGAGGGGCGCGTCCCGGTCATCGTTTCGGGGACGATCACCGATGCCAGTGGGCGGACTCTGTCCGGCCAAACGGTCGAGGCCTTTTACGCTTCGGTGCGTCACTTCCCGATGCTCGCGGTGGGCTTCAACTGCGCGCTTGGGCCGACCGAGTTGCGGCCGCACCTCGACACGATCCACCGGGTCGCCGAGTGCTTCGTGAGCTGTTATCCGAACGCCGGGTTGCCCAACGATTTGGGCGGCTATGACTTGAGCCCTGAAGCGATGGCCGAGCAAGTGCGCGGGTTTGCGCGCGACGGCATGGTCAATCTCGTGGGTGGTTGTTGCGGCACCTCGCCGGACCACATTCGAGCGATCGCAAAAGCCGTGGCCGGGATTGCCCCGCGCAAGCCGGCAGCTCCCGATGGCCTGGCTCGTTTCTCGGGTTTGGAAGAACTTGTCGTTCGGCCAGAACTCAACTTCCTCAACATCGGCGAGCGCACCAATGTGGCCGGGTCACGACGCTTCGCGCGCCTGATTCGCGAGGGGGACTTTGCAACGGCCCTCGAGGTCGCGCGTCAGCAGGTGGAGAATGGCGCGCAGATCATTGACGTCTGCATGGACGAAGCCTTGCTCGACGGCCCGGCCTCGATGCAGCGCTTCCTGAACCTGCTTGCAGGAGAGCCCGACATCAGCCGCGTGCCGGTGATGGTCGACTCGTCGGACTGGGAAGTCATCGAAACCGGATTGCGTTGCTTGCAAGGCCGCGGCATCGTCAACTCGATTAGTCTAAAAGATGGGGAAGCAAGCTTCCGCGAGCGCGCAGAGCTGGCGCGGCGCTACGGCGCCGCAGTGGTGGTCATGGCGTTCGATGAAGAAGGTCAGGCGGTCGACGTCGATCGGCGACTTGCGATTTGCACTCGGGCGCTTGAGATTCTGCGAGAACTTGGCTTCCGGGACGAGGAGGTCATCTTTGACCTCAACGTGCTCGCGGTCGCAACCGGAATGGAAGAGCACGATGACTACGCGCGCAGCTTCATCGAGTCGGCGCGCGCGCTGAAGGCGATCGCGCCGAAGGTGCTGTTAAGCGGCGGCATCAGCAACCTGAGTTTCTCGTTCCGTGGTCTGGATCATGTGCGGGAAGCGATGCATGCGGTCTTCCTGTTCCACGCGATTGAGGCCGGATTGGACATGGGCATCGTGAATGCCGGGCAGCTTGCTGTCTATTCCGAGATCGAGCCGGGGCTGCGTGAAGCCTGCGAAGATGTGATCTTGAATCGGCGTGCCAATGCCTCAGAGCGCTTGATCAAAATGGCCGAGGACTTGAAGGACCTGGGTGGTTCCACGCGCGAGGCCGAACGCGCGCTGTGGCGCGATGAGTCCGTCGAATCGCGGCTCAGCCACGCCTTGGTGCATGGCATCACGGCGCACCTGGAGGAAGACTTGCCCGAAGCCTTGGCCCGCCAAGACACGGCGCTGCAAGTCATTGAAGGCCCGTTGATGGCTGGCATGAACGTGGTTGGCGAGTTGTTTGGCAGCGGACAGATGTTCCTGCCTCAGGTGGTCAAGAGTGCGCGCGTCATGAAACAAGCGGTCGCGTGGTTGCAGCCGCACCTCGAAGCCGAGAAAACCGATGATGCGCAGAGTCGCGGCAAGATTTTGCTGGCGACAGTCAAAGGCGATGTGCATGACATCGGCAAGAACATCGTCGGGGTGATCCTGGCCTGCAACGGCTACGAGGTGAAGGACCTCGGCGTCATGGTTCCTGGCCAGAAGATTCTCGACGAAGCGCAGGCCTGGGGAGCTCAGATCATCGGCCTGTCGGGCTTGATCACGCCCAGCTTGATCGAGATGGAACGCGTCGCGGCGGAAATGCAGCGTACGGGATTCACGCTTCCGCTCTTGGTGGGTGGCGCGACCACCAGCGCCGCGCACACCGCGCTGCGCATCGCTCCGTCCTATGACGGCCCGGTGGTGCATGTTCCAGATGCATCCCGCGCCGTCAATGTCGTGCAAGAGCTGTTGTCGCCGGAGCGCTGCGAGGCGTACGCAGCTGAAGTTGCCGAACGCCAAGAGCGTACACGCGTGGAACGAGCCAAGCGGCAGGTCACGCGCAGCCTGTGGCCGCTCGCGGCGGCTGAAGCGCGAACCCCGCGGCTGCGCTTTGATAGTGAGTCCGTACCCATGCCGAGCTTCACCGGTGTGCGAGTCTATTCCGAGTACCCGCTCGAAGAGTTACTCCCGCGCATCGATTGGTCGCCCTTCTTTTCCGCCTGGGAACTTGCCGGGCGTTACCCAGCGATCCTTGACGATCCGATCGTCGGAACCGAAGCACGCAAGTTGCACCGCGATGGCATCGCGATGCTCGACAAACTGGTTGCCGAAGGCCGGTTGCGCGCCCATGCAGCGCTCGGATTCTTCCCGGCCGACGCCGACAAGCGCGAAATCCGTGTTTACGCGGATGCGCAGAAGCAGAAGCTCTTGCAGCGTCTTCCCATGATGCGTCAGCAGCGGCAAGCGGGCGAACGCGTCTGCCGCAGTTTGGCCGATTTCATCGCGCCGGCTGAATCGTCCGCACAGGATCACCTTGGCGTTTTCACGGTGACGGCCGGAGACGGCGTCGCGGAGATTGCCGCCGAGTATCGCGCCCAACACGATGACTACGCGGCTCTCTTGGTCGAATCACTCGCCGATCGACTGGCCGAAGCGATGGCGGAATGCCTGCACGAGCGCGTGAGGCAAGAGATTTGGGCCTACGAGACTCCCGGCACATTCAAGAATCAGGATCTGATCGACGAGCGCTATCGAGGGATTCGTCCGGCGCCCGGCTACCCCGCCTGTCCGGACCACCGCCTCAAGGAATCGATCTTCGCCTTGCTCGATCCAGTGTCGAATCTCGGCGTACAGCTGACCGAGAATTGGGCCATGACCCCGGCCGCATCGGTCGCGGGTTTCTACTTCGCTCACCCGGAAGCGCAGTACTTCGGTGTCGGCAAGATTGGCGCCGATCAACTGGCATCTCTGGCGGCTGTGTGGGGAATCGACGAAGCGGAAGCCGCGCGCGCGGTCGGACACGCATGGGATGCGCCGATCGCACCCTCGCTCGCCTAAGATAAGCCGCGATGGACTCTTTGGTGGATCAGATCGAGCGCCTGATCGCTTCGCTTGCCGAGGCCGGAGGCGCTCCAGCGGTGGCTCCGGGAAGCCCCGGGGCATTGCGTTCTCAGCTCGCCGAGCACATCGATTTCAGTCAGCCCGTGCCGCGCGAGGACCTGATGCAAGCGGCCGCCGTTTTACTGCGCGCCACCAGTGCGCAGGGTGATCACGGCCAGTACTTTGGATCGATCGCGCTTGGCTCGCGCAATGCCACTTTGGCAGCGGCGTCTTTGGAAGCAGGCTTGGGCTTGCTGCCAGCGGCCTGGGAATTGGCGCCAGGAGCCGCCGAACTCGAGAATTTGCTACTTGCCGATTTGGTCCGCGCCGTTGGCATGGATAGCGAGCGCACGGTGGCGCGGGTTTGCGAGTCGGGCGAAGAAGCGCAACTTGCGGCTTTGATCGCCGCAGCGACCCAGTGCTTTCCAGAGTTCGAAAGCAACGGGGCACCAGGCGATTTAGGCGGGCGCGCGCGCATGTACTGCTCGGAGGCTATCTTGGGTCCGTGGCAGAAACGCGCTCATGCTGCGGGATTCGGCCGCGAGGCTGTACGCGCGGTCAGCTGTGATGCGGCCGGTCGTCTGGACCCGAGCGCACTACGGCGCATGGTGATCGATGACGCGCGGCAGGGCGACACCCCCTTCTTTGTCGCCGTCGGGGCTGGCGCTGCGTCGACTGGCGCGATCGATCCGGTCAAGCGTTTGGTCGCGTTTGGCCGTGTGCAAGGCATGTGGGTTCATGTCGATGGCAACGGGCTCGGGCTCGGCGTCTATAGCCGGCAACTGCGCCCTTTGCTCGATGGCGCGGGCTACGCCGATTCGTTTGCGACCGAAACCCGAGGTGGCCTGCCCGCGGCGGGAAGCGCTGGTTTCCTGTTGTGCCGGCATCCGCGTCCCATGAGCCATGCCTTTGCGGTTGAAGATCCACGGCTTCCGGCAACCACCGCCGGCGCAGCGGAGGCACGCGGCTCGGGCCTGTTGGGAGCGCGCCGCGCAGCCGGCCTGCCCTTCCTGCTTTGGCTCGCTCAACTTGGTCACCAGGGTTACGCCGATTCGCTGGACCGGCTTTGCCAGCGTGCCGACGAACTGCGCGAGCTGCTGCGGGCCGCGGGTTGCACTTTGCTGGGGGCAGACGATGTTCCGGTGGTCTGTTTTCTCCCGCCCGGCAGGCAATCCGCGCAGGAGCTTGAGCAGATTGCGGCGAATCTGCGGAGCCAATCGATCGCCTGGGTCGACGCGATTCAGCAGCCCCAGGGTGCGCCATGCTTGCGGGCTTGGTTAAGCAGCCCTGCAACGGGGCCCAACGAACTTGCGGCGCTCGTTTCGGGCGTGCTGGAACAAGCTTCGGCCTAAACCGCGCGGCCGGGGCCGCGCTTTTCGGCTTCACCGATAAACGTTGGGGTTCGAAGCAAAAACTCGAATTATTCGCGGGGGAAAGCGGCGGCTTTCCCGTTAGGAGGTTGAGTGGAGTCCTCCAACCGACCTACGATTCGATCTGTCTTCCGCGATGATCGAACGCGCTGTTTCGGGATGCTCGTCGAGCATCAAGACAGGCCCGCACTGTATCTCGACCTCGTGCTTCTACCGGGGACAAATGTGCTCCAAGCAGTCTTCGAGCTCTCTGTTGGTGGGGGGAAGTTAGGAAGTCGGAAAGTCGGGCCAGTTTCGAGCGAATCGATTTGCTCGGATGCGCTCGATGCCATCGGTGCGCCCGAATGGTGTATTCAAGCTCGGCCACGCTTTCCCTTGGCCTGGACGGATGTCGAGCAGGCCAACGACTTACGACTCGAGATCGTCGCCCGAGTGGAAGTCAGTCGCGAAAAGCGCGAATCGTAAGCCCGTCGCTACTGCGTAGCTCAATTTGATAGCTGCGGCTGGGTTCGAGCCGGATGTAAGGAGCCTCTCCATGCATGGCGCGAACCCCCGTTTTCTCGAGGATCTCGGGTCGGTTGGCGTAGTCCCAGAAGTTGCTCCAGAGTTCGTTGGTGAAGGAATCTGGGGCCTCTTCGGCTGAGTACGGGCGTGGCGCGCGCGGCAGCGAGTCGAGCGTGAAGCCGTCGGCCGGCGCTTGAAACTCGCCAAACAGGCGGCGGAAAAGGAGCAGGGTGGTGCCGCGCTCGAGTTCGTGTTCGCCAAGGAACTCATCATCAAACTTGATGACTTGCGCATCGACATAAAGCAAATCGCCGTCGACCGTGAACTCGCGAGGCTCGCCCAAGATGGTGCCGTCCGCGTCGAGTTCTTCGAAGCGAAAGCTGGTCCGCTTCTGTCCGGGCGAATCACGGTCGAGTTGTTGATCGATGACGTGCACCCGCGCGACCCGCTCGCGTTCGCGCAAGAAGTAGACGCGCTTCTGCAGGGCATCCCGTTCGAGCTCAAGCTCTTGAATGCGTTGCTGGAGCACCGAGTCATCGGTGATCGTGTGATACGTCCAGACCGACAGCCCTCCGCCAAGGACGAAGGCGAGGACGGGAGCTCGCAAGAGGGGCATGGCCATCCCATCAACATACTCCGCGGTACATTGGGGATCCATGAGCACTCCGGACTCCTCGCCCTGGCCGCTCGATCCGTCGATCACTTTCTTGAATCACGGCTCCTTCGGATCCTGCCCGCAGCCGGTGCAATCGGTGCAGCGCAGCTTGCGCGATTTGATGGAAGCGCGGCCGATTGAGTTCTTGGCCCGCGAGCTTGAGGAGCGTCTCGACGTGGTGCGCGACGAGCTGGGAGATTTCTTGGGCGCGGCCGCTCAGGATCTGGTTTTTCTGCCGAATGCCACCTACGCCGTGAACTCGGTGTTGCGTTCCTTCCCTTTTGATCCGGGTGATGAGCTGCTGGTCACCGACCACGAGTACAACGCGTGCCGCAATGTGCTCGATTTTGTTGCGGCGCGAGCGGGCTGCAAAGTTGTCGTCGCCGAGCTGCCGTGGCCGCTCACGGATCCACAGGAGATGGTCGACGCTGTGCTGGCGCGCGTCAGCGATCGCACGCGCTTGCTGCTGATCGACCACATCACGAGCGCCACTGCCCTGGTCATGCCATTGGAGCGGATCATTCCCGAGGTCCAAAGCCGGGGCGTCCGCGTGCTCGTCGATGGGGCGCACGCGCCAGGGCAGATCGATCTGAATTTGCGCAAGCTCGGCGCCGATTACTACACAGGCAACTGCCACAAGTGGATCAATGCGCCCAAAGGAGCGGCGTTCTTGGCGGTGCAAGAGCGCTGGCAGGCCGAGGTTCGCCCGGCCTGTATCAGTCACGGTGCCAATTCACCGCGTCAAGATCGCTCCCGCTTTCTGATCGAATTCAATTGGACGGGTACCGACGAC
The DNA here is from genome assembly GCA_040264055.1 of Planctomycetota bacterium. Lineage (GTDB taxonomy): Bacteria > Planctomycetota > UBA1135 > UBA1135 > UBA1135. Next base: position 48,780 of record JBDQJC010000012.1, read on the forward strand.
CCAACCGCGGTCTTGGCGATCCCGTCTGCACTGCAGTTCATGGAGCAGCAATTGCAAGGGGGCTGGCCCGCTGTGCGCGCACACAACCACGCCCTGGTTGTCGAAGCACGTCAAACACTACTGCACGAGCTTGGTCGATCGCCGGCCGCGCCCGAATCGATGCTCGGCGCGATGGCGACCATCGACCTGCCTTTGCTGGATGCGCGGCCCTTCGACAATTGGGATCCCTTGCAGACGGCACTCCGCGAGCAGTATCGCATCGAGGTGCCCGTCGTGAACTGGGGCGGGCGCGACGGCCTACCGAGCTACCGCGGGCTGCGCGTTTCCGCGCAACTCTACAACGACATCCAGCAGTATCGGCGGCTGGCCGAAGCGCTTCACTCGCTCGGTGCCTGTTCGGCACCGGTTTGACCGCCGAAAAAGCGCGGGCGCGGGATATCGCTGCCGGTGACCTTGGCAGCCGTTTCGGCGAGGCCCGAAATGGGGCCGCCGGCAAGCACCGCAAGCACGGCATCAAAGGTCGCGGCGACCTCTTCGTCGCCCTCTGCTTCGCGTAAGGCCTTGAGAGCATCGATGCGATCCGAAGCGCGGCCGAGGGCAAGGCCCAGCGCAGCCGCCTGACGTCGCCGTGGGCTTGCGTGGCTCAAGCCGGTCTCAATCGCTGCCCAAGCCTTCTTGTCGCTGGCGTGCAGGCCAAGCGCAAACAGGGCATTTGCCGCAAGCTCGTCATCTTTCTTATCGCCGGCTGCTTTGATCACGGCCGAGCGTGCACTCTTGTCTTCGACGCCGATCACGCCAATCGCACGAATCATCTGTGCAGCCACGCGCGCCGAGTCTTCCTTGCCGTAAACCGAACGAAGCTCCTTGACCATCTTGGTATTGCCGATTTGCTCTAGTGCGGCGACAGCTTCCATGCGGATCTGTGAATCCGGGAACTTCAAGAAGCGCTCTAGGGTCGGAGCGAAGGAGGGCGGCGAAACGGCACCCATGGCACGAATGATGCGCACCATCAGCGGCTTGCGGCGCTGCAATTTGACCCCGCCAAGCTCGATGTCGATGAACTCAATCGCGGCTTCATCGTCGGTGGCGACCAATCGCAGCATGGCGTTGGACCGCTCTTCGGCTCGCATTCCGTTGCGAATCGCCTCAATCGTGGATTCGACTTCCTGTTCGGACAGTGGAGTGATCGATGCATCGCCGCCACCGGGCGAGAGCACGCCAGCCTGGATCAAACGCTTGGGTGCGCGCGCCTTGGCGGGCATGCTGACCTTGGCATCGGGGTCGACCTTCAGGATTGCCGTGACCAAGCACCATTGCAGTTCGCGCGCGGTGACTTCGTAGGGGACCGACAGCAAGACCTTGCCATCCGGTCCGACGAAAATGTGCTGCGGGGCGACGATGTTGACGCCAGGTTCGGCGTCGAGGATCACACCGCGAATGCTCTTTTCGATCTGTTGATGGTCGGCACAAGCCAGTCCATCGAAGCGCTTGCACTTTTCGCCGTGTTCAAATCGCGAGCCGAGCAAGTTGACCGTCATTGCGCTGAGCGCCACCACGTCCTTGTCGGTGTAGACATCTTCGGCGATGCGGTCATTGGCCTTCTCGCCATCCATATTGAGGGCGCAAAACAGCACTTTGCCCTCGCTGGTCGCACGCTCGCGCGCGGCCTCAAAGTCGGTTTCCCAGGTAATCGAGGCTGCACCGGTCAGCGCAGTTAGGGGCAAGAGCAGGAAGAGCAGCAGGCGCATAGCAGGGTCTAACCCACAGACGGCGCAGGAGTCGCGACCGTTGCGGGCTTTTCTCGGGCTTCTTCATCGGCGATCTCCGCTTCGAGCAAGGCTTGATCTCGACTGCGGTGTTCCCGTCGGGCCCGGCCCCAGTCTGACAGAATCTCGCGCCAACTGGAGGGGCGGGCACCTGCGCGCCGATTTGCGGCGGCAATCGCGAAGGCGAGGCGCCATTGATGCATGATGTCCCGCCACGCCGCGAACAAGGAATTCTCTGGGTCGTAGATGTGCGCGACCTCGGCAGTCAGCCCGTTCAGCTCAAGGATGCGCAGTTCGCGGCCTTCGCGTAGTGCTTGCTCATCGGGAACGCGCAGGTCAAAGCGGCCAAAGTGAAAGCCAGGGAAGGCGCTCGCGATCTCGTCGATGCGCGCGCGCAGGGCCTCGCTGTTGAGTTCGCGACGATCGAGGAAGATGGTGCCGCGCGCGTGCGCTCCGACTTCGACCAAGTGGATCGATTCGCCGGCTTCCGGCACCTCGTAGAGCCGCTCCGCGTGGTACTCGAAGTGAACTTCGGCCAAGCGAACTGCGCGGTCGTCGTCAAGAATCAGCTGCTCAAGCGTGCGCTCACCATCGCCGGTCAGCTTCATCATTTGCTTGCCATTGATCGAAAGGATCTTGCCTTGGCTTGCCCCCGGTTCGCGAACGTAGAAGACGCCGAACTCAAGACCCGGAACGAACTCCTGCAGGATCAGCGCGGTGTGATCGACGCGCAGCCGTCGTTCGAGTTGCGCGTCATCCCGAATCAGCTCGACGCCACGACCGCGTTCACCGCGATCCGGCTTCAAGATGATGGGGTAGCTGAGTTGATGGCGATCCATGTAGGCCGTCGCGCGCTGCATGCGGTCGGTTGGGCCGACGGAACGATCGAACTCAGGGATGAGCAGGCTACGCGGCAGCGAACTTGCCGCAGGTCCGCGCGCACCACCAGGCGCGTCTGGATCCATGCCCAGGGCTTCAAAAATCTGCCACTTGCCTTCGCCGACCAAACCGCCGGTCGGAATTCCAGGGTTGACCGCGGTCATCAAGCGCAGCCCGCGGTAGCGCAAAGCCAGCCAAAGGATCTGCAGAACGACGGGCAGATAGAAGATCTGCGGCGGCCAGAACTCCCATTCGAGTTTGCGTCGAATCGAGCCGTATAGCAAGCGGCGACCGCGACGGGTGAAGACCGGAAGAATCAGTTTTTGCGCGAGGAACAGGCCAAGTGCTAAGAGAACAAGCACCGGCACGGCGTAGCCTTCAAAGGCGCGCAAGGCTTCCAGCACTTCTTTGCCAGCCCAAGTGGAGACACCGACCAAGATTGGCGTCCAGATCAAACCTGCGAGCGCGAAGTAGAAAAAGAACGTACGCAGGCTTTGACCTAACATGCCGGCTGCGACATAGGTGGGCAAACGCAAGCCGGGGAGGAAGCGAGACAGCAGAATGACTTTGCCGCCGCGGTGTTCGAACCAAGAGCTTGCGCGATAGACCGCACGCGGACGCACCATCCACCGCAGCGGAGCGCGGGCGAGAGCGGGGCGGCCCAGCCAACGTCCGAGCAAGAAGAGCAGGCCGTCGCCAATTAGGATGCCGAAGAAACAGGCTGCCGTGCCGAATAGGAAGTCGATCCTTCCTTGTGCAATCAGCAGCCCGGTGAAGATGCAGGTCAGGTCCTCGGTGACCAAAGTTGCGGCGGCCAACAAGATCATCATGATGACCAGAGCGAATCCGACGAGTTCGGGTGCGTCGGATGGATCCCAGGGCAGCTTTGCTCGGGTGATCGCTTCGGGGCTTGCTTGTAAGCGGGTGCGTGCCTCTCCGCTTTCGACTGAATCAACAAAGCGAGCGAGCGTTTCCGTGACCAGCTCGGTCTCTCTCCAAGGCATGAAGTGACTGACACCTGACCAGATCTCCGCTTGGGCCTGCGGGACGATCCGCGCGTGTTCGTAGGCGGCCGCTGCAGGAACCAAGGGGTCGTCTTGACCGTGCATGATCAGCATCGGGCCTTGCCACGCCTCGAGAAAACCGCGCAAGGGGCGTTGATCGGAATCGTAGAAGTTGCGCGAATAGTTGATCGCGCTATTGCCAGGTCGGAGTGCCCCGAAATGCGGCGTCAGCCAGGCGAGGCCCTGGAAAGCGAGCAGTTGAAAGCCGTGGACCGCGTGGTTGAGCTCGTACTTTCCGAAGAGTTCGAGCTCTTGCACGCCGATTGAGGCCATCAGGGTGAGCGAGGCGACTCGTTCGGGGGCGGCATGCGCAAGATGCAGCGCCACGCCACCTCCCATACTGAAAGCGACCAAATGGGCGCGCTGGACACCTTGCTCATCGAGCAGATCACGAATCGCCCCGGCGTGAGCCTGGAAAGAGTAATCCGGGAGTCGGCGTTCGGAGGCGCCGAAGCCGGGTAAGTCGGGCACGATTAAGTGATAGTCGCCTTGCAGCGAGTCCACCATCGCGCGAAAAGCGTCGCCATCGCCTGGACTTCCATGCAGCAAGACCAGAATGGGGGCGTCGGCTTGCGTCGCGGGCAGCTCAAGAAAGCTCAAACGCATCGTGCGCGCGAGAACTTGCTCACCGTCGCGCACCGCGAGCTCGACGAACTGGTGCCCGGGCTTGCGTTCCGGTTCGACGTCACCGCGCAACAACGAGACTGTGTGCGAGAGCAGCAACACAGCCAAGTAGGCAAACAGGAGGCGGCGAGTCAAGTGACGCGTCTAGCGGTTATCGGGTCCCTTCCAGTCGAAGGGCTGCGCGCCTTGCACGCGTTCAAAGACTTCCATACAGCGCGCATGAGCCGAGAGCGCAATCGATTTACGATCCGTGCCGACGGCTGGCTCGGGGTGGAAGCGGATGCGTCCGTCGATGCGAGGTATTTGCAACAAGCTGTACAGGTGCGGAAAGAACTCCATGTCGCCCCACCAGCAAACAGCGTCGGAAGCCGGCGGAGAGCCTTTGGGAGTGGTGTAGGAAATGCTAGCGACGTGGACCGGAGCGCCGCTATCGAGGACCAGCGAGAACAGTCCTGGCTTAAACGGCAGAACCTCGTATCCCGGAGTCGAGGTGCCTTCCGGGAAGAAAACAACGCCGTTTCCCTCTGCGATTCGCTCGCAAGCCAAATCCCGAACACGTTTTAGGTCTGATTTTCTTTTTCGGTCGATGAACAGCGTGCCGCCCAGTCGGCTGAGCGGCCCAAAAAAAGGCCACTGAGCTACCGAGGCCTTGGAAATGAACAGTCCCTCGGCGAAGTTCCAGAGGCCGAGGATGTCGAGGTAGGACAGGTGATTGCTCACTAGAACCGCGGGGCGCTGCGGCGGTGCGCCCTCGCACTTCATATGGACTCCAATGACGCGGAAGGTCCAACGCGACCAACGCCGAACCCACCGCGCGTGGGCGCGGATCTGCCGCTCACTCCCATTCTTCGTACACAGACGGGTGAACCACCAGCACAGCGCGCAACCGAGCGAAACTGCTCCGAGCCCGAGCAGCCGGAGCCATGCGCGCAAATGCCTCATGCGCGGGAGCCTAGCGCAACCTCGCTCGTTCTTCCGGCGCCATTTCTTCCATGTCGTGCACGGTCAAGAAGTCGATCGTGCCGAACTCGCGATCGAGGGCCGGTTCGCTGCAAATCTTGGATCCGTAACGCATGTAGGCAGCGAACAGGGGCGGAATCTTGACCCGCAACATGGCCTCGGCGAGATTGCTGGGAGGGCGACAACTCCATTCCGGGCGCGGTCGCACCACGAAGTCAGGGCTTGCATGGCCTTCTTGGACCAACCAGTGATAGGTCGCCCAACCTAATTCAGTGTCCTGACTGGTCAGGGAGTTACAGCCAAAAAAGTAGCGCTTGTTCTGTGCCTCGAGGTAGGCGCACAGCCCTCGCCAAAGCAGCAGCAAGACGGAGCGATTGCGGTGCTCAACCGAAATGCAGGCGCGGCCGAGTTCGACGGCTTCACTGAGGAACTCGCTTGGCAGGTCTTGGAGTTCGAACTCGCCGGCGGAATAGAAGCCCGCGCCCGCGAGGGCGATTTCTTGGGTTTGCAATCGATAGGTGCCGACGATTCGGAACTTCCTAGAGAGCAGCGGCGCGTACTCGACCAACAGGTGATGGCACTGGGCATCGAACTGGTCCTGATCGAGCCCGGTTTCATACGAGGTGGGGAGACCTTCTCCTAATTCCAGATTGAAGATCCGAAACCGCAAGGCGCAGGAAGCGAGCATGTCCTCGCGAGTCGTTGCGACGCGCAATCGATAGTTGCCCTTCTCGATGAAGATCGAGCGGAGACGGTCAGAAACGACCAGCGGCGCAAGCTGTCCCGACGAAGAGTGGATCGAATCCAAGACTTGTCTCTGAGTTTGGGAGTGAGAATCGTACCCCTACTACGGAGTGCGTTTCACGAGCGGGGCGTGAATCTTCCGAGGAGCGGCCCAAATCGTAGCACTTGAGCCCTGCGCTTGGCGCGGAGCAAATTCCCCGTTATGCTTTCGGAAATCCTGTCGCGTCTTTTCGCACCTGTCATGCCGACGCTTGTTTCACCTGCCGAGATTTCAGCAACTGAGGCCCCCGTTTTGCGGGTGCAGGTGCGCGTGCAGGCACTACCAGCATGCGCTGTTGGCGGCACTCGATTCCACTTACGCTTCGAGATTTACAATGCGAGTTCGAATCCTGTCCGTTTGCTTTCGCGCCGCTGGCGTTTGATCGACGCGGATCATCATCAGGTAGAACTGCTGGGTCAATGCGTCAGCGGCCAACGCCCCGAGATCTTCCCGGGGGCCAGCTATCGCTTTACCAGCGAGGTCCAGTTGACGACGGCCTGGGGCAGCCTCGAGGGCTCTTTCCGGGCGCTCGACGCCGATGGCGGCTTGATCGAGATCGAGCTTGAGCGGCAGATGCTGGTCACGCCGCGCGTTCCAGAGCTGGTTTAGCCCGCCGAATTCGGCTGCCAGAGCAAGTCGAAGATCGTGTACCAGGCCAGGGCGGCCACGACCGTAGCGACTACGAGCGGCACCAAAAATGCCTTCTTCGCGTTCTTGTGCCGAAAAACGCGTATTGCCAGCCAGCCGCCAAGCGCGCCGCCGACCGCGGAAAGGAGCAACAGAGTCGATTCCGGGGTGCGTGGCTTATTGCGCCGTGCCCGGCGCTTGTCGACGCCAAAGGCGAAGAAGGTCCACAGGTTAATGAGCGCGAGCGCGCCGAGCAGTGCGTAGTTCAAGCTTGGTCCCCGCGGCTGGGATTGACGATCAAGGTCTGGTCATCCGGACGACGGGCGAGCGCATGTTCCGGAACTTCACAGTCATCACTTGGGTAGCCAACCGGAATCAGCATGTAAGGCTTCTCGCTGCTTGGCCGACCCAGGATCTCGCCCAGGAAAGCCATCGGGCTCGGGGTGTGGGTCAAGGTGCTGAGGCCAGCGACCTGCGCGGCGGCGAGCAGCATGCCAGTTGCAATTCCGACGGACTCTTCCGAGTAGTAGACCTTGCCGCCCGTGTCGCTGCGCGTCAGTTTGAACACAACAATCAGCCAAGGCACCGTTTCGAGGTACTCCTTGTGCTCATCGGTTCCGAGCGGTTCTAGGTCGGCGAGCCACTCGGCACTTGCCCGGCGTGCGTATAGCTCGCGCTCTTCGGCTTCAGCGCCCATCCGGATCTCGCGCTTCAGCGCAGGATCAGAAACGGCAACAAAACGCCACGGCTGTTTGTTCGCACCACTGGGCGCGGTACTTGCACAACGCACGATGTTCTCGATCGTTTCACGCGAGACGGGGCGATCGCTAAACATGCGCACACTTCGCCGCCGACGCAGGATCTCGTGGAACTGCGCGGACTCGGCTTCGGGCGATTCGGCCGGGGTGTACCGGTCGCGAAACGGTACGAATACGGGCTCAGGCATGCGCGTACGCTACCAGATCTGGCCGCGCTACCATGCGAGCATGCGTTCGCTTCCGATGGTTCTCATCTCGATGGCTTTGGCATGGGGCTGTGCTCAAGCTCCCCAGACCGAGCAAGCCGCGCCTGCGGTCAATACGCTGGCGGAACTCGCCGCTCCGTATGGGGCGATCCTCGAGATTCCCAGCTTCGAAACCAGCCCATCCGCCGTCAAACGCACGGTTGCGACCGTGCTGGCAACGGCTGACCTGGCACTCGATCGCCTCGGCGCGCAGGATCTCTCGGTCGTCACCTTCGCGACCACGATCAAGCGCTTCGATGACATCTCGTATCCAGTTGCCACGGTCATGAATCGCATGTGGCTGATGAAAGAGACGCAGCCCGATGCGGCGATGCGCGCGGCTTGCAATGATGCGGTGACGACCTTGAATGAGTGGGTGGTGGCCGTTTCGTATCGCGAAGACGTCTATCGCGCTTGCCAGGCATTCCTTGATCGTTACACCCGCGGAGAGCTGCCGAAACTCGAAGGCGAAGACCTCAAGTTGATGCTGGAGACGATGCGCGATTATCGCCGCAGCGGCTTGAATCTCGAGCCAGCGGATCGTGAACGCGTTGCTGTGCTGCGCAATCGCTTGAACGAGCTCGAAAGCCAGTTTGATACCAACATCACGAATGCTCAGGTGGACATCTACTTCAGCGAAGACGAGCTGGAGGGGATCACCGAGGCCTTTTACGCCGCAAGTCGGCAGCCAGATGGGCGCCACAAAGTGCGCGTGACCGTGACCTCGGATTACCTTTCGGTCATGCAGAATGCGCGCAAGGAAGAGACGCGCAAGGCGTGCAATCGAGCCCGTTACAGCGTTGCGATCGAAGAGAACGGACCAATCCTCGCTGAAATGGTTGCGGTGCGAGACGAGATTGCGCAGCTGCTCGGGTACGGAAGTTGGGCGGATTTTCAAACCGAGCCCAAGATGGCCAAAACGGGCGCGACGGCCTTGGCCTTCGTCGAGGACCTTGTTGCGCGCTTAGAGCCGAAGTTTCAAGAAGAGGTCGAGACGCTGCGGCGCCTGAAAGTGATCGATACCGGCGATGAGAATGCGGTCATCAACTTCTGGGACTTCCGCTACTACCAAGTGCAGTACATGAAGCAAGGCTTCGGTGTCGATACCGAAGCGCTGCGGGTTTACTTCCCGCTGCCGCAGGTGATTTCGGGCATGTTTGCGGCGTATGCGCAGATCTTTGATCTGGAGTTCGAACCAGTCGACGCGCCGCAGAAGTGGGTCGATGATTTGGAACTTTGGTTGGTCAAAGATGCCTCGACTGGCGAGCCGTTGGGCATGTTCTATCTGGATAACTTTCCGCGCGAGGGCAAGTACAACCACTTTGCTCAGTTCGACATCATCGGCGGCAAGCGCTTGGCTGATGGTCGCTATCAGCGGCCCGTGGTCGCATTGGTTTGTAACTTCACGCCGCCGGTTGGCAACGCGCCGGCGCTGATGTCACACAACGAAGTCGAAACGATCTTCCACGAGTTTGGTCACGCGATGCACTCGATTCTGACTCGCGCCAACTCGACGCGTTACGCCGGGGCGAATGTGGCGCGCGACTTCGTGGAGGCACCCAGTCAGATGTTTGAGAACTGGGTTTGGGATGCTGAAGTCCTGAGCGGCTTCGCCGCGGACTATCGCGACCCTTCCAAGAAGATTCCGGTCGAGACGCTTGAGTCGATGAAGGCTGCCGACCTCGCGACCCAGGGCATTTACTACCGTCGCCAGCTTTCTTTGGCATTGAGCGACCTGCGTCTGCACCTGGGCACCGGCGGCGATCCGGCCGAGGTCGTGAATCAGGCGACGGCAGAGTCCTTCTTTGCGCCGGTCGAAGGCACACACTTTGCGGCCTACTGGGGCCACCTCACCGGGTACGACGCCGGATACTACGGCTACGCCTGGGCGGATTCGATTGCCGCCGACATGGCGACGGTCTTCCAGAACGCACCGAATGGCTACTTCGATCGCGAGGCTGGCATGCGATTGCGGCGCCAGATCTACGAGGTAGGCGGCGCGGTCGACCCAGGAGTTGCGGTGCGCCGCTTCCTGCAGCGCGAGCCGAGCAGCGATGCCTTCTTGGCAACGCTTGGCCTGAAGAATTAGCGTGTAGGTTGCGCGAACTGATCGGCGGCGACCCAGCCCTTGTGCGGGGTCTCGCCGGTCGCTTCGAAATAGAAGCGGCTGACGTGGCAAGGAGTCAAGCGGCCGTAACGCGAGCGCTGTTCCGCCCAGGAAACGGTAAGCACGCGTCTCGCGCGCGTGATTCCAACGTAAGCCAGTCGCCGCTCTTCTTCGACGTTGCCTTCGGCTGCGCTGCGCTTATGCGGAAGCGTGCCTTCTTCGAAGCCAACCAGGTAGACGCGTAGAAACTCCAGGCCTTTGGCCGAGTGCAGCGTCATCAACGAAATCGCCTGCGGTCGCTCCTTCTCCGAGTCTTCGCGCTGATCCTCGGCGTTGAGCGCAAGCTCCTCGAGGAAGCCGTCCAGGCTAGGCTTGCGGGCTTGGCGTGCGTAGTTGGCTGCGAAATCGACGACTTCGAGGACGCCGCTCCAACGCGTCTCGCGCGTTTGATGATCGTCGTATTGGCGTTCAATCTCGGTCTTGTAGTCAATCCGCGTGATCAACTCAGCGACGATTTCAGCAAGGTCATCGCCATGTGCAAGCCGCATGCGCAGCGAGGCGAGGTTGCCAAACAGCTCTTTCAACGAGGCGAGCGCACGGGCGGGGATTTTGGGGCCATCCGCCTTGTCGAGCAAGACCTGATCGATGATCGCATTGGCGGTCAGGCCGGATTCGGTTGCGGCGCCGACCAAAGCGTCAATCGTGCCCTTGCCGATACCCCGTGGCGGCGTGTTGATGACGCGCAACAGCGAAACCTCATCCTCGTCATTGGCCAGCAACTTGAGATAGGCCATGATGTCGCGAACCTCCTTGCGGTCGAAAAAGGACTGCGATCCGGTGAGCTGATAGGGGAGTTTCTGCCGGCGCAGTTCCGCCTCAAATGCGCGCGGTTGCGACTGGGTACGGAACAGAATCGCGAAATCGCCGTAGTTGGCCTCGCCGCGTTCGACGGTTTGACGAATCTCGGTGACGATAAAGCTAGCTTCTTGTAGCTCGTCATACATGCCGAGCCAAGTGACCGGAACGCCAGTCGCTTCAAAGGCACGCAGTTTCTTCGGATGTCGAGCGAGGTTGTTGGCGATGACCAGATTGGCTGCGTCGAGGATTTCCGGAGTGCAGCGGTAGTTCGTTTCGAGCCGCACGACCTCGGCATCAGGGAAGTCCTGGTCGAAACGCAGAATCTTGCGCACATCGGCACCGCGCCATCCATAGATGGACTGATCGTCATCGCCGACCACGCACAAGTTGCGATGGGTTGCCGAAAGGATGCGCAGAATCTCGTACTGCGGCCCGTTGGTGTCCTGGTACTCATCGACCAGCAAGTAACGGAATTGATCTTGCAGGCGACCGCGCAGCGCTTCGTCTTTCTGCATTACCTGCAGTGTCATCAGCAACAGGTCATCAAAGTCGACGACGCGTGAGCGGCGCAAGGAAGCTTCGTACTTGCGGTAGGCTCGCGCGACGAGCTCGTCCTGGTCGTCGCCTTCCATGGCGGCGGCTTGATCCGGTGTGACGAGTTGGTTTTTCCAGAGCGAGATCCGCGATAGCGCGGTGGACGGCTTCATTTTCTCTTCGCCGACGCGCAGTTCGCGCAAGGCTGCGCGCACCGTCGCGAGTTGGTCGGAAGAGTCGCAGATGGTGTACTGCTTCGGAAGACCGACGACTTCGCCGTGGCGCCGCAGCAGCCGCGCACAAAACGAATGGAAGGTGCCCATCGTGATGAAGCCGGCGCGTTCTTTGCCGACCATCTCGGAGATGCGCTCACGCATCTCGCGGGCGGCCTTGTTGGTAAAGGTCATCGCCAAGACCTGCTCGGGCAGAATGCCATTCCGCAGCAGGTGGCCAATGCGCGCGGTGATCACCCGCGTTTTCCCGGTTCCTGCGCCCGCAAGTACCAAGAGCGGGCCCTCGGTGTGCTCGACCGCGGCCTGTTGCTCGGGGTTGAGGCGGACTGGAGGAGTCACCATGGGCCGAGGATCATGGCCGCCTGCGCCGGCCGATTCAAGCGAGAAGGCGAGAAGCGGCCGGCATGTGGAAAACCCCTGCAGGAAACGCGCTAGCGACCTTGTGGGTCGGTGTGCACAACCGCCTTCACGCCCAGGAGATCGGCGATCTTGTCATCGATCTTTCCGATTCGGACCACGTGTTCGATGATGACCGGATGGCGTTCGTGTGGGGTGGTCAAGATGATTCGGCCGGAGCCCGCGAGTAGGCGCTCTAAGACATCGGGAATCTCTTTATCCCAGCGCAGATCTTCGGTCGAGTAGCGCTTCATCTTGGGGAACAGCCCGTAGCGGTAGACGACTTCATTGGGCCGGAAGGTCCAATAGTCGAAGCGGCTGCGGATCCAGACCAGCAGATAGATCAGCGAAAGTCCGCCAAAGATCAAAGCGTAGAAGGTCTGGTTCATGACCGGCTGCAAGTCGGCAAACCAACCGCCGACGGCGCCAAGCACATCAAAGTAGAGCAAGGCGAGCACGGTGGCGACGGCTGTCAAACCCATGATCAAGGAGCGTTCTTCGTTGAAGTCAGCTGCGATGACGAGCAGATTGAAGAAGAAGATGCCCATCCAAAGTTGCCCGGACAGCGCGCCGGGCTCGGGGAACAGGGCAAAGATCATCGACACGATCCAGATCGGATAGAAAAAGATAATCTTCGGCAGCGGACGCACGATGATCTCGAGCGAGTTCGCGTTGGGCATTGTGTGCGAATGCGCGTGATCGTGCTGCGGTGAAACGGGCTGGCTCGGCGGCGCTTCTGACGCGGCGGCATACGCGTCTGCTGGCTTGGCGTCTTCGGGCGACGCGGGCGTTGGATCTTGGTTGGGGTCGGTCATACCGGGGCTTCGGGGACGGGTCTAGACTACGGGCACGGCTCGCTCGTGTCGCACAGACCTCGTCCGTTCGCGGCCGCCCCGCTTGTCTCCTTCGGGATTTTTGATGTCCAGTTTCGCTCCAAGCACCCGGACGGCACGCATGTACGCCGCGAGCTTCCTCTTCCTCGCCGGCTTGACGGCCTGTCAGAGCCTTCCGCCGGTCGACGCTGATCCGGCAGCAAGCGTAGATTTGGCCCGCGCAGCTTTCGCTGCCGCTGCGGAAGCGGATCAAGCGGGGGACGCCGATGCGGCGCTCGCGGCGATGCGCCAAGCCTTGGCCCTGAGGCCGAACCATCCAACGCTGATTTACAACGCGGCGGCTTTGGAGGCACAAGCGGGATACACCGCAAGCGCGCGCTTGCTGCTCGGAAAGTTGGCGCGCATGGGCGTCGGGCTGGATGTGCGCAAGCAACCCGCGTTTGAATCGATGCACGGAGACGAGAGCTTTGAACGCATCGCCGATCAGCTTGCCGCCAACACGGAACCCGTCGGCGAAACGCCGCTCGTGAAGACCTTCGGCTTCTTTTCCCGATCGTCGAACTACCTTCCGGAGGGGCTTGCATACGACGCGGCTACCGACACTTGGTACCTCAGCACGGTCGCCCTTGGCCATGTTCTGAGTTCGAGATCCGCATCCGTTGCGACGAAAACGCTCCGCCGCGGGTTCTTTGGCATTGCCTTTGACCCCACTCGGCGCGTGCTTTGGGCGACAGCCGCCACGCCGCCGGGCAAGGTTGTCTCCGACGGCGACCCCCTTCCTTCTGCTTTCCCAGACCTGCCAGCGGGTCGATCCTTGCTCTACCGAATCGAAGTGGACAAGCAGGAAATCCATGACCTGGTTAGCCACGGTCCGACATCGATGGGGGGCGGCGAGTCCGTGATTCCCGTCCCCGGTGAGCAGCCAGCCGCCTTGGGTGACGTCACGGTCCTGAAAGACGGCACCGTGCTCGCATCCGACGGCGAAGGCGGCATGGTTTGGCGGGTGATTGCACCGGACACTCCGCGCGCGGGCGATGGCCCGTGGATGGAAGCTTGGTTGCAAGGGCCGCCCTTGTCCTCGCCGCAAGGTATGGCCGAAGCAGTCGGGGGCGTCTACCTCGCCGACTACTCCTCGGGTTTGCACCGGATCGATTCGGACGGTGAGAGGCGCCCCTTCGTGATCCCCGAGGACTTATGTGATCTTGGCATTGACGGGTTGGCTGCTGCCGATGCGCATCACCTCGTCGCGATTCAAAACGGCTTCGCACCGCAACGCATCCTTTATCTGACGCTTTCTAAAGACGGCACGGCGATCACCGATTGGCAGGTGCTCGCCGCCGGGCTGCCGGAATGGCGCGAACCAACGCTTGGCCTCGTTCACGAAGGCTGGTTCTACTTCGTCGCCAATAGCCATTGGCCCGACTACGCCGACTTTGCAAATCCGAACCCAGGCCAAGGCCCGCCCGAGATCCGACGCATCAAACTACCCAGCGTTCCGCTTCAGTTGTAGCGGTGCGATTGAGCAAGTTGGATGGAGCCGACCGATCTAGCCCGCCGCGCCGGCGCCCGCGGCAGCCGCAGCACTCGCCGCAACCGCGGCCTGCTGTGCCTGGATGATCGCTTGAATGCGGACAATCATCGTGAAGGCATGGACGTCATGAGCTGAGCGCGAGTCGTTCAGCAGTTCCAGCATTGCCAAACAGGCTGCGACGCTGAAGTTCTCGTTCTTGCCCAGGCGGTACTTCTTCTCGCGCAGTTTGACGCGGGCCGCCAGCGTCGTCTCGACGATCTTGCTAGTCGACGCTTCGACGAAACACAGCGCGGCGATCTCGTCGTAATCACTTTCCATCATCCAAAGACCGCGGTCCTTAAAGGCGCGATAGATCTCATCGAAGCGCCGCACGCTGACTTCCGCGGCCTCGTCGTGCATGCAGAGGAGGTGCGAGACCATCTGCAGTGCATTCCCACGCGTGTACTTGCGTTGGCGCAGCGATTGATAGATGTTCTCGGCGTTCGCTGCGACGCTGCGCGGTGTGCCGGGCTCGCTACTTAGCAAGGCCGCGGCCGCCAAGTCATCGGCACCGGTGATCCACTTATGGTCGGCTTTAAACGCGCGGTAGACTCGCGCCATGCTTGCGGCTTGATCACGGCTGATGCGA